>JAYGEH010000563.1:0-30533 GCA_046582475.1 Rhodospirillales bacterium
AGCGGGCCCGCCATCGCTCGCCGTCCTGCCCTTCCACGCGCTGGATGGCACCGATGCCCAGAAATCATTCGGCGCCGGGCTGACCGAAGATCTGATAACCAGCCTCACCTCGAAACCCGGTATCCGGGTTCTGGCGGCAAGCAGCGGCGGCAAACGCCCCAATGCCCAATATTATTTCGAAGGCAGCGGGCGCGGCACCGGCAAAATCAGGATCACCGCCCAACTGATAGACGCCAGGACCGGGTTTCATCTTTGGGGCGGGCGCTATGACCGGATGTTAACCGACCCGCTCGAGTTGCAAACCGAAGTCAGCGCCAAGATCGTGGCCACGCTGGACGAAAAACTGGCGGCGATCCGGGATGCCCGCCAGCCCGGCGCAAGCGAAGACAGCAGCGGCATAATGCTCACCGGCCTGGAATTCATCGGCCGCGTGGCGGAAGAGGCCATCGCCTTGTTGGGCGCGGTTATCGGCTGGTTTATGGATTGACAACCTTGCGAGACGACAAATGGAATTTTCGACATGTGTGAACCCGTTCACAGATATATTTGCGGAGCCGGAATATGTTTAAGGCAGGATTGGAGGCGAGTATATCGATGAAAATGATCAGGCTCTCTTTGCTATCAGCCATTTTTGCGATCCTGTTCCTGGCCGGCCATTCGGACGCCATGGCCCAATTGCATGAAGACACCGTGGTCAAGACCGGCAAATTCACTGAAGATATATTTGCGTCGGGCTCACACGTCACCATCCGCGCCGAGGTCGATGCCGGCGTTATCGCCATGGGCAGCGAGGTCGATATACGCTCGCAGATTTCGGGCGACGTGGTGGCCATGGGCGGCAAGGTTACCGTGGGCGACCAAGTCGGTGGCGATATCCTGGTGGCCGCCGGCGCCATCAAAACGGCCGGCACCGTCGGCGGCGATTTGGACGCCGTCGGCGGCAATATCAAATTGCAGGCAACCGTGTCCGGCGACATCTTTGCCATGGGTGGACGCGCCGACGTCGGCGGCCGGATTGGCGGTGATTTGAAACTGGCCGGCGGCCTTGTCGAAACTTCGGCCAACGTGGCCGGCAACGTGATGCTGGCCGGCGGACGGCTGGTCATCGAAGAGACGGCGCGCATCGAAGGCAGGGCCTGGGCGGTCGGCGGCCGTATCGAGATCAATGGCACCGTGGGCAAGGAATTGCGCGCCGCCGGACGGCGCGTGGTGATCGCCGGCGAAATATTGGGCGACGTGCGTGTCGATGCCATCGAACTGGAGATCCTGCCGGGCACCAAGATCCACGGCAAGCTCTCTTACCGCAGCCCGCACAAGGCCGAAATTCACCCGGACGCCACCATCCTCGGCGACATTGCCTTCATTCAGTCGGAGCAGCCGGCGCATATGGTCGGCTTCGCCCTCGCCGCCGCCGGCGGCATCGTGCTTTTGGTTCTGACCGCCCTGATCGTCCTCGGCGCCGTTCAGGTTTTGGTATTTCCGGGGCTTTCCCTGGCCTCGGCCCGGCTCGGCAACGAGCACCCGTGGCGCACCCTCGGTGTCGGCTTCGCCGTCCTGGTGGCGACCCCCATCGCCGCCACACTTCTGGTGTGGACGGTGATCGGCATCCCCCTCGCCATGGTCGTGATGGCCGGCTATGGGGTTGTCCTGGCGCTCGGGCTCGGCATTACGGCCTTGTTGGTGGCGCGCCGGGGACTGGCATTTTTCGGCCGCGACTGGGACAACGCCGCCTGGGGCCGCATTGGCCTGGTGGTCCTCGGCCTGGTGGTGATCGCGGTGATCGGGCTGATCCCGTTTGTCGGCGCGGTTGCGGTATTGGTGGCCCTATCCATAGGCATCGGCGGGCTGGCGGTACAGATCATGCGCCGTCGCGCCGCGCTTTATTCCTGAACCGGATTTCGCGATCAATCCGTTTGCCGCGGGCCGCCGCCTGCATCAGGATGCGCGGGTCATGGATAGCGACTTCATATTTGATGAAAAAATCATCGTCGTTTTTGATCTGGAATGGACCGCCTGGCCGGGCTCGTTCGAGCGGGATTGGAGCGGCCCCGGCGAATTGCGCGAAGTCATTCAATTCGGCACGGTGAAGGCGGAGGTGGCTTCCAGCCTTACCGAGATCGATAATTTCGAAAGGCTGGCCCGCCCCACGATCAACCCAACCCTTAGCGACTATTTCACCGGCCTGACCGGCATCACCCAGCACAACGTCGATGGCGCCCAGCCCTTTGCCGATATTTGGCCGGTGTTCAGGGAATTTATCGGCGGCGATGCGTCGGTTATCTGCTGCAACGGTTATGATCCCAAGGTGCTGGCCGAAAACTGCGATTTCAATGGCATCGATGATGCCATGGAAGACTTGAATTTTCATAATCTCAGGCCGATGATCGTGGCGGCCTTGGGCCCCGGTGCGGAACCGCCGGTCAGCGCCGAATTGATGCGGCTGTTTGGATTGGAGGACACCAATCAAAGCCACACCGCACTCGGCGACAGCCGCATCATCCTCGGCACGCTACGCCACCTGCAAAGTTTGCGCTAAAGCACCGTCCGGACATCGACCACCGCCACGTTGCCGGCTTCCACTTCGGCGACGGCACGGCGGAACACATCGGCCAACGCTGCCGGGTCTTCCACCGGGCCCTCGGCCCAGGCACCGTAGCCCCGCGCCAGGGCGGCAAAATCGATATCCGGCTCGGCCATGCGCTGGCCGATCCAGGCGTTCTCCGGCGGCCGCGAACGTCGTTTGGCGATATTGATCTGGTGGTGTTCGTCGTTGCCCCAACTGGTGTTGTTGTTGATCACCATCAGGGTCGGAATGTGGTAATGGCAGGCGGTCCAGACGGCGCTGGAGCCCATCAGGAAATCGCCGTCGCCGGTAATGCCGACCGGAAAGCGGCCCAACCCCTTCAAGGCCAGCGACGCGCCGACCATGCCGCCCGGCCCATAGCCGACGCCGCCGCCGCCATCGCCGCCGAGATAATCGCCGGCGCCGGCGAAATCCCAGAGGCCCTCGGGGAAGTTGCGGTTGTTGCGCAGCGTCATGGTCCAGGGCTTGTCCTTCACGGCTTGATACAGCTCGTGAACCATGCGTCCGGTGCCGATCGGCGAGGCGTCCCAATCTGCGCGCCAGCGCTGCATCTGGCTGGCGCGCAGCTTTTCGTGACGCTCCGCCAATGCAGCGCGGCGTTCATCGATGCGCTTGGCGGCTGCGTTGTCCCCATCCAGGCGCGCCTTCACCGCCGGGATCAATTGCGCCAAGCCCAGGTGCGGATCGCAATCGATCTGCAGCTCCACCGCCGATTGCGGGCCGCCGTAATTGGCCCAGGAATTGTTTTGCACATGCTCCATGGTCATTTCGATGACCCGTTGCCCGGCGCGGCCGCGCACCCCGGCGAAATAGCCGTCATAAGCCTCGGTGGCATCGACGCAGTCGATGGCCAGGATGACATCGGCCGCGGCCCGGACCTCCAAATCGCCGGTAAGGTTCTGCGGGTGATTGGTGGGGAAGGCGACCAGATGGTGGTCATCGAACATGACGGCGCCGGTCAATTCGGCGAGTTCCACCAACGGATCGCGGGCGCGTCTCTCACGGCCCATGCGCCCGGCCACGATCATCGGCGCCTCGGCGCTTGTAAGCATTTCGGCGGCATCCTCGAGGGCACCCGGATTGGCGGCCATCGGCGGTGCCGGCTGGTAGCGCGGCAAATTGGCATCGGGGCGCACCAGGTCATCGGGGATGGCGCCTTCCTGCACGCCCAAATCCGTGCACACATAGGTGGGGCCCTTGGGCGCCGTCGCCGATAATTTACCGGCCCGCAGGAAGGCATCGATGGTCGATTGCAAGGTCAGCGGCTCGTCGGTCCATTTGGCAAATGGCTTCACCAGATCGCTTTGCATGGACGCCGTGTGCACCCAATCGATATAGCGCCTATTTTCCGGATCGAACGGGCCGCTGCCGCCCAGAATCAGCACCGGCGCCCGATCGCACCAGGCATCGTAGACGCCCACCGAACCGGTCATCAGCCCGACCAGATCGTGGACGATGGCCAGCGCCGTGGCGCCCGACGCCTTGGCGTAACCGTGGGCCATGGCGAGGACGATGGCCTCGTGGGTGCACATGATCATTTCCGGGTCCTGGTTGCGGGTGTGGTTGACCAGGGAATCGTGCAGCCCGCGAAACGAGGAGCCGGGCAGCAGGAAGACATGCTTGAACCCCATCTGCTGGAGGGTTTCGGCCAGGATGTCGGAGCCGTATTCGGCCTTCGGCTGGTTGGCCTGCAGGTTCACCGGCGTTTCCGGATATTTAAGGCTGCCGTATGCGATGGGCTCAGCCATGGCCGTTCCTCCCCTTTTTGGTTTTGTACCAAGCGCCGGCAATATCTATCCAAATATTGTACGCCCCGCAATATTGGCCTAACATTCGCGCCAATAAATTCACGGCAATTGGGAGGACCCTCACCATGACCGAACCTGTATGGAATAAATTCCTGACCGAACGCGACAAGGCGGTGTTTGATTCCGCCGGCTACGGCACCCGTGGCGGCTACGGCAAAAAGCCGGCGCTGATAATCATCGACGTCAATTACAACTTCTGCGGCGATACCCGCGAGCCGATCCTGGAATCCATCAAAAAATACCGGAATTCCTGCGGCGAAGACGCCTGGGACGCACTTCCGGTGATCGCCAAACTGGCCGAAGCGGCGCGCGCCAAAGGCATTCCGGTCATCTATTCCACCGGCGACGGCCGCGAGGACGGCTGGGACCGGGGCGGCTGGGCCTGGAAGAACAGCCGCCAAAATGAAGACCTGAAAGCGCCGGAGGCGCGCACCTCGAACCGCGACGGCAACGACATCATGGACGAGATCGCGCCCGGCCCGAAAGACATCGTCATCCGCAAGCTGAAACCCAGCGTCTTTAATGGAACCCCGCTGATGGGCCATATCAACGATCTCGGCGCCGACAGCCTGATTGTCACCGGGACCACCACTTCGGGCTGCGTCCGCGCCACGGTGATCGACGCCTTTTCCCTCAACCTCCGGGTCACCATCGCCGAGGAAGGCTGCTTCGACCGCTCGGAAGCGTCGCACGCTATAAATTTGTGCGACATGAACGCCAAATATGCCGACGTGATCGGCGCCGACGAGGTGCTCGAGCATATCAACGGGCTCGATGATCTGGATTACAACCTGCCGTCGGGGACGCCGGGCAGCGCTTAAATTGCATGGCCACTGAGACGCGCGGGTACGCCGACTTTCCGGAACATCTGGCGCGCCTCGACGCGGCCGGGCTGGTACGGCGTATCGAGGCGCCGGTCAACAAGGATACCGAACTGCATCCCCTGGTGCGCTGGCAGTACCGGGGCGGCATCCCGGACGAAGAGCGCAAGGCCTTTGTCTTCGCCAACGTCACCGATTCCAGGGGACGAAAATTTGATATGCCGGTGGTGGTCGGCGCTCTGGCCGGCAGCCGCGCCATCTACCGGGCCGGATTGGGCGTCGATGCGGATGGGGTCGGGCCGATCTGGCGGCGGGCCATCGAAAAGCCGATCCCGCCGGTGGAAGTTGCGGGCGCGCCCTGCCAGGAGATTATCCTGAAGGGTGATGCCATCAAGGGCGCCGGCAACGGGCTGGACGCGCTGCCGGTGCCGATTTCGACGCCCGGCTATGACAGCGCCCCCTATATCACCGCCGGCAATTTCGCCACCCGCGATCCCGATACCGGCGTGCAGAATTTGGGCACCTACCGGGGCGGTTTGAAGGCGGCGGACCGGATCGGGGTGCGCATGTCGACCCGGTCGGGCGGCGCCGGCGGCTACCCCCATTGGCTCCAATACCAGGCAAGGGGCGAAAAGATGCCTTGCGCCATCGTCCTCGGCTGCCCGCCCCCGGTGGCCTATACCGGCCCACAGAAACTGCCCGCCGGCACCGACGAGCTGGCCGTCGCCGGCGGCCTGGCCGGCGCGCCGATCCGCGTCACCCGCTGCCGCAGCGTCGATTTGCTGGTGCCGGCGGAATCGGAAATCATCATCGAGGGGCTGATCGATACCGAATATCTGGAACCGGAGGCGCCGTTCGGCGAATCCCACGGCCATATTGCCCTCGAAGATTTCAATATGATCTTCGATGTCACCGCCATCACCCGCAAAAAAGACGCCCTGTTCGCGTCCATCATTTCACAAGTTACGCCGTCGGAATCCAGCGCGATCAAGCGCGATGCCTACGAGCAGATGTTCCTCTCCCATCTGCGGAACGGCCTCGGCATCAGGGGCGTTGAAAACGTCGTCATGCACGAGCCCTTGTCCAATATCCGCCGGGTTATCTTCCTGGTGATGGCGCCGGGCACGCCGAAGACCGAGGTTTGGCGCGCCCTTTACGGCGCCTCCTCCTTGCGCGCCGATTGCGGCAAATACGTGATGGCGGTGAGCGAGGATATCAACCCGGACAACGGCGACGCGGTGTTCTGGTCCCTCGCCTACCGGGCCAATCCGGCCGAGGATGTGGTGATCCTCGCCAACCGGGACGGCGGCCACGGACCCCATTTTAGCCGAGGGCAGGGGGGCGGCGCCCGCTCTTCCGACGGCTCCATGCTGGTGGACGCCACCTTGAAACAGGCTTCGGCGCCCCTGGCGTTGCCGAAAAAGCAATACATGGAACACGCCAAAGAGCTTTGGCAGCGATTACAACTGCCGCCCCTCAATCCCGAAACCCCATGGCACGGCTATTCCCTCGGCGACTGGACCGACGAATGGGACCGCATGGCGGCGCGCGCCACCGATGGGGATTATTTGAGCAACGGTGAACGCTCCAGGCAGATGCGGGCCAAGGGCATCAAACCCAACACGCCGGTCCGCGATGTCTTGACGTAGCCGATTTGATGAACAAACTCATCGGACAGCCGATCCGGCGCAGCGAAGATCACCGCCTGCTGACCGGCGCCGGACACTTCACCGACGATGCCAATGCGCCCGGCCAAGTGCACGCCGTCATGGTCCGCTCGCCGCATCCCCACGCCCGCATGCTGGCCATCGACAGTCGGGCGGCGGCGGCCATGCAAGGGGTGCTGGCGGTTTACACCGGCGCCGACTGCGCCGCCGATGGGCTTGGCCCGATCCCCCACAGCCCGCTGCCGAAGACCAAGCACGACCTCAAACTGACCGGACCCGGCGGCAGCGACGTCTTCGTCGGCCCGCACCTGCCCTTGCCCGCCGACAAGGCCCGCCATGTGGGCGAGGCCATCGCCATGGTCATCGCCGAAACCAAGGCGCAGGCGTTGGACGCCGCCGAAGCGGTCAGCGTCGATTATGAAACCCTGCCCCACAACACCGATGCAATGGCGGCGACCGAAACCCTGCAGCCAACCGTTTGGGACGCGCTGCCCGGCAATGTCTGCGTCGACAGCAGCTTCGGCGACGCGGCCGCCACCGACGCCGCCTTTGCCGCCGCCCAGCATGTGGTTTCGGCAAGCTTCCACATCGGCCGGGTGACCGGCGTGCCCATCGAGCCGCGCGCGGCGCTGGCCATCTATGACGCGGAAGCTAAGCGCACCACCATCTATGCGGGCTCCGGCGGCGCCGTCCGGCAAAAACACGAGATCGCCCAGGTTTTGGGCGAGGACGCGGACAATATCCGGGTGCTGTCATTCGACGTGGGCGGCAATTTCGGCACCCGCAACCGGGTCTATGTGGAGGTTGTGCTGGTGGCCTGGGCGGCGAAGAAACTGGGCCGGCCGGTCAAATACACCGCCGAGCGCTCGGAAGCCTTGGTCAGCGATTATCAGGGCCGGGATTTGCACACCTCCGTGCAATTGGCCCTGGACGGGGACGGTGTGTTCCTAGGGATGCGCGCCGACAATATCTCCAATGCCGGCGCCCGCGCCGTCTCCTTCTCGCCCATCGCCAAGGGCTCCAGCCTGATCACCGGCAACTACCGCATCCCGGTGGCCACCGTCCGGGCGCGCTCGGTCTTCACCAACACCATGCCGACCCAGGCCTATCGCTCGTCGGGCCGGCCCGAGGTTACCTTCGCCATGGAAAGGCTGGTGGAGCTGGCCGCCCGCCAGTTGCATATGGACCCGATCGCGTTGCGCCGCCGCAACCTGATCACGACGGCGGAGATGCCCTACGCCAATCCCCTCGGCATGACCTATGACAGCGGCGACTATGCGGTGTGCATAGCCATGGCCATGGCGCGCGCCGACTGGGACGGCATTGGGGATCGCAGCGCCGAGGCGGAAGCCCGGGGCAGGCTCTTGGGCACCGGCTTCGCAGTTTACGTGGAATCCTCCATCGGCACGCCGCTGGAACAGGCGCGCATCACGGTGACGGACCAGGACCGCATCGACGTGGTGATCGGCACCCAGCCGTCCGGCCAGGGCCACGAAACCAGCTTCGCACAGGTCGCCGCCGAATGGCTCGGGGTGCCGGTTGAAAGCGTGCGAATCGTCATTGGCGATACCGACGTGGTTGCAGTTGGCGGCGGCAGCCATTCGGGCCGCTCCATGCGCATGGCCGGAACGGTGATCGTCCTGGCCGCCGAGGATTTGATCGAAATCGGCAAGGCCGCCGCCGCCCATGTGCTGGAAGTGTCGGAAAACGATGTGGCATTCGAGGCCGGCCAGTTCCGGGTGCCGGGCACCGACCGTCAAATCAGCTGGTTCGAACTGGCCCGCCGGTCCGATGAAGGCGCGCTCCATGTGGTGCGCGACAACGAAATGCAGACGCCGGTGTTCCCCAACGGCTGCCACATTTGCGAGGTCGAGCTGGACCCGGAGACCGGCGCCGCGAAGCTGACCCGCTATACCGCCATCGACGATGTGGGCCGCGCCATCAATCCGATGATCGTCATCGGCCAGACCCACGGCGCCGTGGTGCAAGGGCTCGGCCAGGCCATGCTCGAGGCGTGCGTGACCGATCCCGCCAGCGGCCAGACATTGACCGGTTCCTTGATGGATTACGCCCTGCCGCGCGCCGCCGATGTGCCCAGCTTCACGGTCGCCCTCAACGAAGTGCCTTCGCCCACCAATCCCCTAGGCGTAAAGGCCGGCGGCGAGGGCGGCACGACGGTATCGCCGGTGGCCTTCACCAACGCCGTCCTAAATGCGCTGCAAGGGTTCGGCGTCACCCATATTCAAATGCCGCTGACGCCGTTCCGGGTCTGGCAGGCGATGCGGGAGGCGGGTAAGGCTGCTCCGTAACATTCCAATTCATTTTGGGGCAATTCTATTTCCGTTATCGTGTGCGCCGCCGCTCAATCCACTACCTTTAGCGCATTAACGATCCAAAACAATTCAGATTTGAGGGATTTCTCATCTGCCTGCGTGGTCAGCGCGCACCTGCCGCCGCTAACTTCGGTATTACCGAATGATTTGGTCGCGCTCAATTCCGGTTGCTCAATGAAATAAATATGGAAGGCAGAGCAAATCACGTTGGCGCGGGACTTAATGAGATAGGTAAAATTTCGAGGCGGCGCTGCGTTATACCGAACCTCCACCCAGTCGGCATTGATATTTGTGTACGCCTTGGACGCGTGCCGTCTGACGTTCGGCGGCAGATTGATTGATGCACCCGCCAATTCCCTGGCGGTTTTTTGAGCAGACCGGTCTTTCGAATATCCCATATCGATATCTGATCGTGATACCGCTGACAAAAACAGGGCAAAGCCGTTACGCAATTCCACGAACTCGGTATAGGGATCGATTGCGCCATTGGCGGCATGTTCGGACCTGTATACGGCCGGAACGTCGAAGTGTTCCAGTTGCAGCCTTCCCGCTTCCAGCCCAAGCCGCTTGGCTGGGGATGGGTCGCACCCATAAACAACCGTGGGCAGCGCCAAAAGCACAAGAAATTTCATTCCCCGGAACTTCATCGCCTTCTCCGCATTGGACTGGCAAAAGCGCCGGCTAACGGCCCGTAACCCGGTCCCAGAACGCCGCCGCATCTTCCGGTTCCTCATCGCCGCGCCAGGCCACATGCTGGTCCGGGCGGATCAAGGCCAAGTCACGCTCATAAAGATCGCGGGCACCGTCTTCGGGTATGCTGGCAACCTGGATGGGGATGCCGCGCCGTTCCGCTTCGCTCACCAGCCCCTCGCCGCCCAACCCCTTGGCGCCGAGCCGCAGGAGCGTAAATCCGGGGCCGAAGGTATCGTAAAGGGACCGGCGGTCTTCGATCCAATAATGGGGGGCGCGGCCGCCGGGGCAAGCCGAGGGCACGTAATCCACCACCGAGTCGGGCGGCGGTGCCGTGCCGTCTTCGGCGATCAGGTTTGAGCCGTCGTAGCGGGCGCCCAATTGGATGCCGAGGCTGGCGAATTCCTCCGTGAATTTCATCAACTCGCCTTTGAAACCGGCGCGCGCCGCCGCGCCGAGTTGGCCCGGGGCTTCCATATTTTTCGGGTATTTCAGATCGCCGATCTGGGCGGCCAGGCGGCCCGATTCGTTGGTGTTGCGGATGCCGATAGGCCGCCGCTCGGCCTCATAGCTGGCCAGCAATTCCGCGCCGCCCCAGCCCTGGATCACGGCGGCCAGCTTCCAGCCCAGATTGGCCGCGTCGTCGATACCGGTGTTGAAGCCGAAGCCGCCGGACGGGGTAAACAGATGCACCGCGTCGCCGGCCAGGAACACCCGGCCGGCCTGGTAGCCGTCGGTGACCAGGGCCAGCCCGGCGACCCAGTCCTGGACCGATACCGCTTCGATCGGAATATCGGCGCCGACGGCGTTCCGGAACATGGCGACGGCATCGATATCGCCCAAGCTCTTGCCCTTGGGCATTTCCGCCAGCATCAAAAAATCGCCCTTGCCGTCAAGGGTAATGCAATCGGTGCGGAGATCGTTGTTGATGGTCAGGTAGTGCCAGCCGATGGGCATGCCGAGGATGTCATAGACCTGGGGCGCGCGCATGAAGGCGGAAATCATATCGCCGTCATAGAAGGTGGTGCCCGACGATGAGCGCCCCTGGTAACTGAAACCGAGCTGGCGGCGCACCATGGACTGGCCGCCGTCGCAGCCGACCAGGTAATCGGCGGTCACCTGATGCCGCCGCCCGGTCCTGACGTCTTCGATCTCGGCTTGCACGTGATCGGCGTGCTGGTTGAACCGCACCAGGCGCCAGCCAAAACGGAGATCGGCGGCCTCGAAGCGGTCGGCGTGGGCCTTGAAGACGGCCTCGAAATAGAACTGGTTGGAGCGGTGCATGGGCTCCGGCGTCAAAAGCGTCGGACCCCAGGGGCCCGGGTTTTCGGTTTTTTCGCGGCCCGTGGGCATTTTGATGCGGGCCAGCTCATGGCCGGCAAAGCGGGTCACATAGATGACGTCGGTGGGATGGTCGGGGGGTACGCCGGTCTCCCGCACCGCGCCGGCGAAGCCCAGCCGGCGCACGGTTTCCATGGTTCGGGAATTCAAGGATGAGCCCTTGGGGTGCCACGATGTGGTTTCGCGCTCGTTGACCAAAAGGCATTGAACGCCCTTGGACGCCAGCTCCATGGACAGGATCAAACCCACCGGCCCGCCGCCGACAATCAGTACCGGGGTATTCATTTCCGCCATGGCAAATCCTTTTCGGTGGCCAGTTTGCAACCGTCTACGTCAGTGTGGTTTACTTCGGGCTGACCAATCCATCCATGTATGTAAATCCCATGCCCAAAAAATCACCTCCAAGCAAGCCCGCCATGCGAGAAATCAGGCGGGAAATCATCAAAACCCTTGGCGCGCGTATCGAAGTCGTGCGCCAGGGCAAAGCCAGAGCAAATCGTGGACCGGTTTTGGTGCTGCACAGCGAAGACGCCTATGAGAGCGAATTGCCGCTGATCGATGAGCT
The DNA here is from genome assembly GCA_046582475.1 of Rhodospirillales bacterium. Classification (GTDB taxonomy): domain Bacteria; phylum Pseudomonadota; class Alphaproteobacteria; order Rhodospirillales; family UBA2165. The sequence continues at coordinate 11,810 of JAYGEH010000563.1, forward strand.
GGCCGAAAAGCGCGAAGTGATCCAGTTCCGCATGCCCGGCTATGGCAAATCCAGCCTGCCCGATTGGCTCCGCACCATCGACGATATTTCCTATCTGTATCTGGATATCCTGGGCCAGCTCGATCTCAAAAAGGTCTCCGTCCTCGGCTTTTCCGTCGGCGGATGGATCGCCGCGGAAATGGCATCGAAGAGTTGCGAGCGCCTGCAAAAGCTGGTGCTGACCGGCGCCTTGGGCGTCAAGTTCGGCGGCGCTTACGCCCGCGATATCGAAGATATTTATTACCACCCGAAGGAAAAGGTGCAGGCCTTGAAGTTCCACGACGTGGCCAAGGACCCGCTGGCCGATATGACCGGTTACAGCCAACGCCAGGCCATGACCGTCGCCCGCCAGCGCGAAATCATCGCCAAATTTTGCTGGGACCCCTATTTCCATAATCCGGCGCTGAAAATGCGCATGGCCGGCATTTCGGTACCCGCCCTGGTGGTCTGGGGCGCCAATGATGGCATGACGCTGCCCAAATACGGGCGCGCCTACGCCAAACATATCAATGGCGCCCGATTCACGCTGATTCCCCGCGCCGGACACTATCCCCATGTGGAACAGCCCGGCGCCTTCAAACGCAAAATCGAAAAATTTCTGGGCTGACACCCCCCGAACGCAACCAAAGGGCACGTAAACAAGAGGCACGCGAAAAATGGAACTCTATCATTTCACCGAATTTCCCTGGCCGTACCTGCCGCCCGACGACACCTTCTCCTCGATGCGCGTCAACCTGCCGAACCGGGTCTATGATCCGGTGGTCGGCGCCGAGCTGTATCATTCCTATCTGGACCAATATGTGCTGGCCGACGAGCTTGGCCTCAACTGCATGATCAACGAGCATCATCAGACGGCAACCTGCCTCAGCCCGTCCGGCCCCCTGCAGATGGCCATCCTGGCGCGGGAAACCAAGAACGCCCGGCTTTGCATCCTCGGCAATCCGCTCGCCAATCTCTCCGATCCGATCCGCTGCGCCGAGGAAATGGCGATGATCGACAATTTATCGCGCGGCCGCCTGGAATGCGGATTTGTGCGCGGCGTGCCCTACGAATTGTTTTCCTCGAACCGCAACCCGACCGAGACCGCCGAGCGGCTTTGGGAATCCATCGATCTGATAATCAAGGCCTGGACCAGCCATGACGGCCCCTTCAACTACGAGGGCAAGTGGATCCATAAACGCCAGGTGAATGTGTGGCCGCGCCCTTATCAGCAGCCGCATCCGGGGATTTGGACCACCGGCGGCTCCGACCTTGGCCACGCCTGCCGCACCATCGAGCGCGGCTTCACTTTCGCCATGTTCCTGACCCCCGCCGACCGGCTGGCCGAGATGTTCAACGGCGTCCGTGACCATTGCCGGGTCAAGGGATTGCCGGCGCCGGCCGACGATCGGTTCGCCTTCATGCCCCTGGTTGCCGTCGGCGAGACCGAGAAAGAAGCGCGCAAGATGATCGAGGGCGTCTTCTGGTACGTCACCCACAACAAGGCCGAGCTGCAGTTCCGCGCGCCGCCCGGCTATGTGGAAACGGCGCTCTACGCCAAGGTGGTCACCGGCCAGTTCACCGGCGGGCGCACCGACGCCATCCGCACCAAGGGCATTGATTTTTTCCGCGACAACCATGTGGCCATCTACGGCACCCCCGACAGCGTGGTGAAGCAGATCAAGTCCCTCTACCACAAGGTGGGTGGCTTCGGCCACCTGATCGCCATGCTCCATGCCGGCGACATGAGCTATGAGCTCACCGCCAAAAGCATGACCCTGTTCGCAAAAGAGGTAATGCCCAAAATCAAGCACCTGGGCAGCGTCTCGACCGGCTTCGGGCCTTTGGCGGAGCGCAAGAAAGCCAGGCCGAAGACCAAGGCCCGGAAAAAGGCCAAGTCCCGGGCCTAGGCCCCCCGGACATGATCGATGACGGCGGCGGCGTCGGCGGGGCATTGATCGCCGCGCCAGGCCACGTAGGCATCGGGGCGCACCAGAACCAGTTTCCGCTCATAGAGACGGGCGATGTCCGGATCATCCACTTGGATCAATTTGAGCGGCACGCCGCGCGCTTCGGCGGCCGCCAGCATCGGGCCGGCGGCTAGGTCATCGGCGCCAAAACTGAGCAAGGTGAACTGGCCGGCGAACAAATCCAGCGTCGATTGGCCCGGCGCCAGCCAGGCATGGGGCGCCGGCGATCCGGGCATGGTCGAGGGCGATTGTTTGGCTGGGTCCGGCTCGGGATCGTCGGCCTCGCTCAAGATGCAGATCGGCGAATCCCAAAAGCTGTAATAACTTTTCACCCTTTCGGCCACCGCGCTGACCGAATTGTCGCTGGATTTCTGCAGGAAATCGTTGAATTCCCGCACCGCCGCATCGCCATCGACGCCGGCCAGCCCCGGCAGGCTGGTAATTTCCTCGAATGCATAAGTGGCGTTGGTGACGATATAGCGGGCCAGGGCCCGGCATTCGGCCTGATAGGAATCCAAAAGCCCAGGTCCGCCCCACCCGGCCAGGGTCGCCCACAGCTTCCAGGCCAGATTGACCGCCTCCACAAGGCCGGTATGCATGCCGTATCCGCCGGTCGGCGAGCATTGATGGGCGGCGTCGCCGGCGATCAGCACGCGCCGGTCCCGGTAGCTGGCGGCCACATAATCCCGCCGCTCCCAGGGCAGGATGGACAGGATTTCATAGTCAAACTCGGCGCCCGCCATGCGCGCCAGATAGACGTCCGGATCTTTGGGCCTCTCTTCCTCATGGAATACGGTCAACCGCCACAGCTCCTTGCCATCGATGGGGATCAGCTCGCCCCAGCAGCCCGCCGCGTCGATGGGCCGGTAAAACCGCGCCCAGCCCTTGTCGTGGAGCGATGCCAGCTCAGGCGATTTGAAAAAGATGTTGGTGCTGTTGGCGATGACGCCGGCGCCGCCAAGCTCGATACCGAGGGCGCTCCGGACGACGCCGTCGGGACCATCGCAGCCGATAAGGTATTGCGCGTTAAGGGTCCCGCCGCGCCTGGTTTCCACGTCGGTCAATTGCGCTTCAATTCCGTCGCTGTCCTGGGTGAAGCCATCCAGGCGGGTGTTGTAGCGGAGGCTGACCGTCTCCAGCTTGGCGGCGCGGGCGGCCAGGATCGGATCGAAATAGGTTTGCGGACAATGGCGGGCGCCTTCGGGGGTGGTCTTGATCTCGCCGCGCTCCGCATAGGACGGCACCTTCAGCCGCGCGATCTCTTTGCCGGTCAAATTGGTCACATAGACAAAATCCATCGGGTAGTCAGCCGACCAGGCGGCGCGCTTGACTTCTTCGGCGATGCCCCAGCGCCGGCAATGTTCCATGCTGCGCGACGAGACCTGGCTCATCTTGGGAACCGGGATGGCGCCATCGCGCTTTTCCACTGCCACGCAATCGACGCCGCAGAGGCCCAACTCGATGGCCAGGGCAAGGCCGACCGGCCCGCCGCCGGCAATCAACACGGAGGTTTGGCTGGCGTTCGTCACGTCGTCGGAATTGGGACTCACCTATCGCTGCTCAGTCGACCTTGCTGGGCAGCCAGGTGGCGACCTCGGGCGCCGCGACCAGGAGGACCAATACCGCCAGTTCGATCACGATAAACGGCAGTGCCGATTTCACCACGTCGCCGAGGGACACATCGAACGGCGCGATGCCCTTCATCACATAGAGCAGCAATCCGAACGGCGGCGTCAGCAAGCTGATTTCCATGGTGATCAGCATCAGCACCATGAGCCAGATCACATCGATATCGAACATCACCTGAAAGGATTGCGAGCCCAAGAGGAAGAACGGAAGTGTGAGCAGCAGCATCGAGACCTGGTCCATGAATGCGCCCAGGAACAAGAGTACCAGCATCATCGCGATCACAATCTGAATTTTGGTCAGGTTCATTGCGGTGATTTCTTTTAAGAGCCCATCGGTGGCGCCGGAGTTAGACAGCGCCTGGCTGAAAATCAGAGAGCCGGCGATAATGAACAAGATCATGATATTGATCTTGGCCGTTTCCATCAGCGATTTGGCGATGTCCCGCCAGGTGAAATCGGCGCCGTCGATGCCGGTAATCTTGATCTTGTTTTTGAACAATCGGAAAACATAGCTGATGCCCAAGGCCGCGAGACAGCCAAGGGCGGCCGCCTCGGTGGGCGCTGCCAGTTTGAAAAATATGCTGCCGACCACGACGACGAAGATGATGAACAGGGGCAGGATATAAACCACGAACGGCAGGAACCGGTTGATCGGCCTCCGGTACCGGCCCGCATAGGTGACGCGTCCCTGGGTGCGGCCAAAGAAATTCAGCGAAAATTCAATGGGCAGGTCCAAGGCGCTTTGATCCGGTGCGTAGGTGGGCGCCAATGTGGGGTCCAGGTAACAGCGTCCCACCACATAGGCGAAAAACAGGACCGCCATCAAAACACCGGGCACAATTCCGGCGATCAGCAATTGGGCCACGGATTGTTCGGCAAGGCTGGCCAGCAAGACGGCCAAGGCCGACGGCGGGATGAGCATGGCGATACCGCCGACGGCCATGATCGGACCCATGGCGATGGCCGGTTTATAGCCGCGCTCGATCATATCGGGCAGCAGAACCGAGCCCAGGATGGCGGTGTTGGCGATGGTCGAGCCCGATAGCGAAGAAAACACCGTGCCGCCGACGATCGAGACCACCGAAAGGCGGCCGGGAATCTTGGAAATCAACCGGTCGATGGCGCCGATGGCCTTAAAGGCAACGCCGGTCTGCAGCAGAATTTCGCCCATCCACAGAAACAGGGCGATCGGCGCCAGGGTGAACTTGATGGCGTTGTTGAATTCCATGGGCATGAAAAGCAAGCCGACGTCACCGTTGATGAAAAGAAAGGTCCCCACCACATTGGCGGCGAAAAATGCCAGGGCGACCGGCAGGCCAAGGAACATGCCGACGCAAACGGTGCCCAGCAGCAGGATCATGGCCAGTTGCCATTCCATGGCTAAAACCCGCTCTCCGCCACCGCCGATTCCCGTGCCATCAAGGTGTCCTTGGAACGCCGCAGCCGCAAGGCAAATTCGACGGCCAGCATCAGGAACGAGAACGCGTAGATCGACAACACAATCCAGTTGGCAATGCGCAGATCCTTATCCGGCATGGTGCCATCGATATATTCGGCGATTGTCGCCCGGACGCCGTAGAAGCATAGAAACAGGCACAACACGATGGCGATAATATTCAGAATGCGCTCCAGCTGCGCCGCCGCCGCTTTCGGGAGCGCGCTGACCAGAACGTCCACTTTGACATGCGCATTCTGCTGCAAGACCCAGGGCGCGCCCAGGAAAACGCCCGCAAAAAGCGCGTATTCGATGCCTTCGAAGAGCCACCAGATGCCGCCCAATTGCAGTCTGATCATGACCAGATTAAGCGGGATTAAAAATGCAATAAGGCCAATGGAAATGGCGACCAGCGCCGCAAAAAACAGCGTCATCCGGTTAAACGCAGTCTCGAACCGCTCGAATTGCGAGTCCATCAGAATTTATCCCGCCGGGTTTGCTGGGTCGTGCCGGTGAAATTAAGGGGGGAGCAGCGCTGGCCGTTCCCCCCTTAAACAGGTCTGATTTGACCCTATTTGGTCCACAGCTTTTTCAAGGCGGGCCCATGTACGGGACTGCGCTTGATGACTTCGTCCCAGCCTTCCTTTTTAGCGGCTGTCAGCCATTTTTTCCGGTCCGCGCCGGTGAAGGTAATGGTTTTCATGCCTTCGCTGGCCATCCAATCCTTTTGCTTTTTCAAAAGGCCCTGGAAGCCGGCGCCGGAGGTTTCTGATTTGGCTTCAAAATCCAAACCCACTTCATTGATCACCGCTTGTTGCGCCTTGGTCAGGCCATCCCATGTCTTCTTGTTGACCAAGGTGTGCAGGGTGGCGTTATAAAATCCCGGCTCGACCCGGAATTTGGTGACCTTGATCCAGGACGGAACCCAACCGAGGGCCGGCCAGCCATACCCCTGGACCGTGCCATTTTCCATGTAGGTATAAACCTGGCCGATGTTCGACGACTGGGTGGTGGCGCCCAAGGACTTGAAAAAAGCCGTATAGACGGGCGCGACCCGAAGGTGCAGGCCTTTCAGGTTCGGGCTGGTGATGGGCTTGGACAGCCACAGATGGAACTTCCCGAAATCATGGTGGCGGGCCACGAAGTGGATGTTTTTCTCGGCCAGAAGCCTTTGCATGTAGGCCAGGCCGCCGTTTTTACGAAGTTCCGCATAGGTAAAGTCCGAGAATCGCATGACCGGCGCTTCGGGCAGCACATTGCCGAAATAAGCCTCGGTGCAGCCGGCCATGCCGTAAGCGCCTTTGGCCATCTTCTGGGTCAGCGTATACGGGCTGCCGATGGCCGGCGCGCCGCCGATCATTTTGGCCTGGACAATGCCCTTGCCCTTTGCGTTGATTGCCTTGACCACGGCTTCGTAGGGCCGCGACGGCGGGCTGCCGATGGGAAAGCAACTGGCGCTGGTTATGGTCACTTCCGCCGCTTGCGCCGGCGCCGGCACATAGGCGGTAAGCCCGGTCGCGGCCAACCCGGCGGCGGCCACGCTCAAAAATAGTTTTGTTCCTAAAGCCATCGAAATATTCCTCCTAGTTTCGGTTATTTAGTCAGGCGCCCCTCATTGCGGCGCCAGCTTGGCAATTTTACCATAAAAGTCCATCGGATTTTTGTCGTGTCCCGATCAACTATATTTGTATGCGGGTTTGCCGATTTGCGCACTTGTTTTTTTAAGGCTGGGGATATTAGGCGGCATATTGGGGCATGGCGATGCGCGTCCGGGCGCGCCGGTTAGTGAAGAAAAACATAATCCGGATACCGACTTTGATGACGCCGGCGGCGGCGTTGGCGAACGAGAAGACAATATCACCGGTCAAATCGAAAACAGCGCCGCCCCGTTAAATCACTTGTTCTCTTGTAAAAGCGGGGACTTTCCGGGACCGGTCGCAGGTGGGGGAATCCAAAATACGCGCCGCGCCGGATAGGCCTTAGCCACCCAGATCCCGGATTAAGATCGTGTCGGTCATGGACAGCACGGTCTCGCCGTCCTGGTTATCGAGGGTGCAAAAAAGCTGCGCGATGCCGGTTTCGGGGCGGGATTTGGACAGGCGCTTGGAGACGCACTCCAAGGTCAGGCTCAGCACATCGCCCGCATAGGCAGCCTTCAGGAACTTCACCTGGTCATAGCCGAACGAGCCCAGCACGTTCGGATTGACCCCTTGCGACTGAATAAGAAGAATGCGGATGGCCATCAGGTGGTTGCCGCAGGCGGTCAGGCCGCCATACATGCTGGCTTTCGCCAATTCCTCATCGATGTGAAACGGCATCGGGTCCCAGCGCCGGGCATAGTCCTTTATTTCCTCGGCTTCGAGGTGGTAACTGCCATACTTATGCTGGGCGCCGGGGATCAGGTCCTGGTAGCTGTACCTGGCGAGAAACGGCGCGTCATTCATACGTTGGTTTTACGCAGCGGGCGTTATTCGGATTTGCCGCCGGGAATCTCGAATTTCTTGTCCATGTGGCCTCTGCCTTCCTGATCGCCCTGCTCGAATATCCAGGTGTAGCCGCCGGCCGGATTGGACAGTATCTCCCAGCAATTCAAATCCCGGTCCCAGAACAGGAAACTGTAGGTTCCGTGCTGAAGTTTGGGCTTGGAAATTTGCGTCAAGCCCCACTTGTCGGCTTCGGCGACGGCAGTTTCATAGGCCTCGTCAACCTCTTCGTGGGTTTCCACGTCGAGGCCGTTGTGAAACAGGAAATCCATCTTGCTGGAATGATTTTTGCGGTGAACAATGGCATAGACATGTTGCCCGCCAAGCCGGACCATCATCGAAATGGGGCTGGTGCGCACCACTTCCAGGCCGAAAAACTGTTCGTAAAACTCGCGCGTTGCTTCAATATCGCCGGAAATCAGTGTCCCGTGCGACAGGAATTTCAACTTCAATGACGGTTCCACCCCGGTGCTGGTTTCTAAATTGTCCATAAGCCAATCCTCTCAGTTCCGTTAATTGATGGGACTATAGCGCCAATGCGGGCGGCTTGCTATGGGCAAATTCATTTTGCCGGGTGGATGCCTTCGCTATCGTAGCGCCAAACCGGGTGCATGGGTTGCGGGAATGGTCTAATTTTGCAGTTCGCGCTGGAGCCGGCGGAGAAAATTTGGTAGTTGGCGCCCGAAGCTCTATTGCCGGGCGGGCCTCCCCACCAAGTGGCAAGCGCTTCCATTTCCTTGGCTTCGTTTTCCCGCCCTTGACGGCGAAACTCAACCGCAAATTGCCTTAGGTCTTTGGCGGGATCGAACCCCAAGAAGGTGCTTTCAGAAGCGCTTAATGATTTTCGCAATATCCGGGCTTTATCGTCCCGGCCCGCTTTCTCATAGGCCTTGACGACGGCCAGCTTGTCATAGCCATCGACGGCGGACTGCTTGCTCGCACTCACGCAGCCAACCAGCAAAAACAAGACGATCACGGTGATGGCAAACACGTGTGTTTTCATCCCAGCACCCCGCTCAAGCTGTCGGTAACCGGCAGGTCTCCGATTGAATTCCACTTGCCTTCGATTATACCAAAATTGCCGCCATATATATAGGCAACACAGGCCGAATTGGTCCCGGAACCGATGCTCCAATCAACCCCAGCTAATCAAAAAGGGCGTCGAGTTCCGCCTGGGACAGACCAGCCTCTTCGCCGGCATCCGCCGCCGCGGCGTCGGCGGGCGTTGGACTGGAAACCTTGAGATCGGCCTGGCGCCGCTCGGGACCGGTAAAAGACATTGCCCGGCGGCGCCGGTCGGGCCCGAAGAACGATCGGGTCTCGATGAATTCCCGCGGCCGGGCGATAATCGAATCGATGCGCGAATAGAGCGACTTCGCCGATATGGGTTTGGCCAGATACTCATGGACGCCGGCGTCGCGGGCTTGCATGATTTTGTTCATTTCCGTGTGTCCCGAAAGCATGATGATCGGCACAAACGGGTTCGGGCTGTCGCTGCCGGTACGCACAAGGCGCACGAAATCCAATCCGTCCAACGGCTGCATATGATAGTCGGTAATGATAATGTCGGCTGGGAAATGGGTCAGTTCGGCAAACGCATCGGCGGCGTCGTTGGCCTCGGCCACCATCCGCGAGCCCAGCGCATGGAGCAGATTTTTAATAAGCATGCTCATATGCTTGTTGTCGTCCACGACCAGAAAATGCAACTGCTGGATATTATAGTTTTCTTTCATGGACTTCTGTTATTTTTCCAGGCGTTGACAACATATTTTTAGATGTAGGAATTCGAATTCAAATTACCATTCCTTTCGGCGGAAAAACCGCTCTTGACCCGGAAATTCGGCCATTATTGTGACCTCGCTCACATCTTGCGGGCCCGCGTTTGGGTACCATGGAACCCAATCGGGGCCCCTATCCCACCTCCCCTCCCCGTTCCCCTCTTCTTCCCCCGGGGTCTCGAGAATTGGAAATACGTGCGGCGGCCCCTCCCCAGGGCCGCCGCTTTTTTTGCACCGCTAAGGTTCTTCTCTCAGCCATAGGGCCGGGCAAAGCGGTTGCCCATGAAATCATCCAGCGAAATCTGCTCCGGGCGTAAAAAGCCATGGTCCGGCAGTTTGCCGTCGCGCAAAAGATCGACCAGCACCATAACCCCGGCGGCGGTGGTTTTTTGGATGGCGCTCTGCCCGGCCGCGTCTTTATCGCCATAGACTTTCCTGACGAAGCTTTCCTGGGACAGCAGGCCACCCTGCATCCCGGTGACCGTCACGAATATGATGACCACGTCCTGACGGGTAACGGGGATTCCGGTTTCGATCGATTCTTTGAATATTTCGCGGTTTTCACACAGTTTCAGATCCCGCGCCAGTATCTGGATCATGTCCCGGTGGCCCGGATAGCGCACCGTTTTATAGTTCAGATTGCGTACCGTGCCTTCCAATGTTTCGCACAAGGAACCGATGCCGCCCGAGGTGGAAAAGGCTTCATAGTTGACGCCGTCGAGGGAAAAGCGTTCCAGCCCTTCCAGCGCCAATACTTCGCGCCCGGCGCCTTCGTGGATAATCTCGCACGGATTGCAATATTCATTGATCAGGCCCTCGGTGCTCCAGGTCAGGTTGTAGCCGAGCGCGTTGTCCGGAAACTGGGCGAGCGCGCCGACCTTTAAGCGCACGTCGTGCACGTCATCGAAGCCGTGCAAAAGATGGTGCGCCACGATGGAGACAAATCCCGGCGCCAGGCCGCATTGCGGCACGTACAATTTGCCGGCGCCCTCGGCTATTTCGCGCACCTCGCTGGTGGCGCTGATATCCTCGCTCAAATCGAAATAGTGCAGCCCCTGGGCGCGGGCCGCCGCCGCCACCTTGGCGTTCAGGAAAAAAGGCAAGGCGTTGATCACCGCCCAGCGCCCGGACATGGCGGCTTCCAAAGTTTCCGGCTCAACCGCGTCGACCACCAGGGTTTCGGCGCCCTTGGGCGCGCGCACCGCCAGCGCTTGCGCGTCGGCATCGCCGAGAGCCACATGGAAATCACCGCTGTCGATCAGGCTTTGGGCGATGCCCATGCCGATCCTGCCCGATCCCAGTACCAGGATATATTCCATAGCCGTGCCTCGATCCGTTCCGTTAGTCTGCCTATATAATTACATATAGGCCGATTAGAGGAGATTGCTCACATGGCCAACGAAGAATTGTTCGCCGCGCTTGGTTTGGAGGCCACCGGTGCCGGCGCAACCGCGGTATTCTCGCCCATCGACGGCGCCGAAATCGGCCGCGTCAATTATGACCAGGCGGCCGGCGTGGACGCCAAAATCGCCGCCGCCGTGGCCGCCTTCGAAGCCTGGCGCAACGTTCCGCCGCCGAAGCGCGGCGAATTGATCCGCCTTTTAGGCGACGAACTGCGCGCCGCCAAACCATCCCTCGGCCGCCTGGTCAGCCTGGAAAGCGGCAAGATACTGGCCGAAGGATTGGGCGAGGTTCAGGAAATGATCGATATCTGCGACTTCGCCGTCGGCCAGTCGCGCCAGCTCTACGGCCTGACCATCGCCTCGGAACGGCCCGGCCACCGGATGATGGAAACCTGGCACCCGTTGGGCCCGATCGGCGTCATCAGCGCTTTCAACTTCCCGGTTGCCGTCTGGGCCTGGAATTTCGCCCTGGCCGTGGTCTGCGGCGATCCGGTGATCTGGAAGCCGTCGGAAAAAACGCCGCTTTCGGCGCTCGCCTGCGAAAACATATTCCGGCGCGCGGCAGGTCGGTTCCAAGAAGCACCGGAGGGCCTGATGCAAGTGGCCATGGGCGGCGCCGATGTGGGCGCCAGGCTGGTCGCCGAGAAGCGCCTGCCCCTGATCAGCGCCACCGGCAGTTGCGCCATGGGCGCGGTGGTGGGCCCGGTGGTGGCGGCACGCTTTGGCCGCTCCCTGCTGGAGCTGGGCGGCAACAACGCCATGATCGTCACCCAATCGGCGGATCTGGAACTGGTGGTGCGCGCCATCCTGTTTTCCGCCGCCGGCACCGCCGGCCAGCGCTGCACCTCCTTGCGCCGGCTGATCGTCGAGACCAGCATAAAAACCGAACTGACCGATCGGCTGAAATCCGCCTATGCCGGCATAGCCATTGGTGATCCCCTGGCCGAGGGCACCCTGGTCGGCCCGCTCATCGACGGCGCCGCCTTCGATGCCATGCAAGCAGCGCTGGCCGCCGCCGGCGCGGAAGGCGGCACGGTGAGCGGCGGCGAACGGGTACAATTGGAAGAATACCCAAACGCCTACTACGTGCGCCCGGCGATCGCCGAAATGCCCGGCCAGACGGACATCGTGCGCAGCGAAACCTTCGCGCCGATCCTTTATGTCATGGGCTTTGAGGATTTGGCCGCCGCCATCGCCACGCACAACGATGTATCCCAAGGGCTGGCGTCGAGCATTTTCACCAACGATATGCGCGAGGCCGAAACCTTCCTTTCGGCGGCGGGCAGCGATTGCGGCATCGCCAATGTGAATATCGGTCCATCGGGCGCCGAGATCGGCGGCGCCTTCGGCGGCGAGAAGGAAACCGGCGGTGGCCGCGAATCGGGCTCCGACGCCTGGAAGGCCTATATGCGCCGCGCCACCAACACCATCAACTATTCCACCGATCTGCCCCTGGCCCAGGGCATCCGGTTCGAGGTCTAGCGGGCCGCCCCTACTCCGCGGCTTGGGCCAGCTCGGCCCGTTCCTCGGCGATCAGGCGGCGGATGGCGGTGCGCGCATGGGTCAGAGCCTTGTCGGACGGGATGACCACCAATTTCCGCTCCGGGTCCAGGTCGATACGCGCCTGCTGCACTTCCATGATTACCTTGTCTTCGAGGAAGGTGGGATAGATCTCGCTCCACAGCACCTCGGTGGCTTCCGGCTCGTCCTGCTTGTAGCCATTCGCCGAGGAAAAGAAATAATGGAAGGTGGTCTCGGTTTCCGGCGTGGCGCTGTGGAACAGGCGCAGATGGAAGCCGGGCTGATCCTGATTTTGGCGGGCGCCCTTGCCGACGTCGATGGCGCCGTTCCACTGAATGACCGAAGACGGCGTCACAAATTCGAAATCCCACCAGCGGTCCACATTGCCCGCGAAGCCGACGGCTTTCTGGTAGGTCGGCGGCGGCGACGCGTCCATCATCCAGCGCAGGTAATGGGCGCCGGTATCGGTTTCCCAGGCGTCCAACTCCGCGCCGGAATGGGCTTGCCGATTGCCGCCGATAGTCTTGGCGTGCACATAGGCCAAATGGGTCAAATCCATCAGATTGTCGACCAACATCATATAATTGGCTTTGATCTGGAACATGCCTTTCTTGTGCGGCCAATTTTGGTGGTCGTCGAGATAGGGAAAATCGATGAGTTTGCTTTCATCGGCGCGCGCCGCATCACCCATCCAGATCCAGATGAATTGCTGGCGCTCAACCACCGGATAAGACCGCACCCTGGCCTGCGGCGGAATTTTAACGTGGCCGGGAATTTCGACGCATTTGCCGGAGCCGTCATAGACCAGACCGTGGTAACCGCATTCGATGCCTTTCTCAACTACCTGGCCGTGGGTCAAGGGCGCCCCCCGGTGGCAGCAGCGGTCTTCGAGGGCGGCGGCCTTGCCGTCTGGCCCGCGGAAGAAAACGATGGGCTCATTCATGATGGTGCGGCCGAGAAGGCCGCCATCGGCAAGCTCTTCGGGCCAGGCGCCCAAATACCAGGCGTTGCGCAAAAAGGGCTCGATGGTGGTTTCGGTCATGGCGTCAATCCTTTCCGGTCAGCACACCCGTCGCCGGGGAATGATCCTGCAAGTAAGCTTGGCTGTCAAGGAAACGCGGCGTAACAGGCGGTTTCAAATATAAGGGTAGCAGGCATATTACAGCTTTTAACCGCATCGCTTGGGAGGTTAGTATGGGGCTTCCGCCTTTGGCGGCGAAGCAATTAAATCGTTAAAATAGACCAGGAGAGGATTTCACCATGTTTAAAACAAAGACCTTTGCGCTGGCGGCGGCGGTTGCCGTAATGGCCATGGTCGGCACCGCCGGCGCACAAACCAAGATCAAGATCGGCCGCACGCTCTCGGGCTCCGGCTTCCACGTACCCATCTACATCGCATTCGAGCGCGGCTTCTTCAAAAAAGAAGGCCTCGACGCCGAATATATCAGCATGACCGGCAAGGCGCTGGTCACCGCCGGCATTTCCGGCAATATCGATTTCGTGCCGATCCCCGGCGGCGGCTCGCAAGCCACCTTGATGGGCGCCGATTTGCGCTATGTGGTCGGCGAATCGCTGATCTCGCAATGGGCCATCGTCTCGGATCCCAAGATCATGTCGGTCAAGGACTTGAAGGGTAAAATCCTGGGTTATGGCCGCCCCGGCTCCGCCGACTATGACGAAGGCGAGATCGTGCTCAGCCGTTTCTTCGACATGGAAGTGGGCAGGGATTATAAAGTCATCTCGTTTCAGAGCGAGGCCGACCGCGTCGCCGGCCTAATCAACGGCGATATTGCGGCCGGGCTGATGTCGTTCCCGACGGCGGCCCGCGCCCAAGCGGCGGGCTTCAAGCTGTTGTTGAAAACCGGCCAGTACCTGCCCCGGGTCGGCGGCAGCGTCTGGGTCACGGCCAAATATTTGAAATCGAACCGGGAGACGGTGAAAAAATTCATCCGCGCCATCGCCGGCTCGATCGAATATCTGAAAGCCAACAAGGCTGGCTCGGTGCCGGTGATCATGGCCGAATTCGGCATCAAGGACAAGAAACAGGCCGGTATCGTCTGGAACGAAATTCACGACCAGTATTCCCCGGACCTGCCCGGCGATCTGTTCCGCAAATTGTTCGTCGGCCGCCAGAAACGCATGGTCAAGCGCAAGCTTTGGCCGAAGGGCAAGAAGATGCCGGACCCCGAGCAGTACATCGCCCGCGACGTGCTCGACGAGACCTTGCGCGACATGGGTTACTTCCTGCAAGCCAGGCCAAAGCCGAAATCGAGCTGAGCCCGGTTTAAACGACACAACGATTATGCAATTGCGGCCCCGGGGCGACCCGGGCCGCAATTGTGTGAGAAGGGATTCGAGCCAAAGGACCGGAGTTGGCCCTGAGCGAACGGCGGCGATTTCACCTTAAACGATTGCCTCCAACACCGCTTCCTTTAGAATAGCCGTCACCCTAACCGCCCTTGGGGAGGCTGATGGGAAACAAATCCATCCAACAAAGTTTCGCCGGCTCGCGCATTGTGCTTGGCGCGGGTTTTGCGCTGGCGATCATTTTCGGCTGTGCCGGCAATTCCGCGGCGGCCGATGAATACACTGAGCGCCGCGAAATACTTATCGAGGCGATCGGCGCGCAGGCAGCCGTACCGTTTGCCGGCGCGCCGGGCGGGCGTATCTCGGAAGCGGTCTTGGCCGCAATGCGCAGCGTACCCCGGCACGAATTCGTGCCCCAACCGTTCCGTCACCTGGCCTATCGGGACCGGCCGCTGCCCATCGGTCACGGGCAGACCATCTCGCAGCCCTATATCGTCGCGTTGATGACCGAACTTGCCATGGTCGCGCGGGGCAGCGTGGTCCTGGAAGTGGGCACCGGGTCGGGCTATCAGGCGGCGGTGTTGTCGCGTCTGGTGCGCCGGGTCTACACAATCGAAATCGTCGAAGCATTGGCCCGCAGCGCCGCCAAAGTCCTGGCCCGTTTGGACTATCAAAACGTCACCGTACGGGCCGGCGATGGCTACCTGGGCTGGCCGGAACAGGCGCCTTTTGACGCCATCATCGTCACCGCGGCGGCACCCGAAATCCCGCCGCCGCTTTTGACGCAGCTCAAGCCGGGCGGCCGGCTGGTCATGCCGGTGGGCGGCCGAACCCAAGTCCAATCGCTGATGCTGATTGAAAAAGGCAAGGATGGCCGGATCACCCGGACATCGGTCATACCCGTGCGCTTCGTCCCGCTGACCCGAGCCCGGTAACGATGGATGCTGACGGCTTCCGGGAAGGGACCGATGACGTTACGAATTTATGCAGACTGGGTTACAATATTGTTATACTTGGTATTGGGCGTTGTTGCCTTCAGTCGCGTCTATTTTGGATCAAGAAACTTGGTTGAGCCTCATATTTGTTGGGAGCAACATTTTCGGTTTTTGACTCGTTTGGGAATGGACATGATCGATAGACCAGGTAAATCTGAATGCGCCGGCGTGCCGAAGCCGCCTACCAGTCCCCCGGAACCGATAATCATACCCAATCCGCCGACGCCAACACCAAAACGCCCACCCGATCCGGAGCCTGATCCGCCGACCAAAGGGCCGCCTGGCATGCCGCCACCGGAACCTCCGGTTGAGCCGCCGCCGGCCGTATCCACACTATTTTAGGCGGCATAACCGCATGGGTTGAGCCTAAGCCGCCATTTCCATCATTAACCTAACCGATTGCCTCCGGACCAACATTCCCTAAAATGGGGCCAAATGGGAGCCGCCGGCATAAACGTTGGGAGTTCCGGGTAAATGTCTAATTTGGCCGTCAGCCTCGGTTGCTGCGCTTACGATCGTACCCGCGCCATCTTCGACGGGCGCGCCGCAATCAAGGGCTGTGACGTCATCTGTGATCCGATCGAGCCGGAGGAAGCGTTCCACCGCGCTTTCAAATTTCAGGAATTCGACATTTCGGAATTGTCGTTGTCATCGCACATGATGACCACGTCACGGGGCGAAAACGAATATGTCGGCGTGCCGGCGTTCGTGTCGCGCTTGTTCCGCCATTCCGGCATTTACATTCGCACCGACCGGGGCATCGAGGGCCCCGCAAGCCTGGCGGGCAAGACGATTGGATTGCCCGAATACCAAATCACCGCGAACGTTTGGATCAGGGGCATGCTGCACGATGATTACGGTGTCAAGCCATCCGACATTCATTGGCGCTCGGGCGGCCTCGAAGACCCGGGCCGCGAAGAAAGATCGCCCCTCAATCTGCCGCCGGAGATCGACCTGACGCCGATCGCCGGGGATCGCACCCTGTCGGAAATGCTGGCCGAAGGGGAACTGGACGCGGTCTTCAGCGCGCGGGCGCCGTCGTGCTATCTGCAAGGAGCGCCAAACATCGACCGTTTGTTTCCCGATTTTCGCGATGTCGAACGCGACTATTTCCGGCGCACCGGAATATTTCCGGTGATGCACATCATCGGCGTTCGAAAATCACTCGCCGAGGCGCATCCCTGGCTGCCGGTCAATGTTTATAACGCCTTCGTCGAGGCCAAGCGGCTGTGCATGTCGGAGCTTGGCCAGATCGGCCATCTTTTTGCCAGCCTGCCCTGGGGCGTTGCAGACTTTCAGGACGCCCAGGCACTGATGGGGGAAGACTATTGGCGCTACGGCGTTACCGAAAACCGTCCCGAATTGGAAGCGCTTACCCGGTACTCCTTCGAGCAGGGGTTGTCCGCCCGCAAGCTTGTCCCCGAAGATCTGTTCGCCGCGCCGGTGCTGGACCTCTTCAAAATTTGACCGCGGCTACGCTACGAGGTTCTGCTGCCCATGACCAACAATCCGGTCCCGGAAAAAACATCAAACGATGCCCTCTTCGTGCTCATCGCATCGGTGCTGCTGCTCATGGTCACCGTCGGCGGCATGTTTTTGATTATCGTGGCCTTGACCGAAATCGCGCAGGAATTTGGCTGGCCGCGGGCGGTTCCATCCCTGGCTTTGAGCCTTCAATTCGTAGGCTCGGGGATCGGCGGCATCCTCATGGGGTATGTGCTGGACCGGATGGGAATGGGCGTGCCCGCCTTGGTGGGGTTGGTGATGGTCGGTTCGGGGGCGATCCTGGTCTCCGGAATCGACGCCGAATGACAGCTATATTTGATCTACGGTTTCATGTTCGGCCTTTCCGGTCCTTCCAGCACCGTCACCCCGGCGATGATGAATATTACCCGCTGGTACGAACACCGGCGCGGCATGGCCGTCGGCATCGTCGCCAGCGGCCAGGGTCTGGCGGGGATAATCTGGCCGCCGGTGTTCAGCCGCGTCATGGAAGCCGTCGGCTGGCGCGACATGTTCTTTTTGTACGGCGTTTTCGCGCTGATTGCCCTGCCGCCGCTTTGGTACGTGCTGCGCAAGAAACCGCCCGCAAAATCCACCCATGATCCAGGCCGGACCCGGTTGGCCTCGGCGCAAGTTTTGGAGTAATTTGGGCAGAATTTTGGCAGCCAGCTTTCGCCAAACGCCATACAAGTGATCTTGTGCTGCGCCATTTTGGGGTGCTGCGTGGCGATGGGCCTGCCTCTTGGACATCTGATCGCCCATGTGAAGGACTTGGGCTATTCCATCACCCACGCCGCCATGACGCTCAGCGTCATGCAGATATTCGGGTTCACCAGCAGTGCCGTGATCGTCGGGTATTGCGCCGACCGTTATGGCGGCACCATCGCCTTGTTCCTGTTCGCCGCCGTGCAGGCACTGGCACTTGCCCTGCTGACGGCAACACAGGATTTGTGGCTTCTGTATCTGATTAGCGCGTTATTTGGCATCGGCTACGGCGGCATATTTCCCGCCTACGCGGTGATAATCCGCGAGCACCTTCCTGCCTCCCAAGCGCGCCGGCGCGCCGGCATCGTCTTTCTGTTTGGCGCCCTGGCCATGGGGCTCGGCGGCTGGCTCGGCGGCTTCCTTTATGATCAGACCGGCTCCTACACCATGCCGTTCCTGATCGGCGTCGGTTTCAATGTGGTCAATTTGGTAATCGTGGGCGCGCTGATTACCAAGCTGCCGCCCCGCCAGGCAGCCCAGCTTGCGTGATCTTGGGCCCGAGAGACCGCTAATACCAAGGATCGGTGATCATGACCCAGAGAGATCGCCTATGCGGTCCGCCGGGTAGGAAGGAGCGCGCCGGCGATGCCGGGGCATCGGCAAGCGCTTCTGACGCCCTCCGGCGGGCCGCATGGGCGACCGCAACGGCGGCCGAGCAAGGCTTTCGGGCAACGTCGCGCACGCCTTCCGATGCCCCGCATCGCCACGGCGCACGCTCCTTGCCGAAAACCTTGCTAGGCCGTCTCTATCGGTCATGATCACTGATCCTTGGTATATAACTTACCGGGGCATCATGACCGAACCGATTGCCCCCGAACTCCGATTATAGCGCCATTGCTTATCGGGAACCCAGCGAAAGGTGATGCGCGGGCTGGCCTGACTGCAGATCTGCTCGATGGTTTGTCGGGTGCCGCCGCC
>JAYGEH010000592.1:0-3106 GCA_046582475.1 Rhodospirillales bacterium
AACCGCGGCGACGGCTGAACCAGAAGCAATAGCAATCCCAGCAATACCGGTCCCGCGGAGGCGGCATAGATCGCCGGTATCAGGCCGAGATTTTTGGCGGTGATGTTGACAAGACTGAGATCCAGCACCTGCAGCCCCACAAACACCGTGGACGCGGCGATCATTTTGGCCAATTGGCCGCGCCTGGAAAAGCCGCCGGACATGACAAACAAAAAGGCGATGAGCGCAAAGCCGAGGGCGTTGAGGGGCAGGGCCAGCCGCTGATGCGCTTCGGTGATGAATTTACCATAATCCTTGGGATTGCCCACATCCGATCTTTTCAGGTTCAGCAATTCCACCACCGGCCGTTCGCGGGCTTCGCGGAAGCGCAGCTTGGGTTTGTCGATGGCACCGCCGAGATCAAAACTGTAGCGGTCAAAATAAAGGATCGAAAGTTTGCCGGAATTGCGGTCGATCTCCTGGCGGCTGCCGTCGAACATCAAGACGCGCGCGCCCGACGGGGTCTGCACGATGGCGCCCCGTTCGGCGATGACCGTGGCCGGCTTTTTCTTATCCCGGCTGTCATGGACCAAAAGTCCGCTCAATTCGGATTCGCCGGATCGTTTCCGGATATAAACCGTGATTTTGTCGGTGATGGCGTTGAACACGCCTTCCCGGAGCAGCACCCTGGAAATCGAATAGCGGATGTCCCACTGCTTTTCGCGGAAAATCTGGTAGGATTTCGGCGTCGCCCAAAGGCTGAGGGCATAGCCAAAAAGCGTGAAGGCGAGGCCGAGCACAATGACCGGCTTGGCGAGGGCGAAGGGGCTCATTCCGGCGGCGCGCAGCACGGTAATTTCCCGGTCCGAATTCAGCCGCCCATAGACAAACAGGACCGCAATGAAAAACGCGATGGGCACCACCTGAACCAGAAAATTCGGCATCTGCAAGCCAGTCAATATCAAAAATAATTTGAGCGACAGGCCGCGGTTGATGATCGATTCAATGGCCTTGACCGATACGAACAGCCACAACAGCCCGATCATCACCACGGACACGATCACCGTCGACCAGAAGAGCTGGCGGGCTATATATCGCGATACTTCGTTCATGGGGCGCGATTATACTCTGCAAATTGGAGACGGACAGGAAATAAAGCTATTGGACTCAACATTTTATGGGCCGTCCGGGCGAAAACCGCCGCTGGCTCCGCCCCGCCTAGAAGCGTTGGAAATGATGCGCCATGGCAGCGGCTGCGCCGTCGCCGCCGCCCATAACCCGGGCCGCCAGGGACGGGCTCATGGACAAGCGTTCCTGGCCAAAGTGCCGGGCCGATAAAATCTTGCCTTGGAGGAACGCGGTGTCGCCGCCGGGCGCTTCCAAATCGGCGGCGGCGCTGGCCGCGGTCAAGGATAGCATCCAGCCGCCAAGCACATTGCCCAACAGGGTCAGATAGGGATGCGAAACAACCAAGGCTTCGTCGCCGGGCCCCTGATCCAACAGCCAGCGCGTCGCCGCCTCCAACCCTTCGAGGGCCTGGCCCTGGGCCGCCCGGGCGCGCGCCAGCGCATCCGTCCCGCCGCCGCTGATTCCCGGCGCCGCCTTCATATCGGCGATCAGTCCGGTGATTGCCGCGCCGCCATCTCCGAGTATTTTACGCCCCACCAGATCGCCGGCCTGGATGCCGTTGGTGCCTTCGTAAATGGCGGTTATGCGGGCATCGCGTAGATGCTGCGCGGCGCCGGTTTCCTCGATAAATCCGGCGCCGCCATGGACCTGGATGCCCAGATTGGCGACTTCAATGGCACCGTCGGTGATCCAGGCCTTGACGATCGGCGTCAGCAGGCTCAGCCGGGCGTCAAACTTGGCGCGCATGTCCGCTTCCGGATGGCGCTGCGCAAGATCGGCGCAAAGCGCCGTATAGAGGGCGACGGCGCGATGTGCCTCGGTCAGGGATTTCATCGACAACAGCATGCGCTTGACGTCGGGATGCTCGATAATCGGCACCGCCCGGCGGCCGCCGTCTTCGGTCTTGCGCGATCCCTGAATCCTTTCGCGGGCGTAGGCCAGCGCCTGCTGATAGGCGCGCTCGCCAACGCCGACGCCTTGGATGCCGACGGTCAAGCGGGACAGGTTCATCATCGTGAACATCGCCGCCAGGCCTTTGTGTTCGCCGCCAACCAGATAGCCGACGGCGCCGTCGTTATCGCCATAGGACATGACGCAGGTGGGGCTGGCATGGATGCCGAGCTTGTCTTCTAAAGATACGCAGCGGAGATCGTTGCGCAGGCCCAGGCTGCCGTCGCCGTTGACCAGGAATTTGGGCACCAGGAACAGCGAGATTCCGCGCGAGCCTTCGGGCGCCCCGGGTAACCGGGCGAGCACCATATGGATGATATTGCCGGTCCAGTCATGTTCGCCGCCGGTGATGAATATTTTCTGCCCGGTGAGGCGGTAGTGATCCCCGTCGGGCACCGCGCGCGTGGTCAGACGGCCAAGATCGGACCCGGCCTGGGGCTCGGTCAGCTCCATGGTGGAGGTCCACTCGCCCGAGATCAGGCGCCTCATATAAACCTCTTTTTGCTCCGCCGTTCCGTAGGTTTGCAACAGCTCGATGGCGGAAAGGCCCAACAGCGGTATCAATCCAAAGGCCATGTTGGCCGACGTCCACAACTCGAACGCGGCATAGGCGACCTGGTTGGGCAGGCCCTGGCCGCCATATTCCCGGGACGCCAGCATGCCCGTCCAGCCATCGCCGGCCAGTTGCCCATAGGCTTCCTTGAAGCCGTCCGGCGTGCGCACGACACCGTTTTCGAGCTGGCATCCGGCCAAATCGCCGGGCCGGTTCAAGGGCGCCAGTACATCCGATGCCAGGCGCCCGGCCTCGTCCAAGATGGCGGCGATCACATCGTCGGTGGCGTCCTCATAGCCCGGCAGCGCCGCCAGACTGGCGTCCTTGAGACCCGCATCCGCCAGGCAGAGCGCGGACAGCTCGCGCATGGTATATCGGATGTCGTTGAGCGGCGGTGTGTATTCTGACATGGCTTTCCGGCGGACCGCGAAGCGGCGGTCAACCGGCTCCTCTTTCGAATATCTGGCGGCGGGCGGCGCCCAATCCAGCCAATTC
>JAYGEH010000044.1:0-10016 GCA_046582475.1 Rhodospirillales bacterium
GCGGCTTCCAGCCAACCGCCAAAACTGTATTTGTGCCAGTTCTTCGCGCGCATCAGGACAGCCCAGGACCCCTGGATGAAGAGCGTCCTGAGATGCTTGTTGCCGCGCTTCGAGATGCCGCCAAGGATGGTTCGGTCTCCCGTCGACATCTGCCGGGGAACAAGACCCAGCCAAGCCCCAAAGTCACGCCCGCGCCGGAACGCTGAGCCATCACCCACCGCAGCCACCATGGCACTGGCGGTCAATGGGCCGACCCCTGGGATCGTCATCAACCGTTGGCAGGCGTCATCACCTTTGACCAGGGCCTCGATCTCGCTGGTTAGCGCGTCGATACGATGGTCAAAATAGTGCCAGTCGTTGCACAAGCCGTCGATCATCTGGATCATTCGAGGCGACAGTTCATCGCCAGGTTTGGCCAATATCGCGGGCAGCGCGCGGCGTAGCGGATTGGGACCCTGGCGCACGGCAAATCCCCGCTCCAGAAGAAACGCCCGGATCTGATTGATCACCGCTGTTCGCTGGCGGACCAAACGGGTGCGCAAGCGATGCAGCGCCTGGAGGTCCAGTTGCTCCACCGTCTTGGTCTGCACAAACCGCATGGTTGGCCGCTGAACCGCCTCGGCGATTGCTTCGGCATCCCGGAAGTCGTTCTTTTGTCCCTTCAGGTAAGGCTTCACATAAAGCGCCGGCATGATCCGCACATCATGACCAAGTGCCTGTAATCGACGGCTCAGATGATGCGAACCTACGCACGCTTCCATACTAACGAGACACCTCGGAAGATTGGCAAATCGTACCGCAATCTGGCCACGCGACTGCTTCTGGCGAAGCACAATGGCGCCTCGTTCATCAAAGCCGATCACATGAAAACTGTTCTTGCCGATGTCGATGCCGATGGTCGATATCGTCGCTTGGGATGTCTGTTTGGTCATGGGAATAGTCCTTTCCGTGTTCTGTGCTCCAGTATTGGAGCTAATTAGTAGAACACGGCCGGTCCATCCCATTACCGGACGAGATCAAACCATACTCTGACCAACTGCCAAAATTATCAAAGCATAGAATTTTTCAGCAGAACCATAGTTAAAATTGACAATTCGATTAGACAACGCTGCCAAAGCGCTCGATGACGGTCTCCATTACTTCGTCGCCGTCTCGTTTCCACCAGTTTTCAGCCGAAAAAATTTCGACTTCAATGAGGCCGTGGTAGCCAGCGTCTTCGACCATCCGGCGCATTTCCGGCAGATCGATGACGCCGTCGCCCATCATGCCACGGTCGAGCAATAAATCTGTAGTCGGCACCAGCCAGTCGCAGACGTGAAATCCTAGAATGCGGTCCTTGGTGCGGGCGATTTCTTGTTCCAAATTAGGATCCCACCAGACGTGGTAGGCATCTACCGCCACACCCACTCCTTCGCCCAGCTGATCACAGAGGTCGTTGGCTTGAGCAAGTGTGTTCACGCAGGCGCGATCAGCGGCGAACATGGGATGCAACGGTTCAATCGCCAAGGGCATTTTGCAGGCACGGGCATGGTCCAGGAGTTTGCCAATACCGTCCCGAACTTGAGCGCGGGCGTCGAGCATGTTTTTAGATTCCGCCGGCAATCCGCCGACCACCAGCACGAGGCATTGGGCGCCAATAGTAATCGCCTCATCGACCGCCCGGCGGTTATCATCGAGTGCGATCCGGCGGCCGTCTTCGTCAGGAGCGGTGAACATGCCGCCCCGGCAGAGGGCCGAAACCTGCAAGCCGTTGTCGGCAATCATCTTGGCGGCGGTATCGACGCCCAGCTCGTGCAATTTATCCCGCCATGGATCAATCGCTCGCACGCCATGACGCACGCAGCCTTCAATGCATTCCTTCAACGACCACTGATTGACGGTCGCGGTGTTGAGAGAAAGGCGCGCCGCATCGGCCACGATTAACCTGCCACTCCATGCACGGTCATGACCGATGCCATCCGATCCGCCGCGATGTCCGGGTTTCTGAACAAGCCCGCCTTGTCGGCGAGGCGGAACAGTTCCGCCAGATGCAGGGTGGAGCGGGTTCCTTCCTGGCCTCCGACGACCAGGAAATGCTGCTGGTGGCCATTGAGGTAAGCCAGGAACACGACACTGGTCTTATAAAACCGGGTCGGGTCTTTGAAGATATGGCGGGACAGCGGCAAAGTGGGTCCGAGGATGTCGTGATAGCCGGCCATATCCTGTTTGCCCATGGCGGCGAGGGCGGCGCTGGCGGCCGGTGCAATGGCGTCGAAAATACCGAGCAAGGCGTCCGAGTAGCCGTCATCATCGCCGGCGATCAAATCGGAAAAATTGAAGTCGTCGCCGGTATACATGCGGACGCCATCGGGCAATTTGTTGCGCATGGCGATTTCCTTGTCGGCTTCCAGCAGGGATACTTTTACGCCATCAACCTTGGCCACATTGTTTTTCAGCATGTCCAGACAGGTTTCCATCGCCGCCCAATGATCGTTGGAGCCCCAATAGCCGGCCAAGGCGGGATCGAACATTTCGCCCAGCCAATGAATGATCACCGGCTCTTTTACCTGGCCCAAGATGCGGTCATAGACCTTCAAGTAATCATCGGGAGACGTTGCAACAGCGGCCAGCGCCCGGCTTGCCATTAGAATGATGCGCCCCCCGGCGCCTTCAATCGCTTCACATTGTTCCTCATAAGCGCCGATGACGTCATCTATGGTTACGTAAGCGCCGGGCTCCAGTTGATCGGTACCGCCGCCGCTGGCCAGGAGGGCAACGCCGTTGCCTTTCTCAAAATCCTGGGCCGCGTCGATGGAGCGTTTGATCAGTTCCAAGGAATTGGGCCAGTCGACGCCCATACCACGCTGCGCCGTGTCCATGGCATCGGCCACGCCAAGCCCCAGCGACCACAAATAGCGGCGGTACTCAATGGTCGCGTCCCAATCAATTGCCGTGTCCAGGCTGGGATTACAGTCGCTGAGCGGGTCGGCCACCACATGGGCCGCCGAATAGGCGATCCGGGGCATGGTGCCGGCATTCGCGACTTCAAATTCCTTGGGATCGCCAAGAATATAGGTTTCGGTCGAACCGTTTTCCGTCGGCAGCGTGACCTGCGCCATGTCGATCAGACCTCCAAATGCGGGACATCGATCCAGCGGCGTTCGGCCCAGCTTTGCGTGCCAAGTTCCGCCAGCTGTACGCCCTTGGCGCCTTCTAGCAGCGAATACTTCCACGGTGCGTCTTCGAACAGGTGGCGGATGAACATTTCCCATTGAACCTTGAAGCCGTTGTCAAATTCGGTGTGCGCGGGCACTTCGTCCCAATCGGCTAAGAAGTCATGGGTACGGGGCTCGTCCGGATTCCATACTGGTTTCGGCGTATCGTCTAGCGATTGTGCTACGCATTTGTGCAGACCGGCGACGGCAGAGCCTTCGGTGCCGTCTACATGAAACGTCACCAGATCGCTGCGGTTAACGCGCGTACACCAGGAAGAATTGATCTGGGCGATAATACCGCCTTCCAGTTCAAAGGTGGCGTAGGCGGCATCGTCGGCGTCGGAGTCATATGGTTCATTATTTTCGTCCCAACGTTTAGGATTGTGAACGGCACCCAGACAGCTGACGGAGCGCACGGCACCGAACGTGTTTTCCAGCACATAGCGCCAATGACACAACATGTCCAAGATGATGCCGCCGCCATCCGCTTTGCGATAATTCCAGCTCGGTCGCTGGGCCGGTTCGCCCTCGCCGGTAAACACCCAATAGCCGAATTCACCCCGCACCGACAGGATACGACCGAAAAACCCCTGCTCGATCAAATGAGCCAATTTCAAAATGCCAGGAAGGGAAAGTTTGTCATGGACGACGCCGTTCTTGGCGCCGGTTTTAGCCGCATGGCGGACCACATCCATGGCGTCTTCTAGGCTTTCGGCAATCGGCTTTTCACAATAGATATCTTTGCCCGCATCCATCGCCTTTTTTAACAGCTCCACCCGGAGCTGGGTGGATGCAGCATCGAAGAACAGACGGTCATCCTCATTAGCAAGGGCGGCGTCTAGATCGGTCGTCCAACGCGCAACATTATGTTCCTTGGCCAACGCCGCTACTTTATCTGCATTTCGCCCTACCAGGATCGGGTCCGGCATAACGCGATCACCATTGGCGAGTTCGACACCGCCTTGCACCTGGATCGCCAGGACTGAGCGAATGAGGTGCTGATTGGTTCCCATCCGACCGGTGACGCCGTTCATGATGATCCCTAGCCTGACTTCAGTCATTGTGTACGTCCTTGTTTGATTTTGGCGAGACTACTTTAATTGGACCAATTAGTAACTATTTAGTTAGTTCTCGAAAAGACAAATTTTTTAGCCGCCTCTTAAGGCCTAAGATAGCCGAGGACGACATCGAGGCAATGTTCATGACGTTCCGCCAATGCCGCTTTCGAGTTCAGTTTACGGCCGAAAATCGCACTCAGCGTGTAGATGTTAGAGAGATAAAAATAGGCGACCGATGCGACGGTTACATAAAATTGCACCGGATCGACATTTTTTCTGAAGACGCCTTCCTTCTCACCACGTTTCAACACATCGGTCATCAGATCAACAAAAGGAGAATGCATTTGTCGAATTTTTTTTGATTTTTTAACATGCTCTGCCTGATAAAGATTTTCATTGTTCAACAGGCGCATAAATTCGGGATTGTCACGGTGATAGGTGAATGTAAATTTGACCAGCTCGCGCACCGCGTCTTCGGGACTTAAATTCACCAAGTCGAGCTTTTCTTCATGGGTGCGGATTTTTTCGTAGGCCCGTTCCAACACATAGAGAAACAGATCATCCTTATTGCCAAAATAATGGTAGAGCATGCGCTTGTTGACGCCGGCGCGTTCGGCGATCATGTCAACCCGTGCGCCGCCATAACCCACATCCGCAAATTCCGCCAAAGCAGCCTTGTGGATTAATTCTTTCGTTCTTTCCGGATTGCGTTTTATGGCTTTTGCCAAAATTATCTACCCCATGCCTTAAAAATCATCTAGACTTCAAAAAGTATTATTAGTAACTATTTAGTTACTAATAATCTAAGCCCGTTCGATTTGCAAGTCAACTTAAATTGATAATTTTTGCCGACGATCCATCAACGCCCGCATATAGCCGGCGCAGAAGGCAGCTGTCGCGGAACCATCCGGCTCATAGACAAATGGCTCAACGCCAATCCAGCCGGAATAATTATGGCGTATGAGTGCTTCGATGACGGGCGTCATATCGTCTTCGCCTTGTCCGGGCCCCCGTCGATTAGCGTCGTTGACTTGAACATGCGCCATATGACCGGAGGGAAGCCAGCGGTCAATGAGCTCGGCAACGGTCATTTTTTCCATCTGACTGGCGGCGCTGCAATCGATCATCGTACGGATGCCGGGCGAATTAATTTGATCGACAATTTCAGCTGCTTCGTCCAAATAGTTGACAAAATTTGCCCTCGGTTGGGCCAGTGCCTCGATACAATACACCACACCGGCCTGACAGGCGTCCTCCGCAATCGCCGCCCAAGCATCGATGCCGCGTTTACGGGCTTCTTCAACGGTATCACCATCATCGGGCAACCGGCGCTGGCCGGGCGAACCGTGCACCAAATATCCACCGCCAAGATCAGCGCAGAGTTCGATCAGTCGCAGCATCACACCAATGGTTTTTTCGCGAGTTGCCTTGTCATCCGTTGTGATCGACAAACCTTCCGGCGTCACCAGCAACCAATGCAATCCGGCGATCGGCGTGCCCGCGTCCCCAGCAATTCGTCTGATTTCCTTGCGCCTTCCAGAACTCATGTAATGAGGCGTTTCATCGACCGTGTAGGGCGCAAGTTCCAGCCCGTCATAACCAAGCGACTTCGAGAAAGAACATTGCTCGTAAAAAGGCATATCGCCCAATACTTCATTGCACAGCGCCAGCTTCATGGGGATAACCACCTGGTCAGATTTTCGGCCACAAAAGCGTCGTCGTTGAGGTCCGGATAGTCCCGGCGCACCCGGTCAATTTCATCCAGTTGCCCGGGACTGAGGGTTTCCTCCTCATTCAGGCACCAGATACCTTCAAGCAGCCCTTGGCGGCGAAGCACCTCGTGAACACCGGCAATGCAGCCTTTGAAATTGTTGGCCACATCGAAAAAGGCGGCATTGCAGTCGGTCACCTGCCCGTTGAGAACCAAATGGCTTTTATCCAAGGCCTCTTCCTGACATTTCCGCAACACATCGACCGCACCTCGTACCCAGACTGACCAATGGCCGAGCATGCCGCCGACGAAACGGAGCGTGACGTTTTCGTCGCCTCTTTTAATGTCGTAGGGCGTAATCAGATCCAAGACGATATTGTCGTCATTGCCGGTATACAACGAAATCCGGTCTTCGGCTCGGGCCAGAGCGACGCCGCGCAACACATCCAACGTGTAATATCGGTTAAAGGGCGCCATTTTGATCGCCACCACATTTTCAATCTCGGCAAAGCGCCGCCAGAAATCCGGCGACAAAATAATCCCGCCGACGGAGGGCTGGAGGTAAAAACCGATCAGCGGTATTTCATCGGCGACCGCTCGGCAATGGTCGATGATGTCATCTTCGTTGGACCCCTTGAAAGCCGCCAAACTGAGCAGCCCGGCATGATAGCCGAGACCCCGCGCAATGTGAGCCTCGGAGATGGCTTGCCTGGTTTTGCCGACCAGGCCGGCGATGCGGATGACCGGCTTGTCGGTCCAGGCGTCAATTGCTTCGACGGTATTTGCCAAGACAGGTTCATACAATCCAACGTCCCGAATTTCGAATTGGGTCGTGTGGACGCCGGTGGCGATGCCGCCGGCGCCGGAATCAATATAATACCGCGCCAATGCCGCCTGGCGTATCGGATCAAATTCCCGGGATTTGTTCAACGCCAAGGGCGATGCAGGGATAACGCAACCCCGGCGCAATTGCCGCAGCACCTCATCCGGCCAATCGGTCCATTTCAATCCCATAAACCCTCCTTATCCTAATTCCGGTCCCGCCATAGCGAACATTTTTGAAAGATCGCCAAAATGTTCTGCCCTGCCCTTGCCCATGCGCAGAAACGGACGTTGCGCTTCGAACCCATATTCCTTTAGCCGGGCGACAAATTCTTCTTGGTGATCAGCCGCATCGATAAATAGCCGTCCCTGCAGATTGGACAAGGCGTGATCGAGCATGGCCAAGGCGCTTTCCGGATTGTCCGCATAGATCGGCCCGATTTGGCTGGCTATTCTGCCATCACGACCGAGGAGATAGCCGTTGTTCACGCAAGAAAAGCCGGCGCTGCGCTCAATCAGGCTATTAAGAATAACGCGCCGTTCGCCGCCAAAAATGTTAGAATCATAGAGATAGACCCGTTCTGGATCGATGTTGCTGTTGTTCAATGCAGTCCCGACTTCAATCCCTTCATGCTGCCATCGCGTAATCCCGAAATGCGGTTCAAATCCGAGGGGGCGATAAACATTTTGACCGTCGGCAGTGGCGTCCAGCACAGGAATTAGCCCGGCGCCTTCCAGTTTTTCGATGCAGGTTTTAAGCAGCCGGGTCGCCAGGCCCATCTTCCGCCATTCCGCCGTCACCAAAACCATGCTCACCCAGCCAAATTGATCGCCATGGGGCAACGTTAGCGCGCTGGCGACAAGCCGGCCATCAGGCGCGACCATGCCAATGGCCGTCCCTGCCGCCATCATCATCCGCCAATCGGCCTCGACCTGGTTCCAATGCGCCTCTTTCGACAGCAGTAGTGCACCAGCCAGGTGACGCGCATCCAGTTCGATGACGGACAAGTGCTCAGTAGGCGCCATCGCGTGCCTCGAAATGGGTTGGCTTGTCGAGACTGACATTGCCCTTGGAAACCCAGTCCGCCACCCAATCGATCATCTTGTCCATCGGCACAAGGGGTTGACCAAAGAGAGCCTGCGCCTTGTCGGTATTGGCTAACCACGCCGTTTCCGCTTCCTCGCCCGTAACAACGGGCGTTTTGCCGAGCCGGTTGCCGAATTCCTCGGCCAGCCAGCGAATTGACGTGACAGCGGAACCGCTGACGTTGAGTGGCCAAGCCGGCGTTTCGCAATGACCCAAGGCGCGCAGCGCCTGTGCATTGGCGTCGCCCTGCCAGATCACATTGGCGTGGCCCATGGTGACATCGAGCGGCTCTTCGCTAAAAACCGCATTGGCCACATCGAACAACACGCCATAACGCATATCAATGGCGTAACTCAACCGGATGATGCAGCCGGGCGTATCGAACTGTTTGGAAAAATGCTGGAACATGCGTTCACGTCCGATACAGGATTGAGCATACTCGCCCGGTGGATTTGGCGGCATATCCTCTGTCGGCCCGCCGGATGAAACTGGCGCAAACGGATAGACGCAAATGGTTGAAAAGGAGATGATACGGGAGTGGTGAAATGCCTCGGCCACCAACGCCGGGCAATGAACATTCATCGCCCAGGTGAATTCCTCGGAACCAGTGGAGCCGAATTTGCGGCCCGCCATGAAAACAATATTTTTTGGTTTCGGTAATTTGGCCAGGGCGTCCCGATCCAACAGATCGGCCTTAATCGTTTCGATGTCCCAGGTTTTTAATTTCGCCGGCAGACTAGGTTCACTGAACCGGGCGACGCCAATGACGTTTTTATCGGGCGCCGCGCGTTTTGCGAGTCGCGCCAGGGTCGGCCCCATTTTACCGCCGACGCCCAGCACCATGATATCGCCGTCGATTGCTTCTAGATCGTCGATCAGCGCCCGGCTGGGGCGGGTCATAAATTCGTCAAGTGCGTCTTCGTCAACAAAGGAGTTGGGCAATTCGCTGGGATTTAAAAGGTCTGACATTGGGCTCCCTTAAAGTTTCTCAACAAGGTCATTGACAATATCCTCTTCTTCCCAGTCTGTAACCAGACAGTTATTTAGGAAAGAAAAAAATGCAAAAAATCCGCCAATCGTCTACAACAGGGATGAAATAAGTATCCAATGACGGATAGCGCCCAAATATTGTTTGGTGATATTCACAATCATAATGCCTATGGCTACGGCATTGGATCGTTGGAACGCAGCATCGATATTGCCCAGTCCCATCTCGATTTTTTTGCTTTCACCGGCCATTCCAGCTGGCACGACATGGAGGAAATGGAAGGCGGGCGGGAACAGCATTGGCTCAAGGGTTTCGACAAACTCAAGAGCGGCTGGCCCGATGTGCAAAATCTGATCGCCGACGCCAACAAAGACGATGAATTCTCGACTTTCCTCGGTTTCGAATGGCATTCCAGCCATTTTGGCGACCAATGCGTGGTGTTTCCGGATGATCACCAGCCGTTAGCCTATCCCGACCATGTTCAAAAACTGCGCGAATTCTGCGTCGAAAAAAAGGCGCTGATGATCCCCCATCACCTGGCCTATCCCTCCGGCAGCCGCGGCGTCAATTGGGACGAGTTCGATGAATGCTGCACGCCGGTGGTCGAGATTTTTTCGGAACACGGTAATTCGGAAGACGACCGGGGCCCCTTTACCTTCTTCAATCATTCGATGGGTCCAAGGGAAACCTCGCAGACGGTAAAGGCGGCCTTGGAAAAAGGGTTGAAGTTCGGCTTTGTCGCCTCGTCGGACAGCCATAACGGCTTTCCAGGCGCTTATGGGGAAGGACTTTTGGCCGTCCATAGCAGAGGCCAGGATCGAGCGTCGATAATCGACGCCATCAACAATCGCCATACCTATGCGCTAACCGGCGATCGCATATTGGTCGATTATTCCGTCGACGGCCGGTTGATGGGCAGCACGATCAACGCCGGGAAAAATGTCGAGATTTCTTACGACGTGCGTTGCCCGGATGAATTGGAGGTTGTCGGGATCATCCAAAATGGCGAGATCGTCCATCGCGCCTAGCCGGATTTTTTGTATTTTTTTCTTTCCTAAATAACTATATGGTTACATACTGGAAAGAAGAGGATATTGTCAATGAACTTGTTGAGAAACTTTAAGGGTGTCCAATGTCAGACCTTTTAAATCCCAGC
>JAYGEH010000054.1:0-54585 GCA_046582475.1 Rhodospirillales bacterium
ATGAAACCCAAGCTCCGCACCGACCTGCTTGCTGGTCAAACCGTCGGCGCACCGAAGGATGATGCGACAACGATCAGAAAGTGAGCGAGGGGCTCTGTGACGACGCACTTGCCGCTCCAGATAACGACGCTCATCATCACCCAACAACAACGCAACATTCGGCCGTCCGCGAAATCCAACCATCATTGATCCTCCGAAAAAATCTCTGCGAAGGTATTACCGAATATTCTATTAATGTATCGTTATTCGGTTCTAGATGACTAGGTCATGGACTCATAAATGGCGGCGAGCTGTGATCTGCAAATAGCCTGTTTCGGTAGGAGAGTGCGCGAAAGCGGGGCCTCAGCCCCGGTGAGGGCGCCGGACGCACCGAAACGGGCTATTTGCCGACCCCCCTCGGGGCGTGGTTCTTTTGCCCGCTGGACGGCGTTGCGTCGTCGGTCATGATGCTTTGGCATCACTCCCTCCTATCTCCTTGCCAGCAAACAAAATAACACACGTCACAGTCGTCGCCATTTATGAGTCCAAGACCTAACTCAAGGCCCCTCGCAGAGGATCGGCCAGATCAGGCGGGTGCCGGCGGGCTCGATCCTGCCGCCGGTGGTCTTATAGGGGATGCGGACGGTCTTGGCCGCCGCGCCCAAGGCGCGCACCGCATGATTGTCGGTGACCTTTTGCGCCGCCATCAAATACAGCGCCAGGGGATCGAAATAGTGCATATTTTTCGGCACCACCTTGATCTCGGTGCTTTTGTATTCGCCCGTCGGCGCCACGTAGATGGACAGGTGCAAATGCGGATAACCCTGGCGCCCGAAATGGCCGCCAACGGTGCCGGTCTTGCCCGAATGGCCGATCACCTGCCCCATTTTCACCCGGTCGCCCACTTTTAGCGCCGGCAATTCCCGGAAATGCTTGTATTTGGAATAGAGGAATACGCTGAGGCCGGTATCGTTCGGGGTGTGGCGCAGATAGATCTGATTGCCGACCAGCCGGCCGCCGGTATAACGGTGCACCACTTCACCGTCGGCGAGCGCGACCAGCGCGGTGCCTTCGGCCGCCGATATATCAAAGCCTTCATGATAGCCCTGGTAGAACCGGGGCGTCCGTCGGGAGCCGTCATAACGGGTCTGATCGCCGAACAAGGATTTCACTTCCAGGCATTTGGCATCGGCCGGATAGACCGCCGTCACGCCGGTATTAAAGAGCCCGGCGCGTTCCTGAATTTCGCGCGGCAGGGTCGGGTTCAAATCACCCGCGATTGCCGGTTGGGGTTTGCGCTGGGGTTTTGCGCCGCCGGCCATGCGTTTTTGGATAAAGGCGCGGCGTTCGCGCCTGGAAAGATCGAAAAACTGCCGCCGTTCGGACCCCGTCAGACCCTGGATGATCTCCCGCGCCGCCGGACTCGGGCCGCCTTGCGCCTCGGCGGCCGGTATCGGCAGCATTGCCGCGGCCGCGGCCGCCAATCCCGTGGCAAAGGCCAGCATTACGCCAGATCTCAATCCATCGGGTTCCATGCGCTTGATGATAACAAAATTCCGCGACTCACGCATTATTTACCGTAACCGGGCCTATTATGACTGGCCTCGGGATCGGTTAATTGAGAGATTAAGGCGGCGATTTTGTTCGCCAAGTAACTTTGGAATTTGCACCAATGAAAACGATACGCGCAATCATAATTTTTGCTTTCGGCGCCTTTCTGTTGTCCGCCGCGCCAAACGCCAATGCCGGGCCGGGGCTCAAGCTCTCGGAAAGCGTCAAGGCCGGATTGATGTCCATGCGGCCGGTTCGCGGCCAGCCGGTCGGGCCTGAATTTTTCGACGGCAAGCCAACCATGGTGATATTCTTCGCCAGTTGGTGAGGCACTTGCCGTTCTGAGTTCGTGCAACTCAGCAACTATCTGGCGGACGGCGGCGCCGGCGAGCTTAATGTCGTCGCCATCGCCTGGACCGAGGGCCGCTACGGATTTGCCTCGCCGGCGCGCCTGCGCAGCTTCATCAGAGATTTCCATCCGTCGATCCGCGTGGTCCATGCCAATCCACGTGTCGAGAAGGATTTTGCGCCGCTGGTCTATGTGCCGGCGAACTTCGCCTTCGACGGCAAGGGCCGGTTGCGCCTGGGCGACGGCAACCGTATGCATCTCAACCGCAAACAGATTGCCTTTATCGTCGATAAGATAAAATAAGGCGGGTTCCGGCAAAACTGCCAGCCGGGCCAAATGCCTCCGCTGGCAACGCTTAGGCGCTGGCGCCGGCGGGCATCATCCGCATCCGCTCTTGCGGCAGACGCAGGCGGATGGTGGTTCCGGCGCCGGGATTGGAATCGATATTCAGCAATCCGTCGTGCAGCGCCATCAATCCCGAGGACAAAGGCAGTCCCAGTCCGGTGCCTTGGACGCCGTTTTCAATTTCGTGGGATATGCGGCCGAATTTTTCCATTGCCATGGCGATGTCATCGGAACTCATGCCGACGCCGGTATCGGCCACCGAGATTTGGCCACCGCCATCCTCGGTCTCGGCATAGTCGAGGGTCACCGATCCCGAACGCGGCGTAAATTTAACCGAATTGGTCAAGAGGTTGATCAGCACCTGTTTGATGCGGAGAACATCGCCGTAAATCCAGACGCCGTCGTCGGTGATATTGTTGGTTATGGTAACACCCATACTATCGGCCAGCGGCGCCATCAAAACGCAGCACGAATGGGCCAGGTCGGCCAGCGAAAACTCGGCCTCCCGCAATTCCAGGCTATTGCCCTCGATTGCGGAAATGTCGAGAATATCATTGACCAGCTCAAGAAGATGCTGGCCCGAAACCATGATATTTTTGATGTAACATTCCTGGCCGGAATTTTCCAGGGGCCCGCGCACGCCGTGCGACAAAGCATCGGAGAAACCGATAATCGCGTTCAAGGGGGTGCGGAATTCATGGCTCATATTGGCCAGAAACTGGGATTTCGCGTGGCTGGCGGCCTCGGCTTTTTCGACCGCGTGCAGCAGCGCTATTTCGGTATCCTTGCGTTCGGTGATTTCCTGGCGCAGCTCGCGGGTGCGCGACTCGATTAAACTTTCCAGATTGTTGTTGGCATCGACAAGCGCCTGCTCGGCATTTTTGCGGTCGCGGATTTCCTGGACCTGGCAGATGGTGTGTTCGGGATTGCCATCCCTGTCCAGCACCGCCGAGGAATGCAGCGCCACCCAAATCGGGCGGCCGTCTTTGTGGATGTAGCGTTTCTCGGTCTCGAAGCTGGAACCATCGCCTGCGTTCAGCCGGGCCAGAGCGTCAACGCCGATTTGCCGATCGTTTTCATGGGTGAATTCGGCGGAGGATTTGGCCAGAATTTCGTCTTTCGTATAGCCCAATAGATCACAGAACGCCGAATTGACCCAGCGAAAGCTGCCGTCCAACTCCAGCATCAGCATGCCGACACCGATATCTTCAAAGGCGCGGTAAAACCGCTCGGTATCGGTCCAGATTTGCTCTTTCGCCTCGATGATGTTCAAAGGACCTTCCACCAAAATTATAACAACCTCAACACCGCCTTTGCGGCGGGGCGAGCGGGTAGCAGGCTTGGATATTGGTTTTCATCCCCGGAATTAATAGATGGCGGGACAAAAAAAAGCGGGATCGCCTGTGGATAAATTCGGATGCGGGATATCCGCGCCGTTTAGCGGTCACGCCAGATAGAGCGCATCCTCGGGCGGCAGGTCGAGAAGCCCGCCCAAATCGGCCCCGCCGCCGCCACTGCCATTGACGAAAAACTGCAGCCGGTTGCCGCAAGGGTCCTTGATATGGATGGCGCGCCGGGCCGCATGTTCGCTCACCCTTTCAATGGCGACGCCGCGCTTGGCGCACAATTCCAGCGCCCGCTCGAAGGCGGCATCGCTGATCAACTCGAACCCGCCATGGTGAAACCCGGCCTCCCATCCCGGCTGGCGTCGAAACAGGGCCAGGCTTTGCTCACCGACGCTGCCCGCCAGCAGGGTGAAATCCGCCTCCGGTCCGCCCACCAAGACCCGAAGGCCGACCAGCCGGGTATAGAGATCCAGCATGGCGCCGTAATCATCGGCGATAAGCGCATAATGGGCGGCGCGTCGGGTATGAAAGACGGCATCCTCGACGATGAAGATTTCCGGATCGACCGGATAACAAGGCACGCCCACCGGCGGCGTCGCCCCCGGCTGCCAATCGGGATTTCGGTTCGGGCCGACGATCTCGCCGGTGCGTTCCTCCCGCCAGTCGGCCTTGACGTCGGCATAAACCTCGAACCGGTTGCCCTCGGGATCGTGGCCGTAACAGCAATGGGCGACATCGGCGGACAGGTTCCAGTCGAATTCAAATCCGTATTTGCCGATATTGGCGTAATCCTCCACCAACTCGGTCTCGGTCTCCAGCTCAAAGGCGGCGTGATGCATGCCGTTGACGCGCCCCTCGCCTCTGGGCCCAGTGACGTCAAAGATCGCCGTATCATGGTAGGTATTGCCGTTGGAAAGGAAATAGGCCTTTAGGCCGGGGCGTGTATAGACGGTCTGAAGGCCCGCCACATCCCGGTAGAATTCCGCCGTTTTGGCCACATCGCTGACCCAATAATTGACATGCCCCAAGCGGCGCGGCCGGAAAATGCCGCGGCTGAAAGTTTTGCTGTCATCCATCATCACCTGTCCTCCCGCCGGTTATCTTAAGCCCATTGCCGGCGAGGGGCTAGAGCGGTTCCGAACAAATAGGAACCATTTAACCGGGATGATTTTGCCCCGTGGCGAGGAGCGCGCCGCATGGCGATGCATGGCATCGGCAAAGATGTGCGACGACGTCCACGGTTCAAAAGCACCCTGCCTGCGGTGGGTCGAATCGGCTCCCCGGGGGGCGTTGCGGCGCTTGCCCGATGCAATGGCATCGCGCGGCGCACCGCGCCTACCCGGAAAACCGATTTGTTCCCATCAAATTGATTCCTATTTGTTCGGAACCGCTCTAGGCCAGATCAAACAGCAGCGCTTCGGTATCCGCACCGGCCTCGAACAAGACCGAGGCTTCGCCCTCCAGAGCCGCCGCGTCGCCCGCCGACAAGGTTTCGCCGTTAACGCTCAAGCTGCCCCAGGCCACCTGCACCCAGATATTGCGCCCGGTTGCCGGGTTGTAGGTTTCGCGTTCCTCGGCGCCCAGTCGGAGCACGTACAAATCCACATCCCGGTGAATGGTAACGCCGCCCTTGGCGCCGCCCTTCGATCCGACGCAGATCAAGGCGCCGCCGGTCTCCCGGGTTGGTACGTCCTGCTGTTCGTAGGAAGGCAGCAGGCCCACGGTATCGGGAATGATCCAGATTTGGAAAAAATGATTGCCGTCATCCTGGGACGGATTGAATTCCGAATGCTGGATACCGGTGCCGGCGCTCATTTTTTGAATCTCGCCGCGCCGGATGATGGAACCGTTGCCCATGTTATCCTGGTGTTCGAGCTGGCCCTCCAGCACATAGGAGATGATTTCCATATCCCGGTGGCCATGGGTGGGAAAGCCGCCCGCGGCAACGATGCGGTCCTCGTTGATAACCCGCAACGCGCCGAACCCCATATGGTTGGGGTCATGGTAATCGGCGAAGGAAAATGTGTGTTTGCTGTCCAGCCAATCCAACTTGGCGGCGCCCCTTTCGTCGCTTTTTCGTATCTGGATCATCGGTTTTCTCTCTTTCTTTGCTCTTATACCAAGGATCAGTGATCATGACCGATAGAGACGGCCTAGCAAGATTTTTGGCAAGGAGCGTGCCCCGCGGCGCCGCGGGGCATCGCAAAGCGTGCGCGACGCTGCCCGAAAGCCTTGCTCGGCCGCCGTTGCGGTCGCCCATGCGGCCCGCGGAGGGCGTCAGAAGCGCGGGCCGATGTCCCGCATCGCCGGCACGCTCCTTCCTACCCGGCGGACGGCATGGGCGATCTCTATGGGTCATGATCAATGATCCTTGGTATTAAGCCATATCGAATATCAGCAGCACCGCCGCCTCGATGGCGGTGATGGTCACAGTGTTTATGCCTTCCACCGCCGCGCCGTCGCCGGCGGCGATAATAGCATCGCCCAGGGCTGCCGCCCCGCTGGCCACCTGCACCCAGGCGCGGCGCCCGGGCGCCAGGCTCAGCGCGGCCTTTTGGCCAGCCTCCAGCTGGCCCGAATAGAGCCGCAAATCGGCGTGGATGGCAACGCCGCCTTCGGGCCGCAGCGGCGCGCCGATCAAGGTCAGCCCGGCGCCGGCGCCATTGAGAGACATCTGCTCGTAGCCCGGCTCGAGCCCGATCTCGGCGGGCCTGATCCAGATTTGCAGGGAATGGCTGATCTCGGTCTGCGACGAATTATATTCAGAATGGACAACGCCGGTGCCGGCGCTCATGCGCTGAATTTCGCCTTCGCCGATGCGCCCCTTGCCGCCGGTGGAATCTTCGTGGCGCATGCCGCCGGCCACCATAAAGGTGACAATCTCCATATCCTGGTGCGGGTGCATGGGAAACCCCTGGCCCGGCTGGATGATCGTTTCGGCGATGGAGATCAGCGCGCCATAGCCGTTTGGGCGGGGATCAACGGAATTGTCGGCGGCGAAGCTGCGGATGATTTGCACCCAGCCCCGGTCGGTAGTGATACGGTCGCCGCTTTTGAATTTCTCGATCATGGTTCGATATCGCCCAAAGCTTGGCGGCTGTGAAATTCCTTGGCAAATTCTTCGAGCCCGCCGGCCTCGATGGCGGCGCGGAGACCCGTCATCAGGTCCTGATAATACTGCAGATTGTGCCAGGTCAAAAGCATCGGCCCGAGAATTTCGTCGGCCTTGAAAAGATGGTGCAGGTAGGCACGGCTGTGCCCGGTGCAGGCCGGGCAGGTGCAGGCCGCATCGATGGGGCGCGCATCCTCGGCGTGGCGGGCATTGCGGATATTGATCGATCCCCGGGGGGTGAAGCCCTTGCCGGTGCGCCCGGACCGGGTCGGCATGACGCAATCGAACATATCGATGCCGCGCGCCACGGCGCCGACCAGATCGGCGGGCGTGCCGACGCCCATCAAATAGCGCGGCCGCGCCTCGGGCAAATGGGTTACCAATCCATCCAGGACGCCGAACATCACCTCCTGGCCCTCGCCGATGGCGAGGCCGCCGACGGCGTAACCATCGAAGCCGATCGCGGTCAGCGCCGCCGCCGATTGCTGGCGAAGATCATCGAACACGCCGCCCTGGACAATGCCGAACAAGCCATAGCCGGGGCGCACCCGGAAGGCGGACTTGGAGCGTTCCGCCCAGCGGTGGGTCAGTTCCATGGATTTGGCGATGGCGTCCTTGTCGCCGCTCATGGCAGGGCATTCGTCCAGCACCATGGTCACGTCGGCGTCCAGCAGGCGCTGAATTTCCACCGAGCTTTCCGGGCTCAGGGTGTGGCTGGCGCCATCGATATGGGATTGGAAGGTGACGCCGTCCTCGGTCATGGTGCGCAGCTTGGAAAGCGACATCACCTGGAAGCCGCCGGAATCGGTCAGGATCGGGCCCGGCCAATTCATGAATTCGTGCAGTCCGCCGAGGCGCTCAATGGTTTCGGCGCCGGGGCGCAGCATCAGATGATAGGTGTTGCCGAGCACCATTTCGGCGCCGGTGGCGGCGACCGCCTCGGAGGTCATGGCCTTCACCGTGCCCGCCGTACCCACGGGCATGAAGGCCGGCGTTTCCAATGTGCCGTGATTGGTGCTTAATCGGCCCCGGCGGGCGGCGCCGTCCCTGGCCAGAATTTCATAGGCGAAACCGCTCATTACCCATTCCGTTCCAGCAAGCAGGCATCGCCGTAGGAGAAGAATCGGTAGCGCGCTTTTATGGCGTGGGCGTAGGCGGCGCGCATGCGCTCCAGCCCGGCGAAGGCGGCGACCAACATAAAAAGGGTGGAGCGCGGCAGATGAAAATTGGTGACCATGGCATCGGCAATTTTGAAGCGGTATCCGGGCGTCATAAAGATATCGGTCTCGCCGGTAAAGGGGGCCAGGCGCCCATCCGCGCCGGCCGCCGTTTCCAGGAGCCGGAGCGCGGTGGAACCGGCGGCGACGATACGCCCGCCGGCCTGCCGCGCCCCGTTGATGGCCGCCGCCGCCGCCTCGCTGATCTCGCCCCATTCGGTGTGCATGACGTGATCTCGGGTATCGTCCACCTTCACCGGCAGAAACGTCCCGGCGCCCACATGCAGGGTGACGAGCGTATTGTTTACGCCGCGCGTGGCCAGCGCATCGATGATCGCCGGCGTGAAATGCAGGCCCGCCGTCGGCGCCGCGACGGCGCCGGGGCGCGCCGCGAACAAGGTCTGGTAATCGGCGATGTCGGCCGCCGCGCCGGTTTTAGGCCGCTTGATATAGGGCGGCAGGGGCATGATGCCGTGCCGGTCCAACTTGGCCAGCAGCGGCGCGCGGCCGAGCCCGAATTCCAGCCGCACTTCGCCGCCGTCCCGCTTCTCGGCGACCCGTGCCTTGAAATCCGGCGCGAAGGTTATTGTATCGCCGATGCGCAACCGTTTGGCGGGCCGGGCGAAGGCCCACCAGCCGCCGCCGGACACCTCTTTATGCAGGGTCACTTCCACATTGGCTTCGCCGCGCCGGCCGGTGAGGCGCGACGGGATCACGCTTGTATTGTTGCACACCAGCATATCGCCGGCCCGCAGCAGGTCAGGCAAATCGGTGATCTTGTGATCGGTAAAACTGGCATCCACGTGCAAAAGCCGCGCCGCGTCCCTCGGGCGCGCCGGATGCTGGGCGATCAAATCCTGGGGCAATTCGAAATCAAATCCATCGACGCGCATGACCAGCCGGACCGTATCGGATGCGTCGTTGCCTCACAATGAGTGATTAGTGGTGCGCCTTGATATAAGATGCCGGCCATGATCGACGACATCTACAACACCGAAGTCTTGCGCCTGGCGGCCCATATCTCGCGCATCGATCCGTTGCCAAGCGCGGACGCCGAGGCCGCGCTCAGGAGCCCCCTTTGCGGCTCGACCATCGCCGTGCAGATCTGCGTGGCGGATGGGCGCATCACCGATTATGCCCAGGAGGTGAAGGCCTGCGCCCTCGGCCAGGCCGCCGCCTCGGTGATGGCGTCCGAAGTGATTGGCAAGGATGGGTTGGAAATCGCGGCGGTTCGCAGCCAGATGGAAGCTATGCTGAAAAGCGATAGCGCGCCGCCGGACGGTGACTGGGCGGACCTGGCGGCACTGGCCCCGGCGGCGGAAGCGAAATCCCGCCACGGCGCCATCCTGCTGCCCTTTGATGCGGTGCTGAAAGCCTTCGCCGAGATCAAGGCGGCGGCCGCTTCAGGATAATCGTGTTATAGGCGCAAAAAGGCGGCGCGGAATTCAATCAACTCTCGACCGTCACCCGGGCTTCGCCTTCGCACATTTCGCCGACCACCGAGGCGTAGCCGTAGCCCTGTTCCTTGAACAGCGCCAGGACTGCATCGACGGCGCCGGCATCGCAGCTCACCACCAGGCCGCCCGAGGTTTGCGGGTCCATCAACAGGTTCCTCTGCCACGCTTCGATGCCGTCAAAGGTGGTGACGTGATCGGTAAAGCTGTCCCAATTGCGGTTGGCGGCGCCGGTGTTGTAGCCTTTCTGCGCATAATCGGCGGCGCCCGCCAGGAGCGGCAGCTTGTCCCAAGACAGCGTGGCGCCAAGGCCGGCGCCCTTGCACATTTCGTAGGTGTGGCCGCAAAGACCGAAGCCGGTGATGTCGGTGATGGCGTTGACGCCGTCCAATTGGGCCAGATCGGCGCCGACCGAATTCAATTTGACAGCGCTTTCGACCATCACTGCGTAGCCGTCGGGACCGAGCTCGTCCTTGTTCAGTGCGGCGCCGAAAATGCCGACGCCCAATCCCTTGCCGAGGATCAAAACGTCGCCCGCCTTGCCGTCGCAGTTGCGCATGATGTGGTCGGGGTGAACCAGGCCGACAACCGCCAGGCCGTAGATCGGCTCCGGACTGTCGATGGTATGGCCGCCGGCCACCGGGATATTGGCCTCGCCGCACAAATCAGCGCCGCCGGAGAATATCCGGGCCACCATTTCCGGCGGCATGATGTCGGCCGGGAAGCCGGCGATGGCCAGGGCCAGGATCGGCGTGCCGCCGGTGGCGTAGATATCGGACAAGGCGTTGGCCGCCGCGATGCGGCCGAAATCGTAGGGGTCGTCGACGATGGGCATGAAGAAATCGGTCGACACCACCACCGCTTGGGTATCGTTGATTTTGTAGACAGCCGAATCATCGCCGGTCTCGACGCCCACCAGCAGATTGGGGAAGCGCGCCTGCGGCGGTAATCCGGATAACATCTTCTCAAGCACCGACGGTGCTATTTTGCAGCCTCAACCGCCCCCGTGAGAGAGCTCGGTCAGCCTAACGACCTGCGTGTCCATGATTCCTTACCAAACTTGTTGCAATGGCCGGGCACCTTATAGGGCACCCGGCATCTTGCAGCCAATCAAAAATTCGCGAATTTGTCCAGGTGTGTACTGGCACCATCCCCAAGAGACCAAGGGGTAATCGCATTTGGGCTGATCAATGGGCGCCGGCACCCGATCCACCTGCCTTTGCCCCTTGCGCAAATCGTTTCGCAGGCTAAATAACAAGCAATGCTCTTGAACATTGTGAATAGGAAGTTTTGATCCCACGCCGGGCGGTGCCCGTGATCGTGGCCGGATCTGTTGCGCGCAGCGTACTTTTACCCCCACAAAACCCCAACCACCCCCATGGTCGATTTTCCAAAATGTGTCGCATTTGGGAGCGGCATACCAGGGGTGGTATGAATTGTGGGCCGGGCCCCCCAGGCCGTCTGGACGCCGAAAAGCGGTATGAAACGGCAGGAACCGTTAGCAATGATGGTGAACCGGTATGGCCGAATTTGGCGAAACATGTCGCACTATACGTGCCCAGCCAGCTTGGGGATCACTTTTTCGCCGAACAGGCGCACCGAACCTATCGCCTCTTCCAGGGGCAGGTCGTTGAAATTGACCTGCATCGATGCGATCTCGAAGCCGCCGGTGATCTCCTGATACTCGGCGATCTGATCGACCAGCTTTTCCGGCGGGCCGATGAAGGCGGCGCTTTTTTCGATCTGGGTCTCGATGGTTTCCTTGGCCAGCATGGCGATGATCTTGTCGTAGCCGGGATAATCGGCGGAACTGGTGCCTTCCATCCACAGCGAGGCGGCATCGACCAGGGATTTCAAATACCGGTTCAAGGGCTCGCGGGCGATGTCGATGGCCTTGGTCTGGTCCTCGTGGCAGAACAGATGGTGCGCCAGCATCACCCTTCCGGGGCCTTCGTGGCCGGCCTCGGCGCGCGCCTGGCGGTAGGTCTGGATCAACTCGTTCATCATGCCGCCGGTGAGCGGAATGGCCATCACGTCATGGCCAAGGCGCCCGGCATTGGCGAATGAATCCGGGGTGATCAGCGCCGCCACCCAAAATGGCGGGCGCGGTTTCTGGGTCGGGCGCGGCAAAGATGTGACGCCGGCAAAGCTGTTGAACTCGCCATCCATGGTGACGTTCTCGTCTTCCAACAGGCGGCGCACCTGTTCGATACCCTCGGCGAAGCGGGCCTTGGATTCATCGAAGCTGCGTTTGAAAATTTCAAACTCGACCGGCAGGAAGGCGCGCGCGAAGCCGCACTCCATGCGGCCGTCCGAGATGGCGTCGAGCATGCCGATCTCGCCGGCGATTTTAAGCGGATTGTTGAAGATCGGCAGCACCGCGCCGGTGACCAGACGCGCCTTTTTGGAGCGCATTGCGGCGGCCGACAGGAAGACATGCGGGTTCGGCGAATAGCCGCCATAGGGCTGGAAATAATGCTCCACCGTGCGCACGTGGGAGAACCCATATTCATCGGCCAGATCGACCAGTGCCAAGCAATCGGCCCAATATTCCGCCCCCGATTTGAGGTCCGGTCCCACATCGGGGAAAAATTGCATGCCAAATTCCATGGTCCAATATCCTCGATTTTATTGTTTTTGCGGCGCCGGTGTTTCCTGGGCGGCTTCGGCGTGGAAATCGCCGCCGCCGCCGGCGATATAGGCGGGCAGGTAAATGGCTTTGAAGGTGGCCAGAATCTGCTCGAACGGCACATCCATAAAGACGCCCCGGTCACGGACATATTCCATATGCCGCTCGCCCTTCTGGTTGAACTCATGGAACAGCGAATGTTCCGTGCCGTCGAATTCCAGCGGCTTGATGGCGAAGCGGTCGCAGAGGGTCCGGTTGAAAGTCGGCGTCGCCCTCACCCAGCGCCCGTCGATCAGAATCTCGGTATAGGAATGCCAGGCGAAAAGGTCCGAGCCGAGCATATCGAGAAGCCG
Source organism: Rhodospirillales bacterium (assembly GCA_046582475.1). Lineage (GTDB taxonomy): Bacteria > Pseudomonadota > Alphaproteobacteria > Rhodospirillales > UBA2165. Next base: position 12,336 of record JAYGEH010000054.1, read on the forward strand.
CCGGGTCGCCAGGTGGTTGCGCACATCGGCGTAACCGGGGCGCGCCGGCACACCGTTGATCCTGAGGCAGGCGGCCAGGAGCGCCGATTTCGGCACGCACCAGCCGCGCCCCGTTGTGACGGCGTCGCTGGCCCGGTAGCTTTCGATCTTCGCCACCGGCAGATAGGGATCGTAGAGAATTTCGTCGCGCACCGCGTAATAAAGGGAAATAGCGCGCTCGCGATCGGTTTTGCCCTTGACGTGGGCATCGGCGAATTCGAGCACGCTCGGATGATCGCTGTCCACGAGGCGGCCGGGTTTTAGGTAAATATCTCGATTGCGATTGCGCATGGGAACCAATATTTTTGCTGGCGGACCATACGGCATAGATTTCAGAAGCAACAGGAAAAAGTTTTGGCGTCCGGGATGGCAAAAAAGGCAAATTTATTGAGATCGATGGCTGCATTCGGCCTCGCCTTGGCGGCGCTTGAGGCGCCCGTCGCGGCGGCGGCAAGCTGTTTGAGTGATGCCGAATTGGGCGCCGTAACACGCTCGGTCATTACCAAATCCTTGGGACCCGTGATGCGCATCTGCGCCAAAAACTATCCCGAGATCGAAGCCCGCGCTCTCGATGCGACGCGCGAATTCTTTATCACCTATCGCAACGATATGCGCCACAACAGATTGAAAACAAACGAAATATTTCTCCGGGTCTTTGAAGCCGACTGGCAAAGCAACCTGGCGGCATTGCTCGATGAGGCGACCGGTCCCATCGTGCGCCGGGCCGGGATATACAGCGCCGAACAATGCACGGCCGAAATCCAGCGCCTTGAAGTTATGGTGAACCGGCTAGATTATAGCGCCATCATGGCCGACGGCGCGGCGCGCAAAATGTTTGAAATCGAACGCCAGCACATTCCGGCCTGCGAGGAATAAAGAAACGGGGAACGCGAAATGCTTGAGCTATATCATGGCGGTTTGACCACATGCTCGAAACAGGTGCGGCTGACCTTGCGCGAAAAAAATCTCGATTATGTCAGCCATTATGTGAATTTGCGCACCTACCAGCATTACAGCGCCGATTATTTGAAGATCAATCCCAACGGGCTGGTGCCGTCGCTGGTGGATGACGGCCGCGCCATCATCAATTCCCTGGCGATCATGGAATATCTGGACGATATCTGTCCCGAACCGCCCTTGCGCCCCGCCGATGCAAAGACGCGCGCCGATATGCGCCGCTGGCTGTCCACGTCGGACACCACCCACGCCTCGATCATGACGCTCACCTACAACGCCTTCCTCAAACCCGAGGTGGAAGCCTTGAGCGACGACGACAAAGCGGCGGTGATGGCCGCCAATCCGGTGCCGGAACGGCGCGAGCGCATCCGCCGCATCGCCTATGGCGGCTACAGCGCCGAAGAAGAGAGCCGCGCCATGGACATGACCGCCTTCACCCTCGGCCAGATGGAAGAAGCTTTGGCGACAAGCGAATGGATGGTCGGCGACTATTCGCTGGCCGATATCAGCCTCTTTGCCCTCACCCACCGGCTCGGCGAATTGGACGCCGACATTTTCGATGCCAGCCGCTTTCCCGGTGTCGTCGATTGGCACCAGCGCATGCTGGCGCGCCCCGCCGTCGCCCAGATCATGGAGCCGGGCACGGCGGAAACGCCGGCCAACAGCGCGCTCAGTCTTATCGGTTTGGGATAAAGCTATCCGGCAGCGCGGGGCAGAACCTCGGTCGCGTAACTCTCCAGCGAGCGCAGCATGACTGCGTTGGTGAGCAGCCCCGTATAACACCAGGCGAACACCCAATCGACGGGCAAGCGCTCTTTGATCGCTTCCAACTGACGGGTGACCGTGTCGGGGCTGCCGATCAGCATATGGCCGGACGTGAACATCTCGTCTGGGGAATAGCGCACGCCGGTATCCGGGTCTTCCAGGCCGCGTCCGAAACCGAACGGCTCGAACCAGGCGTTGCGGGCGAAATTCGAAGACTCCTCGGCCAAGGCCAGGGCCTCAGAGTCGGTGTCGGCGATAATCAGGGTGCGCAAAACGGCGACGCCCTCGCCGCGCGGCTTGCCGGACGCTTCGGCGTAGACGTCGAGCAGTAATTCCTCGCGCTTCGGATGCAGGGGCGGCAAGACCGCGACCACGCCTTCGCAAGCGCACCAGCGGATCGAACGCTCGGTCGATGAAAACGGCAGGAACAATTCCGGATAGGGTTTCTGCAGCGGCTTCGGCACGACGCCGATCTGTTTCAGGATTCCGTTCTCGACGCCGGCGCCCCATTTGTCGGTGGTTTCCAAATCCCAGGGCGTGCCCGGCGCCGGAATTTGCCAGTATTTGCCCTCGAAGGAGATCATCTCCTCGGTCCAGCATTTCTTGATGATCTGGAAACATTCCTCGAAGGCGGCGCGGTTGGCATCGTCGATATCCTTGGGCGCGCCAGGGACGGCGCCATGGATGCCGTGGGTCTGCTGGGCCATCACATCGACCCAGCGGCGCTGGTAGCCGCGCGCAAAACCGGCGCAGGCGCGCCCGCCGGTCATATGGTCGAGCATGGCGATGTTTTCGGCGACCCGGATCGGGTTTTCCGCCGGCAATACGATGCCCAGCTGACCGACCTTGATGCGCTTGGTCTGCATGGCGACATAGAGATCGAGCATCACCGGATTGTTGGAAAGCTCGATGCCTTCGATATGGAAATGATGTTCGGTGAAATTGATGGATTCGTAGCCGAGTTCGTCGGCGAGCACCGCCTGCTCGCTCAACTCGGCCAGCATGCGGCCATAGAGATCGCTCCGGAACCCGGCCATGCCTTGGGTAATCTCGGATTTGCGGCCGATCGACGGCAGAAAAAACAACGATGTCTTCAAGGGATCCCCCTACCCCTTTTACGTCCGCAGTCGGAACGCTGCGGCGAAACTTAAGTCCAGGTGGCGAAACCCATGCCGCTGCCGGTGCCGGCCGGCGTCCGGTAGCAGGGGACGTAATCCAGCATTTTCATCTGCAGACCGGTATCGGAGACGGCGCCGGCGGCGGTGATCCAGTTCTTGGTCTCCGAGGTGCCAGAGCGGAACATGATATTGGGCTCATTGGCAATGGTTTCCACGTCCTGTTTCAAGAGCGCGTCGATCATCTTTTGATCCCATTCCTCGTCCACCACGAAGTGGCTGAGCCCGCCGGACGCGCACACCGCGACCCGCTTGCCGCCATCCCAGGCGCGGATAGCGCGCCCGATGGAGCGCCCGAATTCGTAACAGCGTCCCGGCTTCGCCTGGTTCGGCGGATAGTAGGTGTTCAGGAGCACCGGCACCAAGGGGATCGGCTTGTCCTTCAAGATGCGCCGATAGATGAATCCGACCGCGTGGCCGATCCCGCTGCCGCGCGGACCCGACGGCGCTTCCATGGAGGCGGTAACATCGATTTCATCTTCCATGGCCTGGGCAATGATGGCTTCGGCGAGGCCGGCGGCCACCGGATAGTCCTGATCCTCGGGCGGTTTGTTGGCGGTGGCGGTGTAGCGGATACCGGCCTGCATGTCTTTCATCCGTTCCGGGGTTACCGCCTTGTTGATCACCTTGGGGCCGCAGAAAACCGTGTAGGCGGGCTGGATGGAATCGCCAAACCATTCATGCTGGTCGTCGCCGATCAGGACAATGATGTCGGGATCGACCTCGGCCAGCTTGGCGGCCAACGCGTCCAGTTGTTTCCGGTTGCGGTCGTGGCGTTCCTGGCGGACCTCCATCATGTTCTGCGCTTCCAGATAATTGCTTTTGCGCAGCTCATACAGCTCCTCATAGGTATAGGTGCCGTCCCGGTAGGCAAGTTCCGGATTTTCGTGGTCGGCATCGGCGCGCAAATCCCACTTGTCCGCCGGCATCGACAGCAGAGGCCCGTGCGACGATCCAAATCCATATACAATGTTCGCCATCAGAAGCCGCTCCTTGTCGGTCTTGAATTGGGGAAACTTAGATGCAGGCGTGAAATTATAACAACAACGCCGTCAAAACGAAATCCACATCGTGTCTGCACAAATTTCGATGCACGGCTTTATTCCGCCGCCGCCGATCCGCTTTGCTTGGCGTAACGACTTTCGGGGCGCGGCAGGCCCAGATGTTCGCGCAAGGTATTGCCCGTATATTCGCTGCGGAACAGGCCGCGTTTCCGCAAAATCGGTATCACCAGTTCGCAGAAATCATCGAGGGCGCCCGGGATATAGGGCGGCATGATGGTGAAGCCGTCGCAAGCCTCGCCCTGGAACCATTCTTCCATATAGTCGGCCACCTGTTCGGGCGAGCCGACGAACACGTTCTTGCCGCGGGCGCCGGCCGAGTGGGCGCCCAATTCGCGGATCGTCATGCCGGTTTTACGGCCCAGCGCCGTGAGCTCGTCGTAATGGCCCTTGCTGCCGCCCACATGCTGGGGCAGGGGATCGGGCAACGGCTTGTCCAGATCGAAACCCGAAAGATCGACACCCAGCATGGTCGCCAGCATCTCGCGCCCGACGATGGGATGGATCAGCGACTGGATGTAATCGAAATCCTCCTTGGCCTCGGCTTCGCTGGGGCGCACATGAATACTAAGGCCGGGCAGAATTTTGCAATGGGCCGGGTTGCGCCCATGTTTGACCATGCGCGCCTTGACGTCGTCGTAATATTTCTTGGCTGAATCGAAGTTCAAATGCGGGCTGAAGATGGCTTCGGCGGTGGCACCGGCCAGCTCTTTGCCGGCGTCCGACGCGCCCGCCTGGATGATCACCGGATAGCCTTGCGGCGGGCGCGGCACGTTGAGTGGGCCCTTAATCGAATAGCGCTCGCTCTCGTGATTGAGCGCGTGCATTTTATCGGGCTCGAAAAACAGCCCGCTTGTCGTATCGCGGACGAAGGCATCGTCGTCGAACGAATCCCAAAGGCCCTTGACGATTTCCACCACCTCGTGGGCGCGGTCATAACGCTCGGCATGGGCGTAAGCGTGATCGACGCCGAAATTCCGGGATTCGGCGTCGTTACCCGAGGTCACCACGTTCCAGGCGGCGCGGCCGCCGGAGATATGATCCAGCGAGGCCAATTTGCGGGCGATATGGTACGGCGCGTTCCAACTGGTTGAAACGGTGCTGACCAGGCCGATTTTCGTCGTCACCATGGCCAGGGCCGACAGCAATGTCAGCGGCTCGAAATGGGCGACGAACTGGGTGGAACGGCTGATGGCATCGATATGGGCGGCGCGCACGGCGTTGCCGTCGGCCAGGAACAACAGATCGAATTTGGCGCGCTCCGCCGTTTGCGCGATCTCCACATAGTGTTTGATGTTCACATGGGCGTCTTTCTCGGCGCGCGGATGGCGCCAGGACGCGACATGGTGGCCGGTCGGATTGTAATACGCCGCCAAGTTCATTTCACCGCGATGGCCGCCCATTCGAATTCTCCTAAAACGAGATAAAACCTTAACATTAATATGGGTATATGGTACCGGTGCCGGACCTAACTTGCAATCGCCTGGACCAGCGGCCGGGTCCGTTCGATCCAGCTTTCCAGGGCCGGGTCCTCGGCATAATAATTGTCGATCAAATAGAGGCCCGGCGCCGGACATATGGCGCCCAGCTCGACCAGCACCGGCTTCAGGCTCAATTCCGGCGCCAGGGCATGGTTCGGCGCGGCGCCCAGCATCAGCGGCAGACCGATGACGCCGGCCAGCCCGTCATAAGGTATCTGGTCCAGAAACAATTTCAGCAATCCGGTATAGGTCGCCTTGTAGGTGGGGCTGGCAAAGACCACCGCGCCCGAGCCACAAACCGCCGCCACGGCATCTTCGACGTCTTTGTTGCCCCATTCCAAAAGCTTAGGCCCCATATCGGCCAGATCGAGAACCAGGTCCGGGTCTTCACCGGTGAGGCCGCGCGCCGCCAGGATGCCGGCGTCATGAGTTCTGGATTTGGGTTTCGGATTGCCGACCACCACCGCCATTTTCATTTCGCTGTCCCTCTTCTTTTTGCCGTTGCTAATCAGGCTATCGATTGCGGACGGCGGCGTCAAAACAGATTGACCGCGGCGGGCTGGGCGATGAAAGTGCGCTGACACCATTTGGGGAGTATCGTTCGTTGGACTACAACAAACTTGGAAACTCGGAATTGATGGTGGCGCCCATCGGCCTCGGCTGCAACCGCCACCTGGACGATGGCGACACCGTTGCCCTGGCCTCGATCCAAAAAGCCCTCGATCTCGGCATCAACCATTTTGACAGCGCCGATATGTACGGCTTCGGCGACGGCGAGACGTTCCTCGGCAAGGCCTTGAAGGGGCGCCGGGACGAGGCGGTGATCGCCACCAAATTCGGCTTCGTGCGCGGCGACGACGGCAAAATGAAGTATGTCGGCGATCCCGACTATGTTCGCCAGGCCTGCGATGCCAGCCTGGGGCGTCTGGGGCTCGATCATATCGATCTCTATTACCAGCACCGCATCGATCCCAGTTTGCCCATCGAGGAAACCTGGGGCGCCATGGCCGAGCTGGTAACGGCGGGCAAAGTGGGGGCGCTGGCCATATCGAATGCGAACGCCGAGCAAATCCGGCGCGCCCACGCGGTCCATCCCCTGGCCGCCGTGCAAATGGAGTATTCCCTTTTTGAGCGCACTCCAGAGGCCGAAATTCTGCCCACCTGCAAGGAGCTGGGCGTGAGCTTTGTCGCCTTTGGGCCGTTGAGCTTTTCGCTGCTCGGCGGCGATGTGACAAGCATCGACGATCTGCCCGAAGGCGACCACTACCGCCGCGGCATGGCGCGCTTCCAGGACGAAAATATCGGCGCCAATCTCAGATGCGCGGACGCCGTGCAAGCCATCGCCAAGGAAATCGGCGCGACGCCGGGTCAGGTATCCCTGGCATGGACCATGTGCGGCGACCACGATGTGATCCCCATCCCCGGCTGCCGCCAGTCCCGCCATCTGGAAGAAAATGCCGGCGCCATCGACATCCATTTGAACGCCGATCAGATGCAGCGGTTGAACGACGCGTTCTGATTATGGCGGTTCGCCCGGTTCCGGTTCTCATCGTTGGCGGCGGGCCGGTGGGGCTCGGTCTGGCCAGCGATCTCGGCTGGCGCGGCATCGAATGTTTGCTGGTGGAGCGCTCCGACGGCAGCGTCTTTCATCCCCGCGCCAACACGGTGAATTCCCGCACCATGGAGTTCTGCCGCCGCTGGGGGGTGGCCGAAGCGGTGCAAAATGCCGGCGCGCCGCCGGAATTTTCCCAGGACATCCTCTATGTGACCGGACTTCAGGGGCGCACCATCGCCCATATCGAGCGCCCGGCCTATGGCGGCGCCAAGCCGTTGCCGACCACGCCGGAACCCTCGCAGCGCTGCAACCAGTTGTTTTTCGATCCGGTCATCCGCAATCTGGCATCGGGGTTCGAAAGCGTGACGCTATCCTATGAAACCCAATTCGAAAGTTTTGAACGCACCGATGACGGCGTTCTGGCCACGCTCAAAGATTTAAATACCGGAATTACGAAACAAACCCATTTCCGCTTTCTGGTCGCCTGCTGCGGCGGCAACTCATCGGTGCCGGATGCCATCGGCTCGGTGATGGAAGGCACCCAAGTGCTCTCCTACAACCTCAATTGCTTCGTCAAAATTCCCGAGCTCTGGAAATATCACGACAAGCCCAACGTCGCCTTTTATTTCATGACCGGCGACGGCACCGGCGCCAACAGCTTTATCGAACTGGACGGCAAGGAATTGTGGCGCATGGGGCTGACGTCGGACACCGGGCCCCTGTCGGGCGAGACTGTCGATGTGCATGGCGTCTTGAAGAAATTGATCGGCGAGGACGTACCGTACGAGCTGCTGTCCACCCTGCCCTGGACCTGCCGCTCCATCGTTGCCGACAAATGGTCCGAGGGGCCGGTGTTCCTGGCCGGCGACGCGGTGCACCAGCATTCGCCGGCGGGCGGCTTCGGCATGAATACCGGCATGGGTGACGCCGTCGATCTGGGCTGGAAGCTGGCCGCCATGATCGAAGGCTGGGGCGGCGAGGCGCTTGGCGCCAGCTACCAGGCCGAGCGGCGCCCGGTCGCCCAGCGCAACGTGGCCCAGGCCACCGGCAACCGGGAAGTGGATTATTGCGCCTATTCGGGCGCCGTGCTGGATGCCGATACGCCGGAGGGGGCCCAATTGCGGGCGCAACTCGGCGCCGAAATTATCGCTGAAAAAACCAGCCAGTTCGTGTCGCACGGCATTGCGCTGGGCTACTGCTACGACACCTCGCCCATCGTCGCCGGGGACGGAACCGAGGCGCCGCCGCTGACGGTTGGCACCTACGTGCCGACCACCTATCCCGGCGCCCGCGCGCCGCACGCCTGGATCGATGAGAATACTTCGACCATCGATATCTTCGGTAAGGGGTTTGTCTTGATGAATTTCACCGGCGAGGCCGCCGGCGCCGGGCAATTCCTCACCGCCGCCGATCAATGCGGCATGCCGCTTCGCGTGGTCGATTCCGATGACGCCGAAATCGCCGCCATTTATGAGCGGAAATTGGTGCTTGTCCGCCCCGACGGCCATGTAGCGTGGCGCGGCGACCGGGCGCCGGAAGATGCGGGCGCGATTATCGATCAGGTGCGCGGCGAGGCATAAGTCATGACCTAGGCCAAACGGCGGCCCTATTCCGCGGCTGCGGGAAAATCACCCAAAATGCGGCGGATAGAGGCCGGTCCGTCCTCGCCGTCTTCGATGAAATCGGCGGTGCTGATGAATTCCGGAAACTGGTTTTGCGCGGCATCGCATAAGAGTCCCGGCGCTTCGCCGCCGATCGGCATTTCTTCCGACCTGGCGATCGGCTGCCAATAGGAACGCCGCAAATTGCCGCCCGGCGTACCGGAACCGGTCCTGCAAATAGCGATTTTCGGCGCGCCGGACATGGTGCCTCCCCAGTACCGCCGGGCAAATTGAATCGCACCCCCGGCGAATTGCCCTCGAGGGGATTTTAAGCCGGCAGCGCCACTTCGCGGCGGCGGATCAGCCACCAGACAATCAGCGCGCCCAACAGCTTGCTGGCCGTCATCGCCACGGCGCCGGCCAGCGACAAAAAGCCCATCAGACCTAAGAAGACAACGCTGTCGATGGGCGTGCCGATGATGCTGGAATAGATGATGCGCTCCGACAGAGGCCGGCGGGTGAAGGAATAGACCGCCCAATTGGCCAACTCGCTCACCAGAAAGGCGGCGGCGCTGGCCTTGGCCACTTCGGGGCCGGCCATAAAATAGCTGAGGCCGAGACCGATGGCCATGGCCACCAGCACATAATGGCCGATCTCGCGCTGCGCGAAATCGCGGGCGACGAAGACGAATCCTACCAGAAGCGCCACCGGCGGCCACATGGTGCCGCCCGGCAGCTTGACCAGGGGAACCACCGTGAAGGCCCAGTTCACCAGAACCACAAGGGCAATATAAACAAAGGTATGGAGGTATTTCATCGTATTCCGCCAAATTCTGGGTGTACCTAACCGAACCAATAACCCCTGTCGAGACCCAATTCCGGGTCCCGTGTTAACATTGTCACGGTGATATTCGTTGGAATTCGGCTTAAAGTGACTATCTAAAAAAATGCGCGTGCGGTTGAAATTCCGCCGCGCCATTGCGAATATGGCTGCAACCCCGGCAAAATTGGGTCCGGGCAGCCAGCCTGAAGGAGAACCGAGCACGTGGATTTTGCAACCCTGGCCGGCCTGGCGGTCGGCATCACTGTTGTAACCCTGGCGATAGCGACGGGATCGGATTTTTCGATCTTTCTCAACGCGCCCGGCTTTCTGATCGTTATCGGCGGCACCTTCGCCGCCACCATGATCAAGTTTCCCCTGTCGGGCTTTTTCATATCCATGCCGGTGGGCATGAAGGCCGCCTTCACCAACGATAGTGAACAGCCGCGCGATTACATAAAGCTGGCCATCAAACTGGTCAAATAGGGGCGCAAATCGGGACTGATATCCCTGGAAAACGAAAAAATCCGCAATCCGTTTTTCAAAAAAGGCATCCAGCTTTGCGCCGACGGGCGCGACCTCGATTACATCCGCAAGGTCCTCACCCAGGAGATGGCCCATTCCATCCAGCGCGAAGAGGTGGGCGCCCGGGTGTTCCAGGCTATCGGCGAAGCGGCGCCGGCCTTCGGCATGTTCGGCACCTTGGTAGGCTTGGTGCAGATGCTGAGCAATATGAGCGATCCGTCGGTTATCGGGCCGGCCATGGCGGTTGCCCTTCTGACCACGCTCTATGGGGTTTTGCTGGCCAACCTGATCGCGCTGCCCATCGCCGACAAGCTGGAAGACAAGGCCGGAAGAGAAAAGTTGCTGCGATCCTTAATCATCGAATGCGTGTTTCAAATTCAGCAACTGCAAAACCCGACGGCGCTGCGCGAAATACTCGAGCCTTATCTGCCTGAGAAACAGCGCGCCTTCGGCGGCGACGATTCCTATACCGGCGGCTTGAAATCGGGCGGCGACCGTCAGGCCGGCCTAAAGAAGGTGGCCTGACATGCCCCTGACGACCGCCGCCATCGAGGTCGGTGTAACGCGCAAGAAGCGGAAAGGGGCGCCGGTCTGGCTGGTTACATTCGCAGATTTGATGGCACTGTTGTTTGCGCTGTTCGTGCTGATCATATCGTTTTCGGAAATCGACAGCGACAGCTTCCGCCGCAACGCGGGCCCCCTGGCCGAGGCCTTCAACTAGCCGCCGCCCATATTCACCCGCTCCGAGAAAAGCGCCTCCAGCGCCTCGAAACCGGTGCAGGAAAAGCTGGAGAAGAAAAACGAGGCGCAATCGGAAAACGAGGCCAGCTATTTGCGCACCGTGCAGCGCGGCAAGCTGACCGAGAAGGTGCGGGCCGCCCTCGCGGGCGAGCTGCGCTCCGGCGTTGTCCAATTGGAAATCAAGGACCGCTTTATCATCCTCCGCTTTCCGGCGCGCACCACCTTTGCCCTCGGCAATTCCGATCTGGAGGGCGCCATCGGCGGCACCCTGGACCGCATCGCAGATGTCCTGGCGCGCACCAACGGCGATATAATCGTTTCCGGACATTCCGACAACCGGCCCATATCCACCGGCCGCTACCGGTCCAACTGGGATTTGTCCTCGGCCCGCGCGGTGTCGGTCATTCACCGGCTTTTGCGCCATCCGAACCTGAACCGCGGCCGCGTTTCCGCCGTCGGCTATGCCGACACCCGCCCGCGCACCTCCAACGACAGCGCCGATGGCCGCGCCAAAAACCGCCGCGTCGAAATCAAGGTCGAAATCCCGGCCACCCGGTGATAGGACTTGGAGAAATTTCCCCCATTTTCCCTCCCATTTAACGTTGACAGTGTGAGTGCCAAGCGGTAGTTTCCGCGCCTTCCGGCGGGAATGATAGAAACCCGCCATTTTTATGACGGAAAGCAATTAGAAAATGTACGCAGTCGTTAAGACCGGCGGTAAGCAATATCGCGTGACGCCCGGCGACGTCATTCTTGTTGAAAAACTGCTCGGCGAAACCGGCGGCAAACTCAAGCTGGAAAACGTCCTGATGATTGGCGAGGACGGCAAGGCGACCGAGATCGGCGCCCCGTTGGTCGCCAAGGCGGCGGTCAATTGCGAGATTCTCGATCAAAGCCGCGCCGAAAAGGTGATCGTCTTCAAGAAAAAAAAGCGCAAAGGCTATCGACGCCTCAACGGCCATCGCCAGGAACAGACCGTGCTGCGCGTTCTCGACATCAACGGCAAGGGCGCCGTGAAGCCGAGGGCGGCGGCGAAACCGCAAGCGGCGGATAAACCCGAAGCGGCCGAAAAACCGAAAGCGGCCGCGAAACCCAAGGCAGCGCCAAAACTGAAAGCGGCGACGAAATCCAAAGCGCCCGCCAAAGACAAGGCCCCGGCCAAGGCGAGGGCCCCGGCCAAGGCGAAGGCGGCGGCGAAGCCAAAAGCGGCGGCTAAATCGAAGGCGCCGGCGAAACCCAAGGCGCCTTCAAAGAAAGACGATTAAGGAGCAACGCTTATGGCCCATAAAAAAGCAGGCGGATCATCGCGCAACGGACGCGATACCATCGGGCGGCGCCTCGGCGTCAAGAAATTCGGCGGCCAGGAAGTGCTCGCCGGCAACATCATCGTGCGCCAGCGCGGCACCAAGTTCCATCCCGGCGAGAATGTGGGCATGGGCAGGGACCATACCCTGTTCGCGCTTTCCGAAGGCAGGGTCTCGTTCCGCAAAAAGGCCGCCGGTCGCACCTTCGTCAATGTCGAGCCGAGCCCCGCATAAGCGATCCGGCCATTGGCTTATTAGTTTTAAGGGGAATGGCCATCCATTCCCTTTTTTTGATAGGCTGAGACGACAGCGAACGCCGATAGGGTAAGCGCGATGAAGTTTCTGGATCAGCAAAAAATATTCATCAAAAGCGGTGACGGCGGCGACGGTTGCGTCGCCTTCCGGCGCGAGAAAAATGTCGAATATGGCGGACCCGACGGCGGTAATGGCGGGCGCGGCGGCGACGTGACCGCCCATTGCATCGCCAATCTGAACACCCTCATCGATTTCCGCTACCAGCAGCATTTCAAAGCCGAGCGCGGCCGTGGCGGCATGGGCAAGATGCGTTCCGGCCGGTCCGGGCAAGGCGCTGTTCTAAGGCTGCCGGTGGGTACCCAAATCTTCGATCAGGACCAGAACCACCTACTCGCCGACCTGACTGAAGAAGGGCAAACCATGGTGCTCGCCAAGGGCGGCGATGGCGGCTTCGGCAACGCCCATTACAAATCTTCCACCAACCAGGCGCCGCGCCATGCCAGTCCCGGCTTCTCCGGGGAGGAAAAATGGCTCTGGCTGCGCCTCAAATTGATCGCCGATGCCGGCTTGATCGGGCTGCCCAATGCCGGCAAATCCACATTCCTGGCCGCCGTGACACGGGCCCGGCCGAAAATCGGCGACTATCCGTTCACCACCCTGCATCCCAATTTGGGGGTCGGTTACGTGGATGAAGCCGAAATTGTTCTCGCCGATATTCCGGGGCTCATCGAAGGCGCCCACGAAGGCGCCGGGCTCGGCGACAGGTTCCTCGGCCATGTGGAACGCTGCGCCGCCCTGTTACATCTTGTCGACGGCACTGCCGACGATCCGGGCGCCGATTACCGGACCATCCGCCGCGAGTTGGAAGCCTACGGCGCCGACCTGGCGGCCAAGGCCGAGATTGTCATCCTCAATAAGTGCGACGCCCTCAACGACGCGCTGCTTAGCAAACAACGAAAATCCCTTGCCGAGGCAGCCGGCCTTGGCATCGATGCCATCGCCTGCATGTCCGGTGTTGCCGGCACCGGCGTGACCGGGGTTTTGCGCCGCGCCGCCCAAATGATCAAAGACGCCAACGCCGCGCCGGCGGAACCGGCCGTGTTTACGCCATGAGCGGCCGCCAAAAAACGCAGACGTCGGGCGCTTACGATATCGCCGCCGCCAACCGGGTGGTGGTAAAGATCGGCTCTGCCCTGCTGGTGGGCGCCGACGGCACCCTGCATTCCAACTGGCTCGCCTCCCTGGCCGCCGATATCAAACGCTTTCGGATACGCGGCCAGGATGTGATCCTGGTATCGTCCGGCGCCATCGCGCTGGGACGGCGCTATCTGGGCCTCAAAAGCGGCAATCTGAAGCTGGAGGAAAAGCAGGCGGCGGCGGCGGCCGGCATGGTGCGCCTGGCGCACGCCTACCAGGAACACCTCGGCGAGCACGAGTTGACCGTGGCGCAAATCCTCCTGACCCTCGCTGACACCGAAGACCGGCGGCGCTATTTGAACGCCCGCTCGACCCTGATGACGCTTTTGGGCGTCGGCGCGGTGCCGTTGATCAACGAAAACGACACCGTCGCCACCGACGAGATCCGGTTTGGCGACAACGACCGCTTGGCGGCCCGGGTGGCGGCCATGGTGTCGGCCGATCTGTTGATCCTGTTGTCCGACATCGGCGGCTTCTACACCAGCGATCCGGCCCGCCATGCGGACGCCGTGCTGATGCCGGAAATCACCGCAATCACACCAGCCATCGAGGCAATGGCGGACACCTCCACATCCAGCGATTCGTCGGGCGGCATGATCACCAAGCTGGCCGCCGCCAAGGCCTGCATGAGCGCCGGCTGCCGCATGGCGATCGCCGACGGGCGCATCCCGAACCCGCTCGCCACGGTCGAGAAGAACGGCCCCGGCACATGGTTCATACCGCAAGCCAACCCCCATTCGGCGCGCAAGAACTGGATCGCCGGAAGCCTGCAGCCGGTGGGCGCGGTGATCGTCGATGACGGCGCCGCCAAGGCATTGGCGGATGGTCGCAGCCTGTTGCCGGCGGGCGTCGCCGCCATCGAGGGCGCCTTTCAGCGCGGTGATGCGGTGGCCGTCAAACTGGCCGATGGCCGGGAACTGGGACGCGGCCTCGTCGCCTATTCGGCCGAGGACGCGCGCCGCATCATGGGCCACAAAACACATGAAATCGAGGCCCTACTCGGGTACCGTGGCCGTGACGAGATGATCCACCGGGACGATTTGGCAATTCTTTGAGATGAACCGGTTATGACTATGAATCCAATTACGGGAAATATCCCCGCCCTGATGCAGGAAATCGGCGCTGCCGCCAAGGACGCCGCCAGAACCCTGGCCGGGGCGCCGACGGAGGCCAAAAACCGCGCCCTTACCGAAGCCGCCAATTCCCTGCGCGGCAACGCCGCCGCGCTTTTGGACGCCAACGCAAAAGATATGGATGGGGGCCGCGAAAAAGGCCTCACCGCGTCGCTCCTGGACCGCCTGGCACTGGACGAAAAGCGCATCGAGGCTATGGCGGTTGGTCTGGAACAGATCGCCGCATTGGAGGATCCGGTCGGCTTCGTCATGGACCGTTGGCAGCGGCCCAACGGCCTGGACATATCCCGGGTGCGGGTGCCGTTGGGCGTGATCGGCATTATTTACGAATCCCGGCCCAACGTGACCGCCGACGCCGGCAGCCTGTGCCTGAAATCGGGCAATGCGTCTATTTTGCGGGGCGGCTCGGAAAGTTTTCATTCTTCCACGGCGATCTTCGATTGCATGCAGGAAGGCCTGAAACTGGCCAACCTGCCGGCCGCCGCTATCCAAATGGTGCCCACCACCGACCGCGCCGCCGTCGGCGAGATGCTGACCATGACCGAGTATATAGACGTGATCGTGCCGCGCGGCGGCAGGTCCTTGGTGGAGCGGGTGCAGACCGAGGCAAAAGTACCCGTCTTCGCCCATCTGGAGGGCATCTGCCACACCTATATCCATGCCGATTCCGATCCCGACATGGCCCGCGACATCGTCGTCAACGCCAAGATGCGCCGCACGTCCATCTGCGGCGCCACCGAAACCCTGTTGATCGATAAGGGCGCGGCGGCGACCCACCTGCCGATGATCCTGGATGCGCTCACCCAGGCCGGTTGCGAAATCCGCGGCGACGCCGATACCAGGGCGCTTGATGACCGGGTCGGCCCGGCCACCGACGAAGACTGGGAAACGGAATATCTGGACGCTATCATCGCCGTCAAACAGGTAGACGGCGTCGAGGACGCTGTCCGTCATATCAACGAACATGGCTCCGACCATACCGACGCCATCGTCACCGATGATCCGGAGACGGCGGAAACTTTCCTCAGCGGCGTCAACAGCGCCATCGCCATGCACAACACATCGACCCAGTTCGCCGACGGCGGCGAGTTCGGCATGGGTGCTGAGATCGGCATATCCACGGGCAAGCTGCACGCACGCGGCCCGGTCGGCGTCGATCAACTGACCACGTTCAAATATGTGGTTCGCGGCACCGGCCAGACCCGGTGAGCAATTACAAACGCATCGGTCTTCTCGGCGGCTCGTTCAATCCGGCCCACCGGGGCCATTTGAATATCAGCCTGACCGCCCTGGACAGTCTCGATCTGGACGAGGTTTGGTGGCTGGTATCGCCGCAAAACCCGTTGAAACCGTATCAAGGCATGGCGCCCTACGAGACCCGCTTCGCGTCCGCCGAGGCCCGCGCCGATGATGCCCGCATCCGCGTCTCTCACTTCGAGCGGGATCACGGCACCCGCTATACCGCCGAAACAGTACGCGCCTTGAAAAAAGCCTGGCCTGAAGACAATTTCGTGTTTCTCATCGGTGCCGACAATCTGATCCAGTTTCATAAATGGCGCCAATGGCGGCAGATATTCCGGCTTATTCCCATTGCGGTTTTTCCCAGGCCTTCTTATTCTATGCGGGCGCTCAAGTCGCGGGCGGCCCATCGGTTCGTCCGGCAACGGGTGCCGGAAATTTATGCCAAGCGTCTGGCCTCGAAACGGGCCCCGGCATGGATGTTCCTGCACATGGCGCCGGACGCAAGCTCGGCCACCAAAATCCGGGCGCGCCGGCGTACGGTTGGTGCCCGAATCGTTTAAGACTGGACACATGCGGAAAGGAGATGCATCCCATCGTTCGTTATAAATCGACGCCACCGTCACCCTCGCAATTGCTGGATACGGTTACGGCGTCTCTTGATGACGACAAGGCGCTTGCAGCCGACGTCATCGATCTTGCCGGTAAAACCGATTTTGCCGACTATATGGTTATTGCGACGGGAACGTCGCAGCGGCACATCGCCACCATGGCAGAGCATCTCCGCGAAAATTTGAAAGCCAATGGCCTTGCCTCGGTTCCGATTGAGGGGCTGGGCAATTGCGACTGGGTGTTGATCGACGCCGGCGATATCATAGTCAATCTGTTCAAGCCCGAGGTCCGGCAATTCTACGAGCTGGAGAAAATCTGGGGCGATCCTGTCGCCGAAACCGGATCGGCGGCCAAACCTTGAGCCTGCAACGGGCTTGAAGGAACCGGGGCGGTGCAGATCACCATTGCCGCCGTCGGACGCATGAAATCCAGCCCGGCCGCCTTGCAATGGGAAGACTACCGCAAAAGGATGGCCTGGCCGGTTTCCTTAAAAGAAGTGGAAGAGCGCAAGAATCTTCCCGAACCCCAGATGATCCTGCGCGAAGCGGAACTGCTTAGCGCCGCCGTTCCCGCCGACGCCTTGCTGATCGCCCTCGATCCCGGCGGCAAGTCCCTGTCGAGCGAGGAATTCGCCGCCCAGATGCAGCGCTGGATGAACGACGGCCGGTCCCAATTCGCCTTCGTCATCGGCGGCGCCGGCGGGCTGGCCGGGGCGCTGGTTGCCCAGGCCGGCTTCAAATTGTCCTTGGGCGCCATGACTTGGCCGCACATGCTAGCCAGGGTCATGCTGATCGAACAGCTTTACCGGGCGCAATGTATCTTGACGAAGCATCCCTATCACCGTTAGACCGCGACAGAATGAACGACAACGCCGACGCCCTTAAACGACCGAAACCGACGGTTCTCTGCATCCTCGATGGCTGGGGAGAGCGCGACGGCGGCGACGACAACGCCATTTATCACGGCCACACCCCAAACTGGGACCGCATGCGGAGCACCTATCCGATGGCGCGGCTGCAAGCCTCGTCCGTCGATGTGGGCCTGCCCGCGGGCCAGATGGGCAATTCCGAGGTGGGCCATATGAACATCGGCGCCGGGCGCGTGGTGTTGCAGGACTTGCCGCTTATCGACGCCGCCATCGCCGATGGCTCGTTGGCCGGTAACTTGAGCCTCAAAAGCCTGATCGGTGGCTTGGCCGCCAGCGGCGGCACCTGCCATCTCATGGGCCTGGCGTCCCCGGGCGGCGTCCATTCCCACCAATCCCACCTGATTGCCTTGGCCGGCACCCTGGACGCCCATCGCATCGAGACACGCTTTCACGCCTTCTTGGATGGCCGCGACGTGCCGCCGTCGAGCGCGCTTGGTTACATAAAAGCCATCGAGACCGCTACTCAAAACCGGGCCGGCTTTAAAACCGCGACGGTGTGCGGGCGCTATTGGGCCATGGACCGGGACACCAATTGGGACCGGGTTCAGCGCGCCTATGCCATGCTCACCGAAGGCGCCGGAGAAATATCGGACAGCGCCGCCGCCGCCATCCAGAAGAGTTACGATGCCGGCGTTACCGACGAGTTCGTCGAACCCCGGGTGATCGGAGACTATTCGGGTATGGCCGACGGCGACGGCATCCTGCTGTTCAATTTCCGCGCCGACCGGGCGCGGGAATTATTAACGTCTCTGGTGGACCCGGACTTCGGTGGCTTCGCCCGGGGCCGGGTCGTCAAATTCGCGGCGTGCCTCGGCATGACCGAATATTCCAGCGACCTGAATGCATACATGTCCGCCATGTTCGAACAAAGGCCCCTGAACAATATCCTCGGCCAGGTGGTCTCCGAAGCCGGCTATAAGCAACTGCGCATCGCCGAAACCGAAAAATACGCCCATGTGACATTTTTCCTGAACGGCGGCGAGGAAGCCCAGTTCGAAGGCGAAGAGCGCATTCTGGTGCCGTCGCCGAAAGTCGCCACCTATGATCTGAAACCGGAAATGTCGGCCGTCGAAGTGACCGATAAGCTCATCGAGGCAATCGAAACACGACGTTTCGATCTGATCGTCGTCAACTACGCCAATGGCGATATGGTCGGCCATACCGGCATTTTCGAAGCGGCCGTCCGAGCCGCCGGGACCATCGATTCCTGCCTCGGCCGCCTGGAAGCGGCGCTTAAAGATGTGGGCGGCGCCATGCTGATCACCGCCGATCATGGCAACGCAGAACGCATGCATGATCACCAAACCGGTCAGCCCAACACCGCCCATACCCTGTCGCCGGTGCCGGTCCTGCTGGTCAATCCGCCGGACGGCGCCAGGGCGCTCCACGGCGGCGTCTTGGCCGATATCTCGCCGACCATCCTGCAACTCATGAACCTGCCGCAGCCGCCGGAAATGACCGGGCGCTCGTTGCTGGAAATGGCGGAAGCGCATGCGCCCGGTTAGCGCCGCCTTCCTTGCACTTTTCCTTCCGTCGCTATTAAGCGGGCCGGCCCACGCCGCCGAGAAACTGACCGCCGAGAAGCCGCCCGGCGAGATCGGGCGCCGCCTGAAGGATGTGGAAAAGGCCATCGACCAGGGCAAGAGAAAATCCCAGGCGCTGGAGAGACAGGCCAACGCGCTGCGCCGGAAGCTGACCGGGGTTAATCGCAAGAAAGTCGCGCTGGCCCAGGATATCCAGGGTCTGGAATCGGAAATGAACGATCTGGAACGGGAAATCGCCGAACTCAACGGCGCCGAGGACGAAAAGAAATATCTGCTGGCTTCCCGGCGCCGCCAGTTCGCCCAGCTGCTGGCCGCCCTGCAAAGATTGTCGCGGCTGCCGCCGGAAGCGGTCATCGCCTATCCGGACCGGCCCGCCAATCTGGTGCGCGCGGCGATCCTGCTGCGCACCACGTTGCCCCGGATCGAGGGCCAGGCAGCGCGACTTCGCGAAGATTTGATCGCCCTCGACGTGACTCGTGACCAGATCGCCGAGCAGCGTGCAAAACTGGCCGCCGCCGCCGCCCGCATCGACGATTACCGGGGCGATCTGGAAAAGGCTTTTCTGGAAACCAAGGCCGCCCGGCGCGATACCCTGGCCGCCCGCCAAGTGGAAGCAAACAGGCTTAAGCGGCTGACCGAAGAAGCGGGAAGCCTCCGGGACCTGTTCGAAACGCTGGAAACGGAGCGCAAAAAACGCCAGGCGTTTCGCAAAAAAACCAAGGAAAAACAAAAGCTTAAGGCGATTCAACGCCATCGCCCCCTGAGCCTGGATCCGAAAAGCCGGGTGGCCGCTATTGCGTCATTTGAAATCCGGCCCATATCTAAAGCGCGCGGAACGCTGAATTTTCCGGCGGTGGGCAGCGTCAAGGAACGCTATGGTGCTAAGGTGCGGAAAGGCATTTGGCGGAAAGGCATCGTCGTTGCGACCCGCGCCAACGCCCAGGTGGTGGCGCCCTATGACGGCAAGGTTGTCTTCGCCGGACCGTTCCGCGGATACGGGCTGCTCTTGATAATCGAACACAGCGAGGGTTATCATAGTCTTCTGTCCGGCTTGGCGCGTATCGACGCCATCATCGGGCAATCACTTCTATCTGGCGAACCGGTCGGTAAGATGGGTAGTTTTGGTGCCGGGCGCGAACAACTTTATGTCGAGTTAAGGCAGAATGGAACGCCGATCGATCCCATGCCGTGGATGACGGCACAAAAAGGTAAGGTAAAGAGATGAAAAAATCGATTTTGACATTGGCGGTTGCCGCCGCGTTTCTGTTGACCATCCCGGCCGCCGGCGCCGCCGAAAAGAAAAAAGAAGCCGACACCTACCGGCTGCTCAACCTGTTCGGCGACGTGTTCGAGCGGGTGCGCTCCTCCTATGTGGAAGAGGTGACCGACGAGCAGCTCATCGAAGCCGCCATTACCGGCATGCTGACCTCCCTCGATCCCCACTCCAGCTTCCTGAATGCCAAGAGCTTCAAGGACATGCAGGTCCAGACGCGCGGCAAATTCGGCGGCCTCGGTATCGAAGTCACCATGGAGAACGGTTTGATCAAGGTGGTCTCGCCCATCGACGATACGCCGGCGCACCGTTCCGGGCTACAGCCCGGCGACCTTATCACCCATCTGGATGGCAAGCGGGTACTCGGCCTTACCTTGGCGCAATCGGTCGAAATCATGCGCGGCAAGGTTGGCACCGACATAAAATTAACCGTCCGCCGCCTTAATAAGCCGGCATTCGATGTCACCATCACGCGCGCCATCATCCCTCTTCGCACGGTGCGCTCCAGGCTTGAAGGCGATATCATCTATGTGCGTATTTCCTCGTTCAGCCAGCCGACCAATGACGGCTTGAAGCGGGCCATGGAAAAGATGCGTAAGAAAGCCGGCGATAAATTCAAGGGCGTGGTGCTTGATCTGCGCAACAATCCGGGCGGGCTTCTGGATCAGGCGGTGGCCGTATCGGACGCCTTTCTCGACCGCGGCGAAATTGTCTCGACGCGCCCGCGCAACAAGGAAAACCACCAGCGCTTCAACGCCAAGCCGGGCGACCTGGCGGATGGCAAGCCGTTGGTTGTGCTGATAAATGGCGGCTCGGCCAGCGCCTCGGAAATCGTCGCCGGCGCCTTGCAGGACCACAAACGGGCCATCATCCTCGGCGCGCAATCCTTCGGCAAGGGCTCGGTGCAAACCATTCTGCCGCTGGGACCCCACGGCGCCATGCGTCTGACCACGGCGCTCTATTTTACGCCGTCGGGCAAGTCCATCCAGAAGGTCGGCATCACGCCCGATATCGAGGTTCAGCAGGCGCGCATCGAAACGATACCAACCAACCGCCGGCAAAGCCGTGAATCGGATTTGCGCGGCGCCCTCGACCAGCGTAACAAAAACGGCGCCGGCAAATTGGATAACAAGACCGATCCCGGCAAGGAGGCGGCCGCGACCCCACCCCAGGATTTCCAACTGCAACGGGCCTTGGATTTGCTGCGCGGCATTGATCTTTTCACCAAGCGGTTAAAAGGCTAATTCGGATCAGCACCGATGGCGGATGACGAGGCCGACGACGAGCCCCTGGACGGCGACGAATTAGACGACGACGGCGGCGGCGAACCGGACTCCGATGACGACGACGACTTCGGCGACGATGACGACGACGATGGCGATGACGGCGATGACGGCGGCGATGACGATGACTTCGGCGACGATGACTTCGGCGGCGATTTCGACGATGACGAAGACGACGACGAAGGCGGCGGCGGTTCGGGCAAGAAGAAAGTAATCATCATCGGCGCGGCGGCCTTCGTTGTGATTGCCGGGGCGGCCGGCGGCACGCTGATGCTACTCGGCGGCGGCGAGAGCGAAACCGAACATGCCAGGGCCGCGGATCCGAATATTCCCGTGGTCACCATGGCCATTCCACCCAAGCGGCGGATGAAAATTCTCGACGAAAGCACGTCCGGCGGTGCGCCGCGCGCGCGGCCGAAATTTGGCGCCGGCAAAAGCGCTGCACCCAAAAAACTTAAAGCCGGTGCGAGCCGGAAACCCGCCCTGACCCCGCCGCCGGCGGAAGGTAAAAAGATGGCCGCACCGGCACCGGCGGCGGCCGCGCGAACGGCGGCCGCCGGCCTGGGCGCCGCCGAGGCACCCCGGGAACCGTCCAAGCCGGCGGCCACTGGTGCCCGGCGCACACCGGGCAAGGGTGTGATCACGCCGTCGGTCACCGCCGTCGCCTTTCGCGGCATCCCATTGCAGCCACGGGGCAAAGCCCTGAGCGGCGTCAATACGGAAATGATCGAATCCACCGAAGCCGGGTTGTTGCCGCGCAAGACAGCGAGCGGCGGCGGCCCCTGGATGGAATATGCGCGCCCGTTCAACAAGGACCTCAAACGCCCGCGCATTGCGATAATATTACGGGGCATCGGGCTGAGCCGCGCCGCCACCCTTGCCGCTATCAATCAATTACCCGGCGGCATCACCCTGGCCTTCAGCCCCTACACCGCCAATCTCGGCGATTGGATGGGGATGGCGCGCTCATCGGGGCACGAAACGCTGATCGATCTGCCCATGGAACCCAACGATTTTCCGGTTTCCGATCCTGGCCCGCTAGCCATGCTGACCGAGTTGGAGGCAGCCGACAACATTAAACGCCTGCAACGCCTGTTGGGGCTGGCGCCGGGTTTCGTCGGCGTCTTTCAGGTCATGGGTTCGAAATTCGCCGCCTCCGAGGAATCCCTGACACCGGTCTTGAGCGAATTGCAAAAACGCGGCCTGCTCTATGTGGATAACGGCATACCCGAGGGCGGGCTTAGTATCAAAGTCGCCAAATCCCTGGCCTTGCCCCGGACCAGCATCGCCTTCGTGCTCGACACCGTCGCCTCCGCCGCCGCCATCAACGGCCGCTTGACGCAACTGGAAAAGCGCGCGCGCAACAGAAAAACCGCGGTCGGCGTCGCCGAACCCTATCCGGTCACCATCCGGCGCTTGGCCGAATGGGCTAAATCACTGGACTTCAAGGAACTGACCTTGGCGCCGGTGTCCGCCGTGGTGCGCATCGATGGCCCGGTAAAAAAACCAAGCGCGGAATCTGGCGCGGAACCGGAGGCCAAGAAATGACGCGGAGCGGCATCCCGGTATAGCCCATGGTCATGGCTCAAGTTTCAGACCTGCCCTACCGGCCCTGCGTTGGCATCTTCCTGATCAACGACGCCGCCAAGATATTGGTGGGGCGGCGCATCGGCGCCGAGGCCGACGCCTGGCAAATGCCCCAAGGCGGCATCGATGCCGGCGAGGCGCCCGCCGACGCGGCCCTGCGCGAGCTTGAAGAAGAGACCGGCACCGGCAACGCCCGCATCATTGGCGAGG
Organism: Rhodospirillales bacterium; assembly: GCA_046582475.1. Lineage (GTDB taxonomy): Bacteria > Pseudomonadota > Alphaproteobacteria > Rhodospirillales > UBA2165. Next base: position 35,621 of record JAYGEH010000054.1, read on the forward strand.
CCGCCGGCTGGTTGCGCTACGATCTGCCCGGCGATCTAATCGGCAAGGTCTGGCAAGGAAGGTACCGGGGGCAAAGCCAAAAATGGTTTGCCTTGCGCTTTTTGGGCAGCGATGACGAAATCGACCCGGCCGCCGTCGCCAACCCGGAATTCGACGGCTGGCAATGGATGGCCGCCGGTGATCTGGTGGCCAACGTGGTGGCCTTCAAGCGCGAAATATACGCCAGGATCGTAACGGAATTTGCGCCGCTTTTAGCGAACTTGGATTAGCCTTGGAGAAATCGGATTACCGGTAAAATGTCGTTATTTATTAAAAAATTAGGCGGTCTCGCAGCCGGGAATTTATGGGAAAATTTGTTGTGATAGACGGTTTGCGGGCCTACACAGTGTGTGTTATGAGTTTTGGAGTTTCAGCCACAAAATCTGGAGCTGAATTTTTAGAGAATTTCCGAAATAACCGTAGCGGATATTGCCGCGCGCCAAGCATGAAATCTTGGCAAGGAATTTTACATTCAGGTCCTATCTGATCAAACCCGGAGAAAACCTGAGCGAGGAGTGTGCGAGAATGGAGGGCAGTCAGGCAGCCCAGTTGAGTAAAGTAAAGCGCGAGGAAGTCGAGGATGTGGTGATCCGCTTTGCCGGCGATTCCGGCGACGGCATCCAGATCACCGGCAGTCAGTTTACCCTGACCACGGCGCTTGCCGGGAACGATTTGGCGACCTTTCCCGATTTCCCGGCCGAAATCCGGGCGCCCGCCGGCACCACTTTCGGCGTCTCGGCCTTTCAAATTCATTTCGGATCCCGCGACATAAAGACCGCCGGCGATGCCCCCGACGTTCTGGTGGCGTTGAACCCGGCGGCGTTGAAAGTCAATCTGGATGATCTGGTTCCGGGCGGCATGATCATCGCCGATACCGGTGCCTTCACCGACCGCAATCTCAAAAAAGCCGGCTTTGACGCCAACCCCTTCGACGATGGCTCCCTGGATGGCTATCAGGTGATCGCCGTCGATATCACCGCCCTCACCCTGGAAGCGGTCAAGCCGCACGGCCTGTCGCAAAAAGAAGCCGCGCGCTGCAAGAATATGTGGTCCTTAGGGCTGGTCTATTGGATCTATGACCGCGACCGCGATCCCTCGGCGGCGTGGCTCAACCGGCGCTTTGCCGCGCGCCAGGAAATCGCCGAATCCAACATCGCCGCCATCAATGCCGGCCATGCCTACGGCGAAACCATGGAGGTGTCGGCGGGCAATGCGCATGCCTTTTCGGTGGCGCCGGCCAAGATCGAGCCTGGGCTCTACCGCACCGTGACTGGGATCGAGGCCTTGTCCTGGGGCATCATCGCCGGCGCCAGCTTTGCCGGGCTCAGGACCACATTCGCCGGCTATCCCATCACCCCGGCCTCGGCGATCCTGCATACCCTTTCCAAGCTGAAGCAGTTCGATGTGACCACCTTCCAGGCCGAAGATGAAATCGCCGCCGTCGGCGCCGCGATCGGCGCGGCTTATGCCGGAAATTTGGGCGTGACCGCTTCGTCGGGCCCCGGCATCGCCTTGAAGATGGAGGCGATCGGGCTGGCCATTTCGGTGGAATTGCCGTTGGTGATCCTCAACGTGCAGCGCGCCGGCCCGTCCACCGGCCTGCCGACCAAGACCGAACAATCGGATCTTTATCAGGCCGTCTATGGCCGCAACGCCGATTCTCCGCTGGTGGTGCTGGCGGCGCGCTCGCCATCGGACAGTTTCGAAGTCGCCATCGAAGCCGTGCGGCTGGCGATCCAGTTCATGACCCCGGTCATGCTGCTCGCCGACGGCTACATCGCCAACGCCTCGGAGCCTTGGAAAATTCCGGATGTGGACGCCTACGAGAAGTTTCCGGTCACCTTCCACACCGATGCGGAAGGCTTTCACCCGTTCCTGCGCGATGAAGAAACCATGGCGCGGGCCTGGGCGATACCGGGCACGCCGGGGCTCGAACACCGGATCGGCGGCATCGAGAAATCATCCACCACCGGCAATATTTCCTACGATGCCGAAAACCATCAGGTGATGACCGATCTACGCAAGAATAAAATCGACGGCATCGCCAAATTCATTCCCGACCAGGAAGTGGCGCTGGGCGACGACAAGGGCGGCATCGCCGTTGTCGGCTGGGGCTCGACCTACGGTCCGATCAACCGGGCGGTTCAATTGTTGCGCGCCGAGAAAGCCAAAGTGTCGCACATCCACTTGCGCCATATCTGGCCGCTGCCGCCTAACCTTGGCGATCTTTTGAACGGCTATGATCAAATTCTGGTGCCGGAATTGAACACCGGCCAATTGAAAACGGTATTGCGCGACCAGTACCTGGTTCCGGCCGAGGGCCTGAGCAAGGTATCGGGCATGCCGTTCAAGGTCACCGAAATTGAAACCGCCATCCGTGACCGCTTGGAGACAAAATAATGAACGTGACCACGCGGCCTGAAAAATTGACCACCAAGGATTATGCGTCCGATCAGGAAGTACGCTGGTGTCCCGGCTGCGGCGATTACGCCATCGTCCGCGCCATGCAGACGGCGCTGGCCGAGATGCAGGCGCCGCCGGAAAAAACCGTTTTTATTTCCGGCATCGGCTGCGCCGCGCGTTTTCCCTATTACATGGCCACCTATGGCTTCCACACCATTCATGGCCGCGCCGCGGCGATCGCAACCGGCACCAAGATCGCCAATCCGGAGCTTGATATCTGGGTCATTTCCGGCGATGGCGATTCGCTCTCCATCGGCGGCAACCATCTGATGCATGTTTTGCGGCGCAACGTCGATCTGCAATATATCCTGTTCAATAATGAAATATACGGATTGACCAAGGGCCAATATTCGCCGACCTCGCGCATCGGCACCCGCTCCCCCTCGACGCCGGCGGGGTCCATCGACGCGCCGGTTTCGCCGACCGAATTCGCCATCGGCTGCGGCGCCCGGTTCGTGGCCCGCGGCATCGATTCGCAGCTAAAGCAACTGCCAAAGCTGTTTGTGCGCGCCAAAGAGCATAAGGGCGCTTCGTTTGTCGAAGTGTTACAGAACTGCATTGTATACGCCGATGGCATCTTCGCCGAATTCACCCAAAAATCCATGGTCGAAGAAAAACAAATCGCCGTCGAGCATGGCAAACCGCTTTTGTTCGGTAAGGACGGCAACAAGGGCATCCGCCTCAAGCCCGGGCGCATGGAGATCGAAGTGGTGACCGTCGGCGCCGGCGGCATCGAGGAAAAAGACATCCTGGTGCATGACGAAACCAACAAGATGATGGCGCATTTGCTGGCGTCCATGGAATCGCCGGAATTTCCGGTGGCGGTCGGTGTGCTCTATTGCGAGCCGGGGCCGACCTATGACGAAGGCCTCTATCATCAGCTCGACGAAGCCATCGCCGCCCAGCCGGAGGCGAGCCTCAACGATCTGTTGCGCGCCGGATCAACCTGGACGGTCAAATAAACGGCCAACCGATTCCGGCGCGCCGGTAAAGCGGGGACGCGCCTATGCCCAGATTTAACCGTCAATTTGGCGCGCCGATTGTGCTGCTTGCGCACCTCGTGGCGGCGATCGCGGTGTGGCCGGCGGCGGCGGCGGGGGCCGCGGAAGCAACCTCCGGCCTGCAACTCGGCGACGAGTTCAGGGACTGCCCGCTCTGTCCTGAAATGGTCGTCATCCCCGCCGGAAAATTCATCATGGGCTCGAAATACGGGCGCAAGCGGGAATTGCCGCTGCACCGGGTGCGGATTCCCAAATCCCTGGCGTTCGGGCGCTTTGAGGTTACTTTCGATGAATTCGATGCCTGCCACGCGGCGGGCGGATGCAAGAAAAAACCGTTCGATAGGGGTTGGGGGCGCGGCAAGCGGCCGGTGATGAATGTGCTGATCGGCGATATCGAAGAATATGTAGCCTGGATCAACAAAATGACCGGCGCCCGTTATCGCCTGCCGTCCGAAGCGGAATGGGAATACGCGGCCCGCGCCGGCACCAGTTCCGGCTATTGGTGGGGCGATCAAATGCGCTCCGGCGCCGCCAATTGCCGGAATTGCGGTTCTAAGTGGAGCGGTAGAAAAACCGCGCCGGTGGGCAAGTTCGAGCCCAACCCCTGGGGCCTCTACGATATGCACGGTAACGTGCTCGAAATTACCTCCGATTGCTGGAACACATCCCATTTCAACGCTCCTGGCGACGGATCGGAACGCGGCGACGGCGATTGCAAAAGCCGGGTGATCAAGAGTGGCGCCTGGTATTATCTGCCCAAGGTGTCGCGCTCGGCATCCCGCGTCCGCAACGATGTCCGCATCATCAGCTATTTCATCGGCTTCCGGCTGGTGCGGGAAATGGACTAGAGCGGTTCCGGATAATTATGAATCAATTTGATGGGAACAAATCGGTTTTCCGGGGAGGCGCGGTGCGCAGCGCGATGCGGATCCTTCGGGCAAGTGCCGGGGCGCCGCCTTAGGAGCCGATTTGACCCACCAATGGCCGGGTGCGTTCGATGCGTGGACGTCGTCGCACGCCTTTGCCGATGCCAATGCATCGCCCTGCGACGCGCTCCTCGCACACTTGGGATGGAAATGTTGGCAAAATCATCCCGGTCAAATGGTTCATATCTATCTGGAACCGCTCTAGCGGTGAGCGCTAAGCCAGAAAATTAACGCCCGGCGACTGGAAGACAGTCTGCCCCTCCGGCATCGTTTGGGCGAGGCCATCGGGCCGCGTCGCGTTCATGATTTTATCGTAGGTTTCGGCTACCATGGTGGCCAGCGCCAAGGCCGCGGAAGGTTTGAAGGACGCCGTCTGCTGAAAAAGAAGCTGCGCCTGAAACGCCGACTGAAAGGACTGGAATATGGGTTTGCGCGCCGCCGCTTGGCCGTCGATGGACGTTCCCGGACCGCGTGCCTGGCGGCCGCCCGGGCCATCGCCACCGCCGGAGAGGCCGGCCTGCACCTGGCCGCCGAACGACGTTCCCGATATCGGCGCCTCGAGGCCGGGTCCGCTTTCCGATGCGCCAGCGCCGAACATGGCGGGACCATATGCGGCCACACGCCCGGCATTGCCGGCACCTGTTGCTATTAATGACATGTTTCAACGCTCACCCAAAAACAATAATAGCGGATCATTGCGCTGAAAACCACAGGCTCGTGTGGCGCCCACCGGTTATGCTAAACTCGTTTATCATGTGGACCGATGCCGTTGATTTGAGGAACTATTACGCCACGCCCATTGGCGCCGTGACCGAACGCCTGGTGGGTCAGCATATCCGTTCGGTCTGGCCCGATACCACGGGTATGCGCATGCTCGGCATCGGCTTTCCGGTTCCCTATCTTGATGGTTTTCGGCGCCAGGCCGAAACCGTTATCGCCGCCATGCCGGCCTCGCAAGGGGTCTTGCACTGGCCCGAGGACGGCCCCGGTCTGACTTATTTGACCGACGAGGCGGAATTGCCCATCGATGATCTGTCTCAGGACCGGGTGTTGCTGATCCATGCCCTGGAATGCGCCGAACAGGTGCGCCCGATGATGCGCGAGATATGGCGGGTCTTAAGCGGCGGCGGGCGGCTCCTGATCGTGGTTCCCAACCGGCGCGGCCTGTGGGCCCGGTTCGAGCGCACGCCGTTCGGCAATGGGCGTCCCTACTCCGCCGGTCAGATTAACCGCTTGCTGCGCGACACCATGTTCGCACCCTTGGCGACACGCGGCGCGTTATACATCCCGCCGGCCCGCTCGCGCATGATACTATCCTCGGCCGGGGCCTGGGAGAATGTCGGCCATCGCCTATTCAAAGCCTTCGGCGGTGTGATATCGGTGGAGGCGGAAAAACAGATCTATGCGCCGGCACCGACCCCGGCGGCGGCGCGCATCAGGCGCGCTTACGCTACGGCGATAAAGAGTTAACTGCCTCCTTGGTCAGCAGAAACACCGCTTGCTCGCCGGCCAGATTGGCCAGCGCCACGTTGGAGCGGATACGCCGCCTGGCCCCCCGGTGATTGAGGGCGATCGAGCGCTCGATCTCGATATCCAATTCGGCGCAAAGCTGGATGAAATCCTTGATCGTGCAGGAATGGATATTGGGGCTGTCGAACCAATGATGGGGCAAGGCGTTGGTCACCGGCATGCGGCCTTCGAACATTAACGATACCCGCACCCGCCAATGGCCGAAATTGGGAAACGAAACGATGGCCCGGCGCCCGATGCGCAGCATATTGCCGAGCACGTCCCTGGGCGCCCGGGTCGCCTGCAGGGTTTGCGAGAGCACCACATAATCGAAGGCGCCATCGGGGTAATCGTCAAGATCGGTATCGGCATCGCCCTGGATAACCGACAAGCCCTGGGAGACGCAGGCATTCACCCCTTCCATGGAAAGCTCAACGCCGCGCCCATCGACGCCTTTTTCGTGGATCAGATAATCCAGCAAGGCGCCATCGCCGCAACCCACGTCCAGAAGCCGGCTGCCCGGCTCGACCATGTTGGCGACGACCTCGAGATCGCCGCGCAATTTTTCGCGCTGACGGCTGGCGTCCATGCTTTGCTCAGGCCTCATTTTCGAATTTGAGGCCGAAATGTTCGCGGGCGCCGTCCAGAAAACCGGACAGCACGCTCCAGAATTCCGGCTCCTCCAGCAGGAATGCATCATGGCCCTTGTCGGATTCGATCTCGGCGAAGCTGACATTGGCGGCCGCCGCATTCAGGGCATGCACGATGCGGCGGCTTTCGGATGTGGGATAGAGCCAGTCGGAAGAAAACGAAATCACGCAAAACCGTGTCTCGCAGCCGAGAAACGCCTCGGCCAGCACGCCGCCATAGCGTTCGGCCAGATCGAAATAATCCATGGCCCGGGTGATATAGAGGTAGGAATTGGCGTCGAACCGGTCGACAAAGGTGCTGCCCTGGTGGCGCAAATAGCTTTCCACTTGGAAATCCGCGTCGAACCCGAAGGTCACCGCGTCCCGGTCCTGAAGCCGGCGGCCGAATTTATTGTGCAGCGCCGGTTCCGACAGATAGGTGATGTGCGCCACCATGCGGGCGATTGCCAAGCCCCGGTTGGGGTTGGTGCCTTCGGCCAGATAGTTGCCGCCGCACCAATCGGGATCGGCCATGATCGCCTGGCGGCCAACCTCGTGAAAAGCGATGTTCTGGGCCGAATGATAAGGCGCCGCCGCGATCGGCACCGCCGCCCGCACCCGCTCGGGGTAAAGGGCCGCCCATTCCAGAACCTGCATGCCGCCCAAGGAACCGCCGATAACGCAAAACAGCCGGTCGATTTCCAAATGGTCGAGCAGCAGCGCCTGGGCACGCACCATATCGGCGACGGTGATCACCGGAAAATCCAGCCCCCAGAGCTTGCCGGTGGCGGGGTTAATCTCCTTCGGCCCGATGGTGCCCATGCAGCTGCCCAGGATATTCACACAAATGATGAAATAGCGGTCGCTGTCCAGGAGCTTGCCGGGCCCGACCACCGATTCCCACCATCCCGGCTTGCCGGTCTGCGGGTGCGTGTCGCCGACAAACTGGTCGAGGGAGAGAGCATGGCAGATGAGTACGGCGTTGGATTTATTCCGGTTCAATTGGCCATATGTTTGATAGGCGACGGGAAAATCGGAAAATTCGACGCCGCAATCCAGGCGCAGGGGCGCCGTTAGCGCCAATCTGGTGCAGTGTCCGGACCCGGGTCCATTGGCCAATGTTGCGGCCGATTGATTAGGCGGCGTGGTCATCCGACCATTATATCCCATTTTGGCGTTTCAGAAGTCATCCGGTTACACCCCGTCCAAGCGGCGTGGCCTGGCCCTCCAGCTCCAAATGACGCCCATAGCTATGAATCGCGCCCGCCCAAGTCAATCTTTTCTTTGATTTTAGGGGTGCCGGGCATTATCACTTCGCCTTCCCGATATTTACTTAAGTCACGCAAAATGTCCGAAGCCGAGCTTAATAAACTCAGAGATGAGATCGACGCCATCGATTTGGAGCTGCTCCAGCTCCTGGCCCGGCGCAATGCGGTCAGTGGCCGCGTCCGGCTGGTCAAGACGGGCGATAAGGTCAAACTGCGCCCGGGACGCGAGGCCAAGATATTGCGCAAGCTGCTGGCCGCCAACAAGGGCGGCTATCCGGACCGTTCGTTGCTGCGTATATGGCGGGAAATTTTCAGCGCGTCCCTGGCCAGCCAGGGCGCATTTTCGACCGCCGTTCTGACCGAGGATGGCGGTTCCTTATTATGGGACTTAGGCCGCGATCATTTCGGCGCCGGCGGCGCCTTCACCCGCTGCCCCACGCCGCGCCGGGTGCTGGAAGCCGTAAGCCGCGGCGAAGACGCCCTCGGTATCCTGCCGGCGCCGGACCCGGAAGACGCCGATCCCTGGTGGCAGCATCTTTTGGTACAGCCCAATTCGGTCGGCGGCGCCGGCGCGCCGCAAATCATCGCCAAACTGCCGTTTTGGATTTCCGGCAGCAGCAATAGTGGCGGCGGCGGGACGGCGGTGGTCATCGCCATGATCGAGCCGGACCCATCGGGCGACGACCGCACCTACATGGCCATCGATCTGGCCGGCGAGGTGTCCGCCAACCGGCTGACCAGCGCCCTCGCCGACGCCGGGTTCGACGGCACCCTGGCCGCCAGATGGCATGAAACCCAGGCGCCGGAGCGCTGGGTGAAGCTGATCGATATGGCCGGCTTTGCGGGCGCCGACGATGCCCGGTTCGGCGCCCTGACCGATGCCTTGGAGGTGCCGGTCAATCAGATATTCCGCTTGGGCAGTTTCGCCGTGCCATCCATCATCGAAACCTTGAGGGGCGGTTGATCATGGCGTCCCCGACACCGCTCCCGGGTCTTCTGGATATTTTACCCTATGCCGGCGGCGAAGCCGAGATTGAGGGCTTTGATCGGGTCATCAAGCTGGCATCGAACGAAGGCGCCTTCGGGCCCAGCCCGAAAGTGCGCGCCGTGCTCGAAGGCGCCATCGATAATTTTCACCGCTATCCCGATGGCGACTGCACCAAGATCCGCCAGGCCATCGCCGGCAAATATGGATATCCGGTGGAAAATATCATGTGCGGCGCCGGCTCGGACGAACTGATCGGGCTGATCGCCCGTTGTTATGCCGCCACCGGCGATGAGATTATCTGCTGCGCGCACGGCTTTGCCATGTATCCCATCTATGTAAAACAGGTGGGCGCCGATCTGGTGGTGGCACCGGAAACCAATATTACCGTCGATGTGGATGCGATCCTGGAGCGGGTGAGCGCGCACACCAAGGTGGTGTTCATCGCCAACCCGAACAATCCTACCGGCACCTATATCCCGAAATCCGAGGTCGAGCGCCTGCGCGCCGGCTTGCCCGATCATGTGCTGCTGGCCCTCGACGGCGCCTATTCGGAATTCGTCGACCGGGCGGATTACTCGAACGGCGCCGAGATGGCGGCCGCCAGCGATAACGTGGTCATGCTGCGCACATTTTCGAAAATTTACGGCATGGGCGGGCTGCGTCTCGGCTGGGCCTATTGCCCCGACGTGGTCGCCGATGTGATCAACAAGACCCGCTCCCCGTTCAACGTCTCCTACCCGGCGCAAATCGCCGGCCTGGCGGCGCTGCAGGACGACGCCTTTGTCGCACACGCACGCGCCCACAATATCCGGTGGCGGCAATGGACCAGTGATGAAGTGCGCAAGCTCGGCCTCGAGGTTCCCGAATCGGTCTGCAATTTCGTCCTGGTACGGTTTCCGCAACGGCCCGGGCGCAGCGCCGAGGATGCTGATCAGTTCCTCAAATCCAAGGGCATCATCGTCAGGCGCATGGCCGGCTACGGCCTGCCCGACGCGCTCCGCATCTCCATCGGGCTGGAAGACGAAATGCGCGCCGTCGTCGCGGCCCTCGATGAATTCACCCGCCGCAACGCTTCGGAGCCCATCTGAACCGCCATGAACACGGAAAACAATAATTTCGGCCGCATCGCGCTTATCGGCATCGGCCTGATCGCATCGTCGCTGGCGCGCATCATTAGGCGGGACGGCCTGGCGGACCATGTGGCGGTGACGGCGCGCACCCAGAAAAGCCTGGATATCGCGGCGTCGCTGAATTTGGCCGACAGTTTCACCCTGGATGCCGCCGCCGCTGTCCGGGACGCCGATATCGTCATCATCTGCTCGCCCATGGGCACCTATGTGCCGGTCATCGAGGCCATCGCGCCTGCGTTAAAGGCCGGCGCCATCGTCAGCGATGTGGGCTCGGTCAAGGGATCGGCCCTCGCCGACCTGGCGCCGCATATTCCGGACGGCGTCCATCTGGTGCCCGCCCACCCGGTTGCCGGCACCGAGCATTCGGGCCCCGAGGCCGGCTTCACGGAATTGTTCGAAGGCCGCTGGTGCGTGCTGACGCCGGCGCCCGGCACCGACCAGGCGGCGATCGATACCATCGCCGCTTTGTGGACCGCCTGTGGCTCCAATACCGAGATCATGGCCGCCGGTCACCACGATCTGGTGATGGCCATCACCTCGCACCTGCCGCATTTGATCGCCTATACTATCGTCGGCACGGCGACCGATCTGGAACAGACCTTGCGCAACGAGGTGATCAAATATTCGGCCAGCGGATTCCGGGATTTCACCCGCATCGCGGCCTCGGACCCGGCCATGTGGCGGGATGTGTTTCTCAACAATCAAGACGCGGTGCTGGAAATGCTGCAGCGTTTTTCCGAGGATCTGACGGCCATGCAACGGGCTATCCGCCGCGGCGAGGGCGATACCCTCTATGATCTGTTCGAGCGCACCCGCGCCATCCGCCGCGGCGTTATCGACGCCAAGCAGGCCTGAATTTAGCGAAGCTTTTGCGGCCCGCTGGTGCCCGGCGGGCGCGTCCATTTGATTTTCGGCATGTCCATCAGGTGCACCGGGCCGGCGTAAAGTTTTTGTTCCTGTATCGACAACGGCAGGCTGATGGTCGCGGCGCCGCCGCCCTTGGGTTTGCGCGCCAGGGCGCCCAGGATCACCCGGGCCATGGCGGCATCGCGGGACCGGATGTGGCCGGCATTGCGCAAGGCTTTGACGGTCTGGAAAAAGCCGCGCACCTTGGCGGTCATGGCGCCCATCGGCTGCATCGCCTGATCCAGGGCCAGGGTGCCGTTGGCGCGCACATAGAGGGGGCCGTATTGGGTCTCCAGGCGTTCCACCTCGACAATGCCGCCGCCGTCGCGCCAGTGGCCAAGGGCATCCACCGTGGCTGGAAATTCGAGGCCGCCCAGAACCTTCGCCTGGAAATTCAAAATCCGCACATCGCCTCCCAGCGGCAGTCCCAGCCCGGCCGGCAGTTGCAGGCCCCGGAGGCGGAAGTCCAAATCGAAGCTCGGCGTCTTAGGGGTCACTTCGGAAGGAAACAAGCGCTCGGCAAAAATCTCGGCGCCGGCCACCGAGGCGAAATTTGCGCCGCTCCCGGTGGTGATGGTGAGCACTTTCGCCGACAATTGCACCGAGGCGGGCAGACCATCGCCGTGCAGATCAGCCACCACGAGCAGCCTCGCGGCCTGCCCCCTAAACGATTGCCGTAGGCGCCCGGCGGCAATGTCCAGTGCGTGTTCGCCGGCCAGATCCACCGAAATCCGGCGCAGGTTCCAGGGCGCCATGTGGGCGGTCAGCTTCTGCCCCCGCCATTCCCAGCGGTCGCCCTCGCCGGTCTCGGAAAATCCGGAAAAGGCGATGCGCGGCCCGGTCATGATGACCCGAAGCGCCAGCGGAAATCCCGAAATTTCGATGCGGCTTTGCGAAACCTGGATGCCGACCCCGGCCCGCGCCTGCACCCAGGCGCCGATGCCGTCCTTCAGGTTGGAGGCGAGCAGGAACCAATAGGCGGTGTAGGCGACGCCGACCAGCGCCGCGCCGACGATGCCGATCAATCCATAACGGATAAGCCTGAGGCTCAAGGGCGGGCGATAGTCGAGCGCCGCGTGCCGGCTCCCTGCGCCTCTATTTGGTTGCTGGGCCATCCGACAACCGGCGCAGCAAATCGATCAACAGGCGCCGTTCCGCTGGCGACAGATCGCCGGCGATACGGTCCTCATGGGCGCGCACCATGGGGCGCAGCTTGTCCATCAACGCGGCGCCGCCGGTTGATAGTACCAGCGCGTTGGAGCGCCGGTCCACCTTTGAGGGGCGCCGCTCCACTAGGGCGCGCCGTTCCAAAGTGTCGATCACCGCGACCATGGTCGAGCGTTCGATGCCGATGGCGCGGGCCAGGGCCGATTGGGTGGAGCCGGGATTGGCTTCGATCAGGACCAGTACGCCGAACTGGCCGGGGGTAATCTGGACCGCGCCCATGGCCCCGGCGAAATCGGTGAACATGCGGAGCTGGGCGCGGCGCAACTGATAGCCCATCAATTGCGGCAGAATATCGAAATCCAGCGCGTCGGCCGCTGGCGGCGGCGCGGCTTCGGGTTTTTCAGTTTCGCTGTCCATGGAATTAGTCCGCCACCGTTTCTAAATCGGCAATCATGTCGCGCAAGGCGAAGCGCTGCAGCTTGCCGGTCGCGGTCAGCGGCATGGCATCCACATAGTACATGCGCCGCGGGCATTTATAGATGGAAAGCTTAGCCGTCAGATCGTCCTGCAGGGCTTTTTCAAATTCTTCCCTTTCGGCCCCCACCTCGGGCGCCACCATAAACAGGGCCAGGCGGATCAGCCCGTCTTCGTTGGCAACGCCGACAACGGCGGCTTCCGAGACTTTGGGATTGGCAAGCACATGCTCCTCGATCTCGTTCGGGCTCACCCACTGGCCGGAGATTTTGAGCATATCGTCGGTGCGGCCCTGATATTCGTGAAAGCCGTCGGCATCGACGCTGAACATATCGTTGGTGCAATACCAGCCGTCCTGGAATACCGCTTCGGTGCGCGCGTCCAGGTTCCAATATCCCCGCGCCACGGAGCGCATATTGACCCAAAGCACGCCGGCGGCGCCGGGCCCGGTTACCGTCTTGCCGCCCTGGTCGACGATGCGCACTTGGGTCCCCGGCGTCGGCACGCCGCAGGTGCCGGGGTTCATCCGGTCCGGGCGGTTGACGAGAAACAGGAAACAGGTTTCGGTGGCGCCGATGCCTTCGAGAACCGGCCGCCCGGTGGCCTCTTGCCAGGCGTCGAACAGAATGCGCGGCAATTTTTCGCCGGCCGAGAGGTAATAGCGCACCTGTTTAAATCCGGCCCCCCCGGCGACGCCGTCGCGCAGCATATTGCGGTAGAATGTCGGCACGCTGAGAAGGATCGTCGGCCGGTAGGTATCGACGATTTCGCCCACCGCCTTGGCGTCCGGCCAATCGGGATACAGGATGGCGGTGGCGCCGAGACTGAGGGTCGCAAATAAACAATGGGCCAGGGAGAAGGCGAAAAACAGCTTCGACGATGCGTAAACCCGGTCCCCGGGGCCAACCTTCATCAATTCGCCGAGCATGTTTTTGGCGTCCTCGACGGTGCGCTGATTATGCACCACGCCCTTGGGCTTACCGGTGGTTCCCGATGAATACATCCAAAAACCGGGATCGTCGGGTGACGATTTGACCGACGCCAGTTGCGCCGATGCGGCGTCCATCAGGCTGGGGATATGGCCATAGCCGCCGATGGACCCATCGACCGAGAATGCCGCCGGCTTGCGCTTGGCGGCGCCCGCCGCCTCTTCATAATAGTTGGCGAATTGCGCTTCGAGAACGAACCCGGTGCAGGCGCTGTCGTCCATGGTAAAAGCAATCTCGGCGGCCGACAGACGCAAATTGAGGGCCACCGGGATGGCGCCGATTTTGATCAATCCCAGATAGACGTAGAAGAATTCGGGGCGGTCGGTGACCAGCAACAAGACCCGCTCGCCCTTGCCGATGCCGGCGCCGGCGAAAACATTGCCGGCGCGGTTCACCCGCTCGGCGAGTTGCCCGTAGGTGACGGTCTCGCCGGCACACAGAATGGCCGCGTCATCGGCCTGGCCGCGCGCCAGGGCCGGGCCGAGGACCGCGTCGGCCATGTTCATTGGGGCCAAATTGCTATTTGATTGATCGGTATCAGGCACGATGCGGCTTTCAATAATGGCGGCTTTTTTTAAAGGTACCCGCAGTTTTTTGAGGTAATTTATTGTTAGCCATACGAACGTTTTTGACAAGACCCACAGTGCCCAGCCGGTCTGGGGATGGCATGGTTGGCCAGACCGGCGTCGTTATTGGCACCTCGATGTCTGGGAGACTCACCGCCTCATCGTCCCGGTGGTATTTCTTCTTTTATTTCGTGCGACATGTTCGGCCCACCCCCCTTACGGTTATGACGCTTTGTTACGATTCCTTACGGTTTTACCCAATCTCACGTCTCGATATTTATTCCCGCGACATATTTCCGCGAATCCACCATGGGGGTTTGTGGGGATTTGTGGGGGTAAAACGGCGTAGCCGATCTGGTCTGGGGATGGCTGGGCCCGGCCTACGCAGCCGAAGTGGCCGCTTCGGCGGAGTGTGCTCGGCCAGACCGGCGTCGAACTTGGCACCTGGGTAATTGGGCGCAAACCACATGAGGATGGCCCCAGGGGCTCTTTTTGGGGGACACCCCCAACCCCAATGTTGGTCATGTGGGCGTCCGGTGCGGCACCTGGCTATGAGATCGTCGGCCACCGGGGATCAATTCGTCCTATTCACGTTATTCAAGAACAGAAAGGCTTATGTAGTACGAAAGCCGGCGGATGCAATTGGGTGCGGAAGGGTGGCGGGCTTACCTTGTTCCGAAGACGTGGGCATAGTCGCAATAAGACCCTGCGCGCCGGGATAGCCCTGCACAGCGGATTTGCGATACCAGCGGACGGCTTCCTTATCGTCTTCGGCGACGCCCCAACCCCTATGGTAACTAGTGCCCAGCCGGTGCTGGGCTTCGGCATAGCCCTGCCCGGCGGCCATGCGGTACAAGTTGGTGGCAGCCGCTTGGTCTGCGGTAACGACTTTTCCATAGCGGTACAATTTGCCGAGCCAGAATTGCGCAGCGACATCGCTTTGATTGGCGGCTCTGCCAACCCAAAGTTTGGCGGCGTTATAGACTTTGGTAACGCCCTCGCCATATTCGTACATCCTGCCGAAGTATAATTGCGCGAAGGCATCGCCCTTGTCGGCAAGGGGCCTGAAATGCTTCAACGCCGTTGCGAAGTCATTTCGCCAATATGCGGTATAGCCAGCCTTGAGCTCCGGCGATCTCTTAAAATGTGCTAGCCTCCATTTTTGATGCGCCAGCCTCCCTTCGTCCACGGAGCCTAGGGCGTTACTATTCTGGCATGCCGTAAGGGCCAGAAGAGTTAATGTTATGATGGCCAAGCCTTTATTTTTGATCGAAAAATGCTGCATTGATCTGTTGTTCTGAAAACCGACCTGACAATCGGGCGCATTGCTTTTCGGTGAGTCCGCGGCGTTTTGCTTTGGAAATATCTGAGCGGTAAGTTGTCGAAGGTTCCCAGTTTGGATAATGCGAATTGATTGCCAATTTGCAAATAAACTCAATAGACCTGTCGGTTCTATTAGCGGTAATGATAGGCCGCCAAAAGACGGGCCGAGAAGGATTACCAGCAGCGGCTTGTTGATGAGAAAGTCCTCTGTTCAGGCGAACGCAATGCTGTTCGGTGAGGCCGCGCAGTTTTGCTTCTTCCAGGTATTCGTTCCTATCGCTTTGTGAGTCAAATTTGATCATCGAACGATTCAATGCGACATAACACACATCCTCATTAGACATCCTTGCAAATTTATGTCGTCGTACTGGGCCGCTAAGTGTTTGATGCACGGCGGTGATATCCTGTTCGGTGAACCGCCGTGTTAACTGGGCGCATTGCTGCTCGATGAGGCCACGACGCTTGGCCTCATCTACCCGTTTTACGGCGTGTCTTCCGTAATCCCATATCGGTTGATTTGCTTGAAGCGCCTTTGAGCAAATAATGTTGTCGGCATCTGAAGCAATTCCTGCCGCAATTCTCTCTCTTACGCTTTTGTTGTGCGCGGCCCGAAAACCCGCAATTCCATCATCAAATGCCGATGAAGTGCTGGGCGCTCTTGTTGACTGTTGCAAAGCGGCAAGCTGCTGTTCTGTAAATCTTCCTGTCATCCGAGCGCATTGCTGTTCAGCGAAACCGCGGCGCTTGGCCTCATTTATAAACTGCCCAGAACCAGTAGGAGCCCACATTGGATGGACAATGTGGAGGGCTTTTCCACATAGGTTCCTATTGGATATGTCCCGTATAGTCGATGGAAGTGAATTTTGCCGATGAACGGCGGCAATCTGTTGCTCGGCGAACCGCCCCGTCAGCCGGGCGCATTGTTGCTCGGTGAGGCCGCGTCCTAGCGCTTCGTTGATATGGGACGAGGCTTCGCGCCATTTAGGTGCGTCTACCTGAATTGCCAAGCCGCAGAGCGAAGATTTGGTTCTCTCATAATTCGCGGATTTGTTCACGCACCCCGCCAATACCAGCAGAGCAACCACATACCCGAGCTTCCGAACGGCAGCGAAATGAAAATTCATGTCCTCCCCAATATTAAAATTCTACTAAAAGAGTAATATACTATATTTCTGCAACTGTGTCCATTTTGCCTAAAATTGGCCACAGGAACGGGTTCACCCTCGCCGGCCTCGGAAGTGACCGTTTCAACTGGGTTCGTGGTGTTTGAAATGTCCAGAATTTTATTCGCGAATGTAGGAAAACATTTAATGGCATTGGGTTTCCTGATTGCCGCACCACAAATATTGGATGCCGCCGAAACAGAAAATAGAGATTCGGATGTAAGATATATTTATGGGGAATGTCTAAACCTCCAGCTCTCTTCGGATAGGACAATTGGCGCCTGCACGATGGCAATTCGATCCGGAGAACTTGAATATGGGGAAACAGCGGCGGCATTCGAAAATCGTGGCCGAGCGTATTTCAAATTAAAATTGTATGATAAAGCCGTCGCTGACTTTTCCGAAGCAATCAATATTTCAACGTTTAACGCCGGAGCTTTATACCGCCGCGGCGTTGTATTTTTATCGAGAAAAAATTTGTCCAAGCAATTTCAGACTTCACGATTGCTCTCGGGGTCAACCCCAATAACCACGAATATCTAAATGCTCGGGCCGTAGCCTACAAAGCGATGGGTAAAACTGAGCAGGCATTGCAAGATTACGACAGATCAATCCAAATCAAGCCTAAATTCCACACCGCCTACAGCAATCGCGCCCTTATCCATAAAAGACATAAAAATTTCAAGAAAGCGGTTGCGGATCTCACGCGGGCCATCACATTGGAACCAAATAATTGGCGCGCATACCAAAATCGCGGCAGTGTGCACGAAGATATGGGAAACATGGAATTGGCCATCAAAGATTTCGAAAAAGCTGTCAAGTTTGGCAGCCGGTCCCCAGCCGTATTCAACATGTTGAAAAAATTCGGCGTGTCGCCATCGGCTATCATGATTTCATTACGTGAAATAATCATTCCGATTAAATTTTACTTGGTCAGGAACGCCAATATGAAGAAAGACGGGCTGGTTCTGACGAATTGGCTGACCGCGGCCAACATAAATTCCCTTTTATTACCCGAGATTAATGCAATTTGGCGCCAAGCCGGCATCGTGTGGAAAAGCAATGGTGTCGATGATTACAATACCGATGACAACAATATTCCGCCCTCCATGGCGACCGATATTGTTTCAGTTTACAAAGGCATGCCCAAAAAAGAGCGCGCAAAGAAATTTAGATTTCTGCGTAATTTGGCGAGCAAATTGAAAAAACCTAAACAGTTCACTGTCATCATCGTGCCCTTCCTGGGATCAAATATTCAAGCCGTTGGTTTTCGGCCGCATAAAACGCTTTTTGTCTCCGCTTGGTCGGACAAATCCTCTTTGGGAAAATTACCGCCCGAGAAAATTGCGGCAGTCGAAAAGAAA
The DNA here is from genome assembly GCA_046582475.1 of Rhodospirillales bacterium. Lineage (GTDB taxonomy): Bacteria > Pseudomonadota > Alphaproteobacteria > Rhodospirillales > UBA2165. Next base: position 53,526 of record JAYGEH010000054.1, read on the forward strand.
CCGTTCAAAAAGGGCTCTCTGGCTCACACGATTGCCTCAATGTTGGGACGACAATTTGGCGTGCACAAAATTTCATGCCAGGAATATTGCTTATTCGGAAACGAAGGAACGCGCGGTTATATTCTGTCACCCACTCAAATTGCAGTCGCTCGAATGGCTGCCACTATTTTTTGAAGCAAATTCATTCGAGACAACTAGCTATCCAGAAAACAGTGGATTTCGGTATCAGGGCTGAAGATGAATAATCATGGGCCAATAGGCATAATCGAAGAACTTGTCAGAGAGACCCGGTTCGTAGGTCGTGGCATTCAATATCTAAAATATCTTGCCTTCAATTCCCCAACCTTTGAGCCTGATAGAAGACGGTTCATGGACAGCGCAGCTAAGGCCGCTGGCGCACTTGTCCTCAGATCAACGATGCTAGGTGGAGCGGCTGGAGCATTAGCTAGTTGCGAAGCGGTTAATTACCCAAGCAACAAACACTCCTTTTGGGAGGCGTATCTATTGAGCCAAGATTTGATTAGGGGCCCAAGCCTATTGATCGATTTAGAGACCGGCCTGCAGAGCGATTTTGCCATCAATAAAACCAAATTAATCAATCAGGGTTGGGGAGCAGTAGACTATGATGTTCCTAGGCTCAGGACCCTTTAATTATTAATTCAGCATTTCACCGGATGATGTCCTTAGGACCTTTGGAGGGCATCAAATGAAAGACTTATTCTGGCTGACGCAAACGCAATTGGACCGCATGGCACCCCATTTTCTATTTTCTTTGATCAGGCTTTTGTTATTCGAGAAATAGTAAAGAGCGACATTTCCCACATCCAATAGGACGCCAACGCCCATGACCGCGAAACTGTAGAGAGCCCAGGTTTTGAAAATGAAAGAGCCTGTTCCTTCCAGTAGAGTTAGTCCGAGGATCACTACGGGCGGGATAAAAAATACATGGCAAATCCCGATCAAACGGCTCATAGGCTTCCGCTTGTGAATTTGCACGGCGACAATCAGTGACAGGATTACACCCAAAGCCACAGATAGGCCGTCTAATGTCCCGATGTAA
>JAYGEH010000133.1:0-18565 GCA_046582475.1 Rhodospirillales bacterium
CAGACGATGAAATAGCCGCTGTTGTGGGTGACGTGCTTAGTAAAGATATCCCGACAGATCCGAGGAAGCGAAAACGGCAGATTCGCAAAGCCATGAAAGAAGCTAGGCGCAAAGAACTTTCAAACTGAGGCCGTATTAACGCCCATGGGATCGTACGGTTGAAGGGGTAGACAGATGGCGCAGCCGCCCAAGAGAAGCCCCGACGACGAAATTCATACCTTCGCACGTTCGCTTATCAGCGCTATTCCTGTCGTCGGTGGCGCAGGCGCAGAACTCTTCTCGATGGTTATTGCACCACCTATCGAGAAACGGCGCGACGAATGGATGAACGATATCGCAGAGCGTCTTACGCGGCTGGAAGAACTTTACGAAGAATTTTCGGTCCAATCGCTCGCGAACAATGAAGTCTTCATAACCACCGTTCTTCATGCGACAACTGTCGCGATCCGCACGCATCAAGTTGAAAAATTGGAAATGCTTCGAAACGCTGTGCTCAACGCTGCCCTCGGAATTGATGTGGAAGACAGTATTCAGTTGATGGTTTTGCGATTGGTGGACGATTTGACGCCGTGGCACTTAAAATTTTTGAAATATCTTGATGCGCCTCGCTCATATGGCGAAGCGAAAGGGATCAAATACCCCACCTGGTCATCCGGCGGCCCTTCATCGGTCATCGAGCACACGTTCACGGAGCTCAAGGGACAACGAGCATTTTACGATCAGCTTGGAAATGAACTAAATGCGCGGGGCCTGATAAGCAGCCCTAGATTTCACATGACCATGACGGCCGGCGGAATGTTCCAATCATTTACGACTGAATTTGGGAGGTCATTTCTGACATTTGTTGAAGACCCAATTGCGGAAGCCTAACCGGCGATAATACCGCCCTCCTGAGCCCGCTCCCCGCTCCCGGCCCCTCTCGGGTATCTCTGCAGCTTCCACCGTCTCGATCTCTTCGTGATCACCTCGGGCTCGGGCGGCTCATTGCCGGCCAAGTGCGCAACTGGCGCCATTTTGGGCCGTCATGCCGAATCCCAGAAATCAGCCGCTTTTTTTGTTTGAATGGGCACCCAGTGGGCACCCGAACAACTATGGCCAGCGGGCAGAGTGAAAAAAAATGCTGGAAAGCCGAAGCTTTCCAGCAAGTTTAACAGGGAGGCTTCACGTCTGAGAGACGTAGGGTCCGAAGACCCTTCGTTTCAGGCCGAAGCCCGAAACTGCGGCGGATATAGATCAACGCCGCTATTGATTATTTAGGCATATTTAACTCAAAAAACAACTGCCATTCTGGAAGCCCACATATGCAATTATTGCATAGGTAATTAATTCATATATTACAGTATGTTATGACGTTGTTGATGAGAGATTTAAGGTAGTTAATGCGAATGAATATCATTTTCAAATAAATTGGAAACATGATTACCGCTGATTTTCGCAATCAAGGATAGAGTGCGAGCCTAATTGGTCAATTGCGCGACTCAATCACTTTGCGGACCAGGAAGTCGCGGAACACCTCAATGCGCGCCGAATGGCGCAATTCTTCGGGGTAGACGAAATACACTTCGGTGGGCGGGCTTTGCATTTCCGGCAGCACCCGCACCAGCGACGTGGAGCCCACCTGGAAGTAATCGGGCAGGGCGCCGAGACCGAGGCCCGACAGCACGGCCCGGTAAATACCATAAATATTGTTGACCTGCAGCACCGGTTTGCGCGGATCGCTTTGTTCGCGCCCGGAATAAACCAGGAAGTTCAAGGCCGGGATCAAATCGATCTGATCGCCAACCTCCTCGCCAAAGGTGATGATCTTGTGGGTGTCCAGGTCCTCCGGCGTTTGCGGCATGCCATGTTCCTTGAGGTATTCCGGAGACGCATAGACATTGTGCTGGATGCTCATCAGGTGGCGCTGGATCAAGTCGGGCTGGCGCGGCGGCGTCAGCCGGATGGCCACATCGGCCTCGCGCATGGAGAGATCGAGATCGTCATAGACCAGCACGATCGAGACATCGATTTCGGGATAAAGATCGAGAAATTCCTTAATGCGCGGGGTCAGCCAAACCGAGCCGAAACCGACCGTGGTGGTGATCTTGAGGGCGCCTTGCGGGCGCTCGCGGCTATCGGTCAGGCGCGCCTCGGCCATGGCCAATTGGTGGAATATATTATGCGCCGTCAGATACAGGTCCTCGCCCTGTTCGGTCAGGATCAGGCCGCGCGCGTGGCGGTGAAACAAACTGACGGCGATGCTTTGCTCGAGCGAGGATATCTGGCGGCTGATCGCCGACTGGCTGAGGTTCAGGGTCTCGCCGGCATGGGTGAAGCTGCCGGCTTCGGCCACCGCATGAAATATTCTCAACTTGTCCCAGTCCATATCCGCCTCGCCGCCCCCTGGGGGAATCCGTCGCCAGCACCCAATATAATCCAGGATGCGGGCCGGATGGTAGATTTATGCAATAATCGTTGGAAAATGCCGCGCCTGTCCCATCCCGGCACCGCCCCGGATGCCACATGCGTAGCCGCCGGCGAGACGGCCTATTATGCAGCCTCCAACGCGCCCGCCTCTTTGGCGGCCAGGTATTTTTCCGCTTCCAGGGCCGCCATGCAACCGGTACCGGCCGCCGTAACGGCTTGGCGGAACTTGTTGTCCTGGACATCGCCGGCGGCAAAAATGCCGGGTATTTTGGTGCCGGTGCTGTCCGCATTGGTAATCAGATAGCCCTCGGTGTCCATATCAAGCTGGCCCTTGAACAGACCCGTGTTGGGGGTGTGGCCGATGGCCACAAACACACCCGATAATGCCAGTTCGGCCACGTCATCGGTCATCACGTCGCGCACCTTGATGCCGGTAACCTCGGGCATCGGCCCGTCGGTCTTGCCGATGACCTCGTCCAGCACCGAATCCCACATAACCTCGATCTTGTCGTGGCCGAAGAGGCGGGCCTGCAGCATCTTTTCGGCGCGCAATTGGTCGCGGCGGTGGATCAGCGTCACCTTGGTGGCATGATTGGTGAGATAAAGCGCTTCCTCGACCGCCGTATTGCCGCCGCCGATGACCGCCACCTCCAGGCCCCGGTAAAAGAAGCCATCGCAGGTGGCGCAGGCGGAAACGCCAAAACCCTGATAGGCCTGCTCGCTCGCAAGGCCCAGCCACTTGGCCTCGGCGCCGGTGCAGATGATGATCGCGTCGGCCGTATATTGGTCGCCGGAATCGCCCTTCAGGCGGAACGGCGGGCCGGAAAGTTCGACCTCGGTGATCAAATCGGCAATCATTTTGGTGCCCACATTTTCCGCCTGGGCCTGCATCTGATCCATCAGCCAGGGGCCCTGGATCACATCGGCGAAACCGGGATAATTTTCCACATCGGTGGTGATCGTCATCTGCCCGCCGGGCTGCATGCCGTGGACCAAAGTCGGTTCCAGGCCGGCGCGGGCGGTATAAATGGCGGCGGTCAGTCCGGCAGCGCCGGAGCCCAGTATCAAAACTTTCGCGTGGTGGCTGGCCATAACAGATGCGGCTCCAAGGTGGTGAATTCTTGCTCTAAAATAGGTCCGCCACCCCCTCGGCGCAAGCGGTCACGTGGCCGCTGCCAACTATACCGGCCACAATTTTCGGTGAAGGGCGCCAAGGGCCAAAGCGAAATCGAGATGCAATATGGACGCAATAATGTTTGCCATTATTGAAATTTTATTGCGCAAACAGGCCCGTAGAACTAGAATTGGAACCTAACCGGGTAGGGGAGAAAGGAAACGATGCCGATGAACCGGGTCAAGCTTGATCAAATCGACCGCAATATTTTACGCGATCTTCAGGACGAGGGGCGCATCACCAACGTCGATCTGGCGCGCCGGGTCGGCATATCGGCGCCGCCATGCCTCCGGCGCATGCGCGCCCTGGAAGAGGCCGGTTACATCCGCGGCTATCACGCCGAGCTTGACCCCATACCGCTCGGGTTCAACGTCACCGTATTCGCGCAGGTCGGTCTCGACAGCCAGGCCGAACCCGATCTGGTGGCCTTCGAGACGCTGGTGCGCGGCTGGCCGGAGGTGCGCGAATGCCACATGTTGGCCGGCGAAACCGATTTTCTGTTGAAGATCGTCGCCGAGGATTGGGAGACCTATCAGCGGTTTGTCACCGAAAAACTCACCGCCGCGCCCAAGGTTAGCCACGTCAAATCGGCGCTCAGCATCCGCGCATCGAAAAACCAGCCGGGTGTGCCGGTGGAGGTGGGCGAGTCCGGCTAGCACATAAATTTAAGCCAAATACTTAACAAAGAAATTCGCCAGCGACTGAAATACCGCCGTCGATGAGCGCGCGTCCTGCTCCACATAGAGCACTTCGATAGCACCGCCGGCTTTCCGGTAGTTGGCGGCAAAACGTTCCGGCTCGGTCAATTGCTGGCCGGTGCCGGTGTCCACGTAATCATGCACCGCATCGGGCTGCCCCTGGATCCAGAGGGCCGGCGGTGTTGCAACCGCCTCGCCCCGCTCCAGCGCCAGCATCGGGTTGCCGTCCTCCATGGCGTCCTCGGTCACCCAATAGGTGTCGTGGGCGGCCGGGATATGGCCCGACCATTGCGGCGGCTCGGCGCTGGCGTTGAGGCCCTTTGCATAGCGGTAGCGGGACAAAGGGTTGATCACCGGCCACATCATGCCGACGCACTTGACGCTGGCATCGATTCCGCCGCCGTCCTCCAGGGGCAATTTAGAATAGCGCGCATCGCCGGGCCGCATGGCTGCCAGCATAGCCAGATGACCGCCGCTGGATTGCCCGGCAAGACCGATGCGGGCGGCATCGATGCCCAACTCGGACGCCTGGGCTTTCATCCAGCGCACCGCGTAATTGATGTCCTCCAGGGTCGAGGGATAGCGGTCCGCACCATGGCGGAATTCCAGCGCCGCCGCAGCGATACCCGACGCCGCCAGCACCTCGTCCCGTTCCTGGCAGGATTCGGGGCCGGAATTGTTCCAGGCGCCGCCATGCAGATCGATGATCGCCGGGAACGGGCCGTCGCCGGCGGGCCGCACCAGCCTCAGGTTCATGGCACGCTCGCCGTGGGTGATATAGGTGAAGTCCTGGTAGGTGAAATTCAGGGTGTCCGTGGTCACAGCCTGCTCCCTTTTAGAATGGTTGCCGTCAAGTTCCAGCCGGCCCTAGCCGGCCTGTATCCTCGGATAGAAGGCCGGCGGGCTGACGCCGGCGGCGCGCAAATAGATATCCATGTTTCCGACGTGAAAGGCGCGGTGGGAATAGAGGCTCCAGAGATAATCGGCGAGCCGCCATCGGTGCTCGCCGCGAAAAACGTGCTTTTCCATCTGGGCTTCGGTGATCGAGCGGAAGTGCCCCATGTGGTCTTCGTGCATGGCCCTGGCATCATCGATCAGGTCCGGGCTCGCGCGCAGGTGCTCGGCGATATCCTTGTCAAAGGCGTTCAGCCGGGCGCCGTCGGCGCAGGTGGCGAGCTGCGGCGCCTGCACATGGTCGCCGACGATGATGTGGATATACTGGCCGAGGATGCTCATGCGGCCGCGCCCGTCGATGAACAGGGATTCCGGTCCGTCCACCGGCACCCATTCCAAAACGTCGTCCGGCGCTGCCGTGATCCAGTCATGGGTGACCCGCGCCAAGGCGCCGTAGAGTTCCAAAAAGCGTTCGATCTCGTATCCCATGGGCGCCGCCGTTATTTCGGTCCGCTCAGTAGGGTCCCCAGGCGCGCTCCACCGCCGGCCGGGCGGCGATGGCATCGTGCCAGCGGGCCAGGTTGGGGTAATCGCCGGTGGCGACGCCGTCGTCATGGTATAGGTGGATGTCGGGGTAACTGGCGATGTCGGCGACTGTGTATTCCTCACCGGCCAGATATTCAGATTGGGCCAGACGGGTGTCGAAAATACTGCACATATCGTGGAACTGATCCAGGTAATGGGCCTTGACCGACGGCACGTCCTCGGGAAAGCGTTTGGTGAAAAGGCCCAATTGCTGGGCATGGGTTGTGAAAGTCGCCGATCCGTAAAACAACCATTGATCGACCAGGATGCGCTTGGCCGGATCGTCTGGATACATGCCGTTACCGGACTTTTCGCCCAGATATTTCAATATCGCGCCGGACTCGAACAGGGACACCGTGCCGCCAGGGCCGTCATCATCGACCAAGGCCGATATTTTATGGCCAGGGCTGATTTTCATAAATTCCGGTGAAAACTGCTCGCGCTTCGGCAGCTCCACCGGTTTCAGCGTATGCGCCAGCCCGGATTCTTCCATCCCTTGGCGCGCCTTATAGCCGTTGTCGGTGGTCCAGAAATAAAGATCGATCATCGCCGCCTCCCTATATTTGCTGTTTTCGAACTTTGTTCATTATTGCCCGAGAGTGCCACCTTCAGAAACCCGATTCAAGCGCGGCACCATTCCGCCATCGATCAGCCAAGGAACTTCCGCAAGTGGCCGAGAAAGACCTCGAGCTGGTCGTGATGCACCCAGTGGGCGGCATTGTCCACGGCGACCGACGTGCATTCCTTGAAATAGCTGGCGTTGCCGTCCTCCACCGGGTCGCTTGCCCAGCTTTCGGCGCCCCGCACCAACAGCACCGGGCATTGGATGTTGGACCACAGCTCGTGGGCTTCGGAGGGCAGGATGCCGGCGGGCGCCGAAAAGCGGGTGAAAAAATAGTGATCGAATTTCCAGCTGATGCTGCCATCGTGGTTGGTTTTGGTGCCGTGCTTGGTCAAATGGTGGGCCTGTTCGGCGCTCAAATGGCCATTGGCTTCGGCCATGCGTTGGATGGCGCCGTCCAAGCTGTCGTAGCGGCGTTCCTCCCAGTTGCCGATTTTGCGCAGCTCCTCGATCCAGTTCCGGTAGCGTTTCGGCGCCGGCTCTTCGTCGCCCAGCTTGCCGCGCCGGCGGCCAAGTCCGAGCCCTTCGATGGCGACAATCTTGGTCACGTTTTCCGGGTATATGCCGGCGTAGCGAAGCCCGACAATACCGCCGAGGGAATGGGAGATGATGGTCACCGGCGCCAGGTCTTTCTGGTGGATCAGCTCGGCCACGTCGTAGACGAACTCATCGACCCCATAGGTGGCGCTGTTGGTCCATTCCGAATCCCCATGACCGCGCAAATCGACCGCCATCACATGATAATCCGCCTTCATTTCCGCCGCCACCCAATCCCAACTGCGCGCGTGGTCGCGCCCGCCATGGATCATGATCATGGGCGGTGCGCTTGCATTGCCCCAATCCACATAATTGAGCTTCAGGCGGTGGCAATGATAGCTGTGGCGTGTCGGTTCCGAACTATCGGCTGGCATGAATTTCAATCTTAGTTGGCGTGAAGAATTTCTCGTTCATTCCTTTGCACCACCGGCAACCGGGATGCAAGCGAACGGTTTATGGCCAGTGCCAGGCGACGATATCCTGAAGCCACGTCGGCAATGCCAGATAATCGGTCACCACGCCAACCGACAAGGACAGCGACAGGGCGCCCAGGAACGACAATAAGATTCCGACGATCACATAGCCTTGGAAGGCTTCGTTTTCGCGGTTGATGAAGTAGCCGAAGATCATGCGGAAAATAACCGAGAGGCTGCCCAGCGGCTGCACCACCGTTACCGGCGCCAGGCCGAGAGCAAGGAATCGGAACAGTTGCGATATGGATACGCCGAGCCCCGAATAGACGAACCATTTTGCCGATTGGCGGGTGGTGCACAGCACCTCGAACCGCATACGCGGCACCAGCAATAGCAGGAATACCACCGAGGTGGCCGCGACGTAGGAAACGACGCCGCCGATCAGGCTCAAGCTGGCATCGCTGAGGCCGGCCTTGATCAATACCGTCGAGGAGCCGAAACCAGTACCGGCAAGAAAGGCGCAGGTGTAGCCTTCGGCCATGCGCGGCGTGAAACCGCTTGGTTCCGTTGGCTTTTCGATGGGATTTTGAGCCGCCTTTTCCTTGGCCCGGCGAGACAGAATATACATGGGCGCCGAAATGACGAGGACGATCCCCAAGATATTCAGCGGTGTCAGGGTTTCGCCCAGGAACAGGACAGCCAAGGTGAGGGCGAGCAGCAGCTGGAATTGCTGCACCGGTGCCGCCAGGTTGGAGCCCACCGCCGCCAGGGAGCGCACGTTGAAGTAGCGGCCCCAGACGAAATGGGCGAAGCCGCCCGCCGCCAGAAAGCCGATGGCGCTTAAATCGAGGCGCGAAATTTCGAACCACTGCCCGGCGATGCCGGCCAGCACCGCGAACATGATCAGGCCCAGCGGCATGGAAATGGCCATCGCCTGGAACGGCGTGCCGCCGATGACGCCGCGCCGGGCGCTGGCGCTGTTGAAGCCGAAACTGGCGGCCGCCAGAATTCCGAATAGAATGCCGAGCATGATAACCCAAAAGTGAAACCCACCGATGGTCAACCATGTAACCAACCGCTCGAACATGGACAAGGCCTAAACCCGGGGAGTACTCTCACCGCTGTTGAACCGGAGAAAGAGAGGCGCGCCATGCCCAGGATTTTGAGCGAGGATCAGGTCGCCGCCTTTGGCGAAAACGGTTTTCTGTTCCCGTTCGATGTTTATGGGCCGGACCGCGCGGCGGAGCTGCAGGAAAGGTTTGAGGCTCTGGAAAAATCCATCGGCGATGAACCCCAGGAGCGCTACCGGATCAAGGCCCATTTGCCGTTTCCCTGGCTCTGCGATGTGGTCCGCGAGCCAATACTTCTGGACGCGATCGAAGATTTGATCGGCCCGGACGTGCTCTGTTGGGGCGCCTCGTTCTTCGCCAAAAAGGCCCACGATCCCCGCTATGTGTCCTGGCATACGGACAGTTTCTTTTATGGTTTCGAGCCGGCCGAAACCATCACCGCCTGGCTGGCCTTCAACCCATCCACCGAACATTCGGGCTGCGTCAAATATATTCCCGGCTCGCACAAATCGGAAACCAGCCACGACATATTGCCCGACGCCGACAATCTTCTGCCGATGGCGCAAAACGCCAAGGACGTGCCGTTGGAAAAGGCGGTGAGCGCCGTGCTCGAACCCGGCCAAGTGGTATTCCACCATGAAGGCGTGGTGCACGGATCGGGGCCCAACAATGCCGCTCATCCCAGGGTTGGCCTTTCCATCCACTACGTCGCGCCGCATGTGCGCGAAACCCGGTTTGAGGGCTCGTCCGCCATGCTGCTGCGCGGCGAGGACAATTCCGGCCATTGGGGCCGCGATCCGGAACCGAACGAGGACTTCGATCCAGTCTGTATCCAGGCAATGCTGGATACGCGCGAGTTGTACCTCAAGGCCGTGGCCAATAAAATCGATGCCGGCGGGCGCAGCTAGAGCTGTTTCCAATCGGGGAGGGACCATTGAGCCAATCTTTTGACATGAGCGATTTGAAGCTGGGCATCTTTCACGGTCCCCACCACGACAAGATGGCCGATCCGCAAGTTTTGCTGGAGCGGGATTTCCAATTGATGCAGCATCTGGACGGGCTCGGCTATGACGAAGCCTGGATCGGCGAACATCATTCCGGCGGCTTCGAAATGATCGCCGCGCCGGAGCTATTCATCGCCGCCGCCGCCGAACGCACCCGCCATATCCGCTTCGGCACCGGCGTCAAATCCCTGCCCTACCACAACCCCTTGATCGTCGCCGAAACCATGGCCCAGTTAGATCACCAGCTCCGCGGCCGCGCCATTTTCGGTGTCGGCCCCGGCGCCCTGGCCTCCGATGCGCAGATGATGGGTATCCAGCCCGCCCAGCAGCGCCCGCGCTTGGAGGAAGCGCTCAGCGCCATCGTGCCGCTGTTGCGCGGCGAAACCGTGACCATGAAAACCGACTGGTTCGATCTGCAAGGCGCCCGCCTCGGGCTCGGCTGCTACACCAAGCCGATGATCGAAATGGCGGTCACCTCGGTGCGCTCGCCGGCCGGCGTGGTCCAAGCCGGCCGTTATGGGCTCGGCCTCTTGACCCTCGGTGGTATTGGCGACGACGCCCTCGCCAAATACGCCCAGAACTGGGCCATCTACGAAGCCGAGTGCGCCCGCCACGGCCATCTGCCGGACCGCTCCAAATTCCGCATCACCACCTTCGTGCATCTGGCCGAGACCAGGGAAAAAGCGCTGCAAGACGTGCAATGGGGCCTCGAAAAATGGATCGATTATGCCCACGATGTGGTGTCCGCGGTGCCCATGGTCGAGCGCGGGCTCGATGATCCGGCCAAATTCATCGCCGAAAACCAGCGCGCCATCATCGGCACGCCCGACCATGCCCTCGCGGAAATTCAACGCATCTGGGACGGCGTCGGCGGTTTCGGTGGGCTCTTGATCTTCGGCATGGATTGGGCGCCGCCGCCGGCCACTTGGCGCAGCTTCGAGCTGATGGCCGAATATGTGCGCCCGCGCCTCTCCGGCGCCAATCAAGCGCGCCAAGCCAGCTATGATTTTGCCAAGGCCAACCAGAATGAAAACCGGATTAAGGTGCGCGGCGCCATTCAGACGGCCACCGAAAAGTTCGAATCCGAAACCGGCGAGGCGGTGATCCGGCGCGCCGAATTCGGCGACACCTAGCTTGCGTTTCTATGTCTAGGCCCGGTCAACCCCGGGCAGACGGCGAATGAACAGCCCATAAAATACTACGATAACTGCGCTGCCGGCGGCGACGAAGCCGGCCATTTCGGTGAACGTGCTTCCCGGCAATAGCCCGAGGGCGGCGCCGGTGGCGGCGCTGGTCAGGCCCTGAATGATGCCCATCGCCGAAGACGCGGTGCCGGCTTGCGCCGCGAACGGCGCCAGCGCGCCGGCCTGGGACGAAGGCGACAGAAACGCAAAGGCGAACATGAACGCCATCATCGGAACGATCAGCGCCGCCGTTGTGTTCACGCCGCCGAGCGCCAGGGCCAATATGGCGCCGCCGCTAGCCACCGAAATTACGGCGCCGATGGAGATCATCCGGTCGGCGCCGAGGCGCACCACCAGCCGCCCGCCCAGATAATTGGCGCCTGTGTTGGCGATCATGACGGCCGCGAAAACGAAGGAGTAGGCCGTTGGAGTCATTCCGTAAGAGCCGATTAGGACCGCCGCCGAGCTTGCCAGAAAGGCGTGCAGTCCGACCGAGTTGCCGATGGTGATGCCGACATAGCTGAGGAACACCCGGTTCGACATAATCGACAGGTAATTGTGCACCATGGTCCCAAGCCGCATGGCGCTCATGTTTTTGGTCTCCAGAGTTTCGTCGATATAGTGCCAGAACAAAACCGCCAGGATGGCGGCGACCACCGCCATGAACAAAAACACCGACGGCCAGCCGAAATTCTCCAGCAGTTGGGCGCTGGTGATCGAGCTGATCACCGGAACCATGCTGCCGACGAAGGCAATATAGGCGAACATCTGCGCCGCCATATCTCGGCTGTAGAGATCGCGGACAATGGCCCGGGCGACGATCCGCCCGGTCGAAGCGACCAGCCCCTGGACGAAGCGCAGCACGATCATCTCGGTCATCGAGCCGGCCATCATAATCGCCAGGGACGCCGCCACATAAACCGCCAGTCCGCTCAACAGGACCCAGCGCCTGCCGAACCGGTCCGCCAGCGGACCGACGAATATCTGACCGATGGTGCCGCCAAGGACGAAGGACGCCAGCGCGAACTGCACCTGGCCCATATCGACCTCGAAGGTGCCGGCGACGGCGACCATGGCGGGCAGGAACGAATCGGTCGACAGCGCGCCCATAAAGGCGATGCCGCCCAGCGTCGTGGCCAACAGAACGCGGCGGTCTTCGAGGCGCTTGGGCTGATGGTGCGAAGGCATGCCCAGCGGCACAATCAAACAGTCCTTCGGTCAGCAAAGGTTTTGTGCAATCGGGACGGCTTCAGGTGGCGATCAGCGTATGCACCTGCTCGGCCGCCGGCAGACCATACAAATGCGCGCCAAGATCGTCCGGAGCATCCGGCACCGCCTCGAAATAGCGGCCCTTGCAGCGGACTTCCAGCCGATCGCCGGCGAACGGGAACGGCGCCACCGCATAGCGGTCATCGCCCAACGGGCGCAATGTTATTTCCGCGTCCTTCTGTTCCGACATGGGCACATGGACAAAGGTTTCTTGCGTCCGGTCGCCGGCGTGGCGGAGGTTGAAATAGAGCGCCAAGGTGTCCATGAATTGCAGGAACTTGTAATTGCGCATCAGCGCCCCTTCCTCGATCCAGCCGGCGGTTGCCGGGTTCGCCGCCAGCACCGCCTTGAGCCGTTTCTGGCGGGCGATCTCGCCATCCAGGAGGCCGTTCACATAGTCTTCGTCCTGGGGCGGGATGGGCACCGATTTGCCGCCGCCGAGGACGCGGAACTCGGAAACCCCATAGCGGTCGTTATAGAGCCCCCAGGAATGCAGGCTCGACAACAGCCCGCAATAGGCGCCCCGCGCCTCGTTGAAATCGGGCGAGCGCTTGGAGGTATCCAGGACCCCGGGCACCGGCCCGGTGCCGAGCCCGCAAGGGTAGCCGCTTTCCGCATGCAGCACCGGCGCCGCGTCGGCCTCGTCCCAGCCGCGGTCGTGATGGCCGACCGTGTAGATCACTTCGTCGAAGGGCTCCGGGCGCTCAAAGGCGTCATTGCCGTAGGCGCGCCCGAACTGCTCGCAGAGATCGAGATGTTCGGCCATGGTGCTGATAAAGCGTTTTTCGCCCTCTGGCGCGTTCTGGATCATCATTGTATCGGTCCTCCTGTCGTTACATTCAGCCTACATCTCCCGCCGCATTGCCGCAACGGCGCCGCATCCAAAAAGCAGTTCTTTACAATGGCCCGATGCGGGCTCAAATAAGCGCTGCATCGCCGCCTCGGGAGCACACATTTGATACGCCGCATCATTACCGCCCACCCCGAATTGTTCGGCGGCGTCGCGCGGGCGCTCTCGCAACGCAATTACCGCCTCTATGCGCTCGGCCATGTGGCCCATGTGCACGGCTGGTGGGGCAACCGCCTCGGCATCGGCTGGCTCACCTGGGAGCTGACCGAGCAGGCCACCTGGCTGGGCATCATCACCGTCGCTTCCATGTTGCCGGCGATGATAGCGGCGCCCTTTGCCGGCGCTGTCGGCGACCGCTACGGCCACCGGCGGACGGCGATCACAGGCGGGCTTGCCGGGACCGTGATCACCGCAAGCCTCGGCTTCTTGGCCCTTACGGGCCGTATCGATCTCGAAAGTCTCGTCCTCCTCACAATATTGCAGGGGCTCATATTTGGTTTCGAATTTCCGGCGCGCCAGGCCCTGATCCCGCAGCTTGTCGGCCGCCAGAATATCTCCGCCGCCGTCGCCTTCAACTCCACCACCTTCCAGCTCGGCACCTTCGTCGGCCCGGTGATCGCCGCGGCCCTGATCGCTTTGATCAACCCCGGCGCCGCCATCCTGTCGTTCGCCATGACCAGCGCCTGGATGATGCTGATGCTTTCGCTGATCGACATCGCCCCCTTGCCCCGTGACGAAGCCGCCAGCGGCGGCCTCCTCGCCGATATGCGCGCCGGCTTCCGCTATGTGGCCGGCGAGCGCGCCATCGGGCTTTTGTTCTTGCTCACCTTCACCACCGGTTTTTTCCTGCGCCCCTACACCGATCTCATGCCCGGCTTCGCGGCGGAAGTTTTCGAACGCGGCGCCGAGGGACTGGGCGCCCTCAACTCGGCATCCGGCTTCGGTGCCCTTCTGGTCGCCATCTGGCTGCTGACCCGTTCGCGCACCCAGGGGCTGGTCACCATCCTCGTGGTCTCGTCGCTGCTAACGACGCTGGCGCTGATCGCCTTTGCCGCCACGCCGTATTTTATTGCGGCCCTTTTCATCCTGGCGCTGGCCGCCGGCGGGCTGATCGCCGCCCAGGTTTCGGCCTACTCCCTGGTGCAGACCCTGGCGCGCCCCGATATGCGCGGCCGGGTGATCTCCATCAATATTTCCATCGGCATGGGCGCCCCGGCGCTGGGTACCCTGTCGATCGGCTGGCTGGCCGACCGCATCGGCCTCGGCGGCGCCGTGACCATCGCCGCCGGGCTGGCGATGGTGATAATTTTGTTGGCGCTTCCGGCCCTTCGGCGGCGGCGGGCGGCGATGGAAGCCGGCCCCGATCCGGACTGATGCAGAGCACCGGATTTCCACAACTTTCACTTGAATTGAACCTTCTTGATCTTGTAATACTTGCCGCCGCCGGGAGTCGTGACCTCGGCGGAATCGCCCACGGTCTTGCCGATCAGCGCCCGCGCCAGGGGCGAGGTGATCGACAGCTTGCCCTTGGCAATATCGGATTCGTGGGTGCCGACGATCTGGTAGGTGGATTTCTCGTCGGTGTCCTCGTCGGCGAGCCGGACGGTGGCGCCGAAGCGTATGACTTTTCCCGATATGCTTTTCGGATCGATCACATCGGCGCGGCTGATCGCATCTTCGAGCTCGGCGAGGCGCCCCTCGGTAAAGCTCTGGCGTTCGCGCGCCGCGTGGTATTCGGCGTTTTCCGATAAATCGCCATGCTCGCGGGCGACCCCGATGGCCTTGATGATGGACGGCCGCTCGACGGTCTTAAGGCGCTTAAGCTCTTCCTCCAGCGCCTCGAAACCGCCCGCCGTCATTGGAAATTTTTCCATCGTAATTTTCCGCTCTTAAACAAAAAATTCCCTCTTCCCGGCTCCAGGGCCAAGGGGAAGGCATAAACAATATTCAAGCTGAACGTTTAGAATAGGTTTGCAGCGGCACGACTTCAAGTCCCCCCAAGCCAGAATCCTTGGCCCCATCCCTGGCCGCGCGGGTGCGCTGCGCCTGGATCGCCATGATCGCCGCGCGGGCGCCGGTGATGGTGGTGTAGTGGGGGATATTGTCGGTCAGCGCGGTGCGCCGGATGGAATAGGAATCGGCAATCGCCTGGGCGCTTTCGGTGGTGTTGATGATCAATTGCACCTCGCCGTTCAAAATCGCGTCGACGCAATGGGGGCGCCCTTCGAGCACCTTGTTGACGCGCCGCACGCTTAATCCGGCGGCGTTCAGATGGCGCGCCGTGCCGCCAGTGGCGATGATGGCAAAGCCGAGACCGGCCAGTTTTTTGGCGAGGCCCAGCGCCGCTCCCTTGTCGCCATCCTTGACCGATATAAAGACGCAGCCGTCCACCGGCAGCATGGTGCCGGCGCCCAATTGGGATTTTGCGAACGCCTCGGCAAACGTGGCGCCGATGCCCATCACTTCGCCGGTGGACTTCATTTCCGGGCCGAGGATGATATCGACGCCGGGGAAGCGCGAAAACGGGAACACCGCTTCCTTGACCGACACGTGAGCGAGGACGCGGTCCTCGTCCAGATCAAAGGACTTAAGCTTTTCGCCGGCCATGATGCGGGCCGCGATCTTGGCCACCTGTACGCCAGTGGCCTTGGCCACGAACGGCACGGTGCGGCTGGCCCGGGGGTTCACTTCGAGGATGAAGATGACGCCGGCCTGCACCGCGAACTGAACATTCATCAGGCCGACCACGCCGAGGGCCAGGGCCAGGGCCCGGGTCTGGCGCTTCAATTCCTCGACGATTTCGGGGCTTAAGGAATAGGGCGGCAGCGAACACGCGCTGTCGCCGGAATGAATGCCGGCTTCCTCGATATGCTCCATGATGCCGGCCACATAAACGTCGGCACCGTCCGAGATGGCGTCCACATCCACTTCGATAGCGTCCCGGAGATACCAATCGATCAGCACCGGCGAGGCGCCCGACACGACCACCGCCGTCTTCATATAGCGGCGCAAATTTTCCATGTCGTGGACGATTTCCATGGCCCGCCCGCCGAGAACATAGGATGGCCGGATGACCACCGGATAGCCGATGCGCCGGGCGATTTGCTCGGCCTCGTCGGCGTTGGCGGCGATGCCGTTGGGCGGCTGCTTCAGGTCCAATTGGATCAAAAGCTTTTGAAAGCGCTCCCGGTCCTCGGCCAGGTCGATGGCGTCCGGGGTGGTGCCGAGGATCGGGATGCCGGCCGCTTCGAGCGCGTGCGCCAGCTTCAACGGCGTCTGCCCGCCGAACTGGACAATGACGCCCTTCAATTCGCCGGCTTCCTGTTCCTTAGCGATCAGGGCGATCACGTCTTCCGCCGTCAACGGCTCGAAATACAGCCGGTCGGAGGTGTCGTAATCGGTGGAGACGGTTTCCGGGTTGCAGTTCACCATGATCGACTGGTGGCCGGCCTCGCTCATGGCGTAGGCGGCGTGCACGCAGCAATAATCGAACTCGATGCCCTGGCCGATGCGGTTCGGCCCGCTGCCGAGGATCACCACCTTGGTGGCGTCCGTTGGCCGCGCCTCGCATTCCGGCGCATTGACGCCGTCGCCCTCATAGACCGAATACATATAGGAGGTTTGCGCCGGGAACTCGGCGGCACAGGTATCGACCCTTTTGTAGACCGGCTGCACCTTGGCGGCGGCGCGCAATGCCGCCACTTGGGCCTCGGGAATGCCGCCCAGCTCGGCCAGGCGGGCGTCGGAAAATCCCATCTTCTTGAGGCGCAACAGATCCGGCCCGCTTTCCGGGACGCCGGCCACCCGGACGCCATCCTCGGCGCCGACGATGGCTTCGATCTGGCGCAGGAACCAGGGATCGAAGCGGCAGGCATTGTGGATGTCATCGAAGGCAAGCCCTTCGCGGAAGGCTTGCGCCACATAAAGTATGCGGTTCGGCCGGGGCTCGGCCAGGGCGGCGCGCAAGGCATCGCGCAAGCCGTCTGCGTCCGCCGGCGCGCCGTCGATTTCCACTTCGTTGAGGCCGGTCAGCCCGGTCTCCATGGAACGCAGGCCTTTTTGCAGGCTCTCGGCGAAATTGCGGCCGATGGCCATGGCCTCGCCCACCGATTTCATCGACGTGGTCAGCAGGGCCTCGGTGTCGGGAAATTTCTCGAAGGTGAAGCGCGGAATTTTGGTGACCACGTAATCGATGGTCGGCTCGAAGCTGGCCGGGGTGACGCCGGTGATATCATTGTCCAATTCGTCGAGCCGGTAGCCGACCGCCAGCTTGGCGGCGATCTTGGCGATGGGAAAGCCGGTGGCTTTCGATGCCAGCGCCGAGGAACGCGACACGCGCGGGTTCATTTCAATGATCAGCAGCCGCCCGTCGTCGGGATTGACCGCGAACTGGACGTTGGAGCCGCCGGTATCGACGCCGATCTCGCGCAACACCGCGATCGAGGCGTTGCGCATGATCTGGTATTCCTTGTCGGTGAGGGTCAGCGCCGGCGCCACGGTGATGCTGTCGCCGGTATGGATGCCCATCGGATCGACGTTCTCGATGGAGCAGACGATGATGCAGTTATCGGCGCGATCGCGGACCACCTCCATCTCGAACTCTTTCCAGCCCAAAACCGATTCCTCGACCAGGACCTCGCCCACCGGCGATGCCGCCAGGCCGCCGGCGACGATCTGTTCATATTCGTCGCGGTTATAGGCGACGCCGCCGCCGGCGCCGCCCAAGGTAAAGGACGGCCGGATGATCATCGGCAGGCCGATCTCGCCCATGGCGGTGCGGGCTTCGTCCATATTGGTGACCAGCCGGCTGCGCGGGCTTTCCAGGCCGATGGCGTCCATGGCCTGGCGGAACTTCAAGCGGTCCTCGGCCTTGGCAATGGCCTCGGTATTGGCGCCGATCAGCTCCACATTGTGGCGCTCCAGGGCGCCATTGCCGTGCAGTTCCATGGCCACGTTGAGCCCGGTCTGGCCGCCCATGGTGGGCAGGATGGCGTCCGGTTTTTCGGCCGCGATGATGGCCTCGATAACGTCGGCGTGGATCGGCTCGATATAGGTGGCGTCGGCCATATCGGGATCGGTCATGATGGTGGCCGGATTGGAATTGACCAGGATCACCCGGTAGCCTTCTTCGCGCAGCGCCTTGCACGCCTGGGCGCCGGAATAATCGAACTCGCAGGCCTGGCCGATCACGATCGGCCCGGCGCCGATGATCAGGATCGAGGCGATGTCGTTGCGCCGGGGCATTTAAGGCGCTGCCCGGCAGAAGGAAGAATCACCACAGAGGTCACAGAGGGAATATTCGGTATATTCTATTTTAAAGTGTTTCATAATTTTAAATTCGTGTAATATCGATTGGTAAAAAACCGGTAGGGATTGGTTTGGATTGGTATGGTTTTGTGTGGGTAGATGGGGTCCTAACGCATTCATATCATTCAAATTTCCGGCCTAAGTCTAATTTGGCTCATTTGCGCCGGAGTGCAAGTGACATGCACTCATTCCGCCAAACATTCCTCCCTCCCCCCTGGAGGGGGAGGGTTGGGGTAGGTGGGCTAACGTTTCCGGAGTGCACCACGCAAGCTCTCCAACACTCCGTTCATATTCTCGAACACCTGATTATTCCAGAAGCGGACCACCCGAAAGCCCTTACCTTCCAGCCACGCCGTGCGCACCGCATCCTCGCCGGCCCGCCCGTCATACTGCCCGCCATCCAGCTCGACGATAAGCTTCGCTTCCGGGCAATAGAAATCCACCACATAATCCCCGATGGGCGCCTGGCGGCGGAACCGGAATCCGTCCAGTTGCTGGGCGCGGACACGGTTCCAAAACCGCTTCTCCGGCTCGGTCGGATTTTTGCGGAGT
>JAYGEH010000179.1:0-3076 GCA_046582475.1 Rhodospirillales bacterium
CGAATCGCGCGGCGCGCACCGCCAGATATTGGGTTCCGGAGGTAAGGCCATGACGACTGCGAATGTTCCCCTGACCGCGCGCCAGATGCGGAGCAAAAATCCCGTCGTCCGCCAAATTGGCCTGGCGGATCTGATGGATGCAATCGCCAAAGGGTTCTCGGATTTCAACGCGATGCCGACCCATTTCTTCTACCTGGCGATTATCTATCCGGTGGTTACCTTCGGCATTGTCGGCTTTTATGGCCAGCTTGATTTGCTGCCCTTTATATTTCCCCTGCTGGCCGGCTACACCCTCTTGGGGCCGCTGGCGGCCATCGGCACCTATGAATTAAGCCGGCGCCGGGAATTTGGTCGCTTTACCTCCAGGATGAATGCCTTTTTGGTTTTCAAATCTCATTCGATAAACGCCATCGTAAATCTAGGTGTCTTGCTGACCATTGTTTATTTTGTCTGGGTGTTTGCCGCGCAAGCGATCTACGAGCAGAATTTTGGCACCGCGGTACCCGAATCCTATATCGGATTTGCCAAGCAATTGCTGACCACGCCGGAAGGCATCGACATGATTATCGCCGGCTGCAGCGTCGGCTTCGTGTTCGCCGTTGTCGTGCTCAGTTTCTCGGTGGTGTCCTTCCCGATGCTTCTGGATCTCGATGTGGGTGTGATCGTGGCGGTCAAGACATCGGTCCAGGCGGTCATCGTCAATCCCATCATTATGGCGATTTGGGGGATGATTGTGGTGGCGTCCCTGGTGATCGGTTCGTTGCCGTTCTTTGTCGGGCTCTGTGTGGTTCTTCCGGTCATCGGCCATATAACGTGGCATATATACCGCAAGATCGTGGAAAGCTGACCGGGCCGCGCGGCGGGGCGGCGGTGAGGCAATTGGATGACACGGGAACAGCTCAATGCAATATCGATTTAAGGCCATATTGCTGGGCGTACCGACGCTGGCGCTGATTATATTTTATATTCTGTTTTTTCTGTATCCGCACTGGTTCCCGAGATAAGGACCGTGCCTCCAGGGGCAATGACGCTGGTTGGGAAAGATTCTCGATAGCGGGAAGTATGGTTAGCCCGGATTGGCGCCCGCGTCCCACTCCACCAGCAGTTTCTGCACACCCCGGAATGTCAGCGTCGGGATATATTCCCAATCCTGGCCCGGGGTGAGGTGCATGTGGGGCAGGCGCCGGGTGAGCTCTTCCAGGATGATCTTCATTTCCAGGCGGGCCAGCGGCGCGCCCATGCAAAAATGGGCGCCGTGGCCGAAGGCCAGGTTGCGCTTGGCGTTGCGCCGGCCATGGTCGAACTTGGCGCCGCCTGGAAACATCGCGTCATCGTGGCTGCCGGACCCCAGCATGAGCAGAATTTTCTGCCCTGCCTGGACCGCGTGGCCAGCAATCTCGGTGTCCCGGGTGGCGATGCGCCGCCAGGCGAAGATCGAGGAATCGATGCGCAGCATTTCCTCCACGGCGTTTTCGATTCTGCCGGGATGGGCGCAAATCGCCTCCCACTCGGCGCGGTCCTGCAACAGCGCCTTGATGCCGTTGGCCGAGGCCTGGGTGGTTGTCTCGTGGCCGGCGAACATCATTAAAAAGGCGACGTTATAGAGGTAATTGATGGTAAATTTCGAAGCATCGTCCCGGTGGATGCGCACCATGTCGCCCATATAATTGTCGCCGGGATTGTCGATCGCCGCGTTGACCAGGCGCTTGGTGAAATCCCAATGCTCGCCCATGCCCGTCATCATCTCCACCTGTTCGGCATCGCTCGGCCGGCCCCAATTCACCAGCGCCCGCTTGGAGCCCAAAATCTTGACCTTGACCGCGTCTTCGTCGGAGGCGCCGAGGAAGATAAAGATGGCCAGGGCCGGCACCTCGTAGAGCATCTGTCTGACCAGGTCCGCCTCGCCGTCTTCGATGAAGCGGTCGATATAGCGGGTGACGATGGCGCGGATGCGGGGTTCGATCTCGGTCAATCGTTTCGGCGTGAAGGCATCGCCGAAAATGCGCCGGTGCGCCCGGTGGGTGCCCGGGTCTTCGTCGACCAGCGAGGGCTCGGTGGTGATGTCCAATTGATCGCGCAGCCGGGCGGCGGCCGGGCAGAGCGGCGTCACCGGATGGCGGGCGAGGCCGGCGGAATAGGTCTCCGGATCCTGGAAAATGGCGACGATATCGGCATAATTCATGACCACCCAGGCGTCCATCTCGGCCGAAAAAAACACCGGCTCCTCGGCCCGCGCGCGGCGGAAAAAGACGTAGGGGTCGGCCAGGTATTCTTCGGAGAACGGCTTGAACTCCGCCCCCAATCCGCTTACCGGACATTCCCCTTCGGTTGCCCGTTTGGAAGCTTCATATTCCCCTGGCACCGATTGAAACATGCCAAGGCCTTCAGTTTTGTCGGCCATGGTTAGCGCCCCTATAAATCCAAAACTCGTTTCGCCAAAATTCCCGCCTGGATCTCGTTGGTGCCACCGAGGATGGTGTAGGCGCGGAAATTCAGGTAGCGGGGCGCGATGCCGAGCAACTCTTCTTCGTCGGGGGGCAGTTGCAGGGCATCGTAGAGCGGGCGCTCGGGCTCCCACTTCAGGATATCCTCGCCGGCGGCGTCCAGGGCCAGCTCGCTCACTTCCTGGCGGATCGAGCTCCAGCGCATTTTCAGCATCGATGATATGGCGCCCGGATTGGCGCCCGATTGCAGGTCCGACAGGACGCGGATATCGACCATCTCCATGGCGTCCAGATCGGCGCCGATTTCGGCCATGCGGGCGCGGATATGGGCATCGCCGGAAAGCCCCCGGGCCTGGATTAGGCGCACCACCTTGGCGAACTGGGCGCGCACCCGCCCCGCCATCAATGCGCCGCCGCGCTCGAATTCCAAGAGATATTTGGCCACGTCCCAGCCTTTGTTTTCCTCGCCGACGCGGCCCGATTGGGGCACCCGCACATCGTCGAAAAACACCTCGTTGAATTCATGGTCGCCGCCATTGCCGATGATCGGGCGGATGGTGATGCCGGGCGTGTCCATGTCGAAAAGAATAAAGGTGATGCCTTCCTGGCGCTTGCCTTCGGAAGAGGTGCGC
>JAYGEH010000248.1:0-7710 GCA_046582475.1 Rhodospirillales bacterium
GGTGTTCTCAAAGCTCAAGGCGCTGCTCCGCAAAGCTGCCGCGAGGTCTGCCCAAGACCTGGAGCAAGCCATCGCTGATGCCCTCGATCAATTCACGCCCAACGAATGTTCGAATTACTTCGTAGCGGCAGGCTATGACCGTGATTAAATTAAAAGTGCTCTAGTCAGCCTGATTTCGAACGCGCCCGGACTTTTTCGAGCATATCCCTGGTCATATCTGCGAGACCGTATTCGGGCGACCAATCCCATTCGGCGCGCGCCGCACGATCGTCGATGCGGCGCGGCCAGGAGAGCGCGATGGCCTGGCGGGACGGGTCAACATCGTCATATTCGATGACGAAATCCGGAATATGGGTGCGGATTTCCGCCGCCAACTCATGGGGAGTGAAATTCATCGCCGTCACATTGAAGGCGTTGCGGTTGATCAGGAGATCCGGATCGGCCGCCATCAATTCGATCGTCGCCTTGATGGCGTCCGGCATATACATCATGTCGAGGCCGGTAACGGCCTCCAGAAAACAGCTGTAATGGCTGTAGCGGACTGCCTGGCGGAAGATTTCAACGGCGTAGTCGGTGGTGCCGCCGCCGGGCGGCGCGCTATGGGATACGAGGCCGGGCAGGCGCAGCCCGCGGGTATCGACGCCAAAGCGTATATGGTAGTAGTCGCACAGCAATTCGCCGGCGACCTTGGTCACCCCATAGATGGTGGTCGGGCGCTGGATGGTGACCTGGGGCGTATTTTCCGGCGGCGTCGACGGGCCGAAGGCGCCGATCGATGAGGGCGCGCGAAGACCTGGCAGCGATGCTCGCGGGCGGCTTCCAAAATGCCGTAGAGCCCGCCCATATTGAGGCTCCAGGCGGCCTGCGGCTTTTCCTCGGCAACCGCCGACAAGATCGACGCTAGGTGATAGATGGCGCCGATATCGTGGCGCTGGACCAGATTATGGATGGCCGGGATGTCGGTGCAGTCCAAATGTTTGAAGGCGCCCGCCTCCACTTCCGGAGCGCCCGGGCGCATGCGGAGATCGGATGCCACCACTTGGGCCGCCCCGTAGCGGGCACGCAAAGCCGGCACCAGTTCGGCGCCGATCTGGCCGAGGGCGCCGGTAACCAGAATTTTGCGCATGCATCCTCCGTCTAATGGGAATCCATATTAGAGCGGTTCCGGCAGCCGGGAAATGTATTTGGGCGTTCGGGGGCGGAGAGGCGGAGTGGCTAAGCTTCGATCTTCGAAGTTTGCACGGCGCGCGAACGTAGCTGCTTCAGCCGTTCTTTGCGCTCGCCCGCCGGCTCGTCTTCCCAATAGACGCGGGCGACGCGGCGGGCCAGCCGGGCGCGCAAAAGATCTTCCGCCTTGGCCAGGTTGCGCTCGGTCACCTTGGAGAGGCGCGCCAAGCCGTAGGCCTGGTAAATTTCGAGCGCCTTGCCGAAAGCTTCGGCGGCGCCTTCCAGATATTCGGAATCTTCGGTCAGGCGGCCCAGGAGAAACAACGCCGAGCCCAGGTTGTTCTGGCTCGCCGCCCAAAGATGGGGCGTTTCCTCGCGGCTGCGAACCCGAAGCGCTTCCTGGCAACTGGTGACGGCCCGCTCCAGAAGTTCCGCCGAGCGGGCAACATCGCCCCAGACCTGAAGCGCCTGGCCCAGGTTGTTTTTCACCTCGCTCCATTTGAATGGAAATTCGGCGGCATTGAAGACCAGCAACGCCGATTGATAGGATGCGATGGCCTGCTTCAGGTAATCGGTGTCGGTGCTCGAGGCATCCAGGCGATAGAGAATACTGCCGATCCGGGTTTCGGCGGTCGCCCATTCCAGGGGAAAATCTGCCTGGCTATAGACGCTCATGGCGCTACGGAAATGCTCGATAGCCACCTGGAGGGTATCCCCGTCGCCGCATTTTTCACCGATCATCTGGTGCACCCGGCCGAGGTGAAATTGGATCGCCGCCCAATCGAAGGGGGCCTCTTCGGCGGTAATGCCCTCCAGGGCATCGGCGTAGGCCTGGCCCGCCTGGACATACCAATTGGCGTCGTTTTTGTAATTGCCGATGGCGGCGATGACGTTGCCGAAACAGGCCTGAATCATGGACCGTTCCGATGGCGTCAGTTCCGCCGGCGGCTGCTGGCCGGTCTCCTGCGCCGCTTCCAAGGCATTCATCAGCATTTGTTCCAGCCACATCCGCTGGGTTTTTTCCCTGGGCACCGCCGCAGCCAGGATCACGGCGCGCAGCAATTGGCCGAATTCGGGCTGAAAATCGGTGGGCAGGACAAATCGGTCGGTGGGCAGCACGGCGCCCGGATAATCGCCGGCAACCGTGCCCGGTATGAAATGCAGGCTGATGGCGGTGCCAACTTCGTTGATGCTGCCCCAAATCATCAGGTCGCATCTGTTGGCGCCGGTTTTCATGCGGACCATGGCCGCCGCCATGGCGAAGTCCGCCGGGCGCGGGGTGCGCGCCTCGAAGGCAAGGGGCTGGCCCAGGATTTTAACGTTTGCGGTCCTGTCGGCACCCAAAATGGCGGCGATTTGCTGGGTTTGCGCGCCGTCTTCATCGCCGGTCAGGGGTGCGATGCGGACTTCCAGGAGACGCTTGCGTTCGCGGCGATGGGCGATCAGCGTGCCCAGCAGATCCCAGAGATTGCGGCCGCCGCCCTTGCCCGACTTGACCACCAGTTCGTTGGCGGCACGCAGACGCCCGGAAAGGGTATCGATGACCTGCATGGCCATGTCGGGATCATAGCGCAGCGATTCCATAAATCCTTCGCGCTCGATCTCCTGCAGCACAGTTTCGCCGGCAGCGCGGGCCGTGACGCTGCGCGTCGCCCGGTTGACCACGCCCATCTCGCCGAACATTTCGCCGGGCCCGAGGATCGAAAGCCGCACCGGCGCGCCGGCGCCGCTGCTTTTCAACAACTCGATGCGCCCCGATACCACGATGAACGCCTTGGAGGAGCGCTGGCCTTCCCGGAATACCACCTCGCCGTCGGTATATTTGCGTTGCTCGTCGCTCAACTCGCGCCTCTTTCACCACCGGATGATACTGCGCCCGATTATTTCAGGCCTCCTATATTGGCATTCAACTGGTTGCCAATCGGTAAACGCTTGGTATTGGTAGATAATGACCCACCGCATTTCCGATCTGGAGGATTTGCCGGACGCGCCCGGCGGCTATGCCCTGATGGTCCGGCTGACCGCGCCCCTCGGCCTGAGCCGCCGCCGCTGGCGCGGCGCCACGCTGCACCCTGGACTATACGTTTATTGCGGCAGCGCGCGGGGGCCAGGCAGCATTGGCGCCCGCCTTCGCCGCCATGCGCGGCCATCGAAGGTGCGTCACTGGCACGTGGATGAGCTGACCGGAGCCGGCCAGGTCATGGCCATGGGGGCGTTCATCGATGGTACGGAATGCGCGCTTATGGAAAGGCTCTGCCAAGGCCGCGGCATCCGCATTCCGGTCCCCGGTTTCGGCAGCAGTGATTGCCGCCATTGCAGCGCCCATTTGGCGGAGATTCCGACGCGGCGTAATCTGGAAAATCTTTTGCGCCGTCTGGGCTCTGGCGCCATTTGGCTGGCCTAGTGCGCTAATAAGGCTGGTAGGATTTTTCTTCGATAATATCGGAACCCAGAAGTACGTTGATATCCCGCTTGGCGCGGGCGCGTTGGTCATTGTTGATATAGACGGCGCGTGCCAGCTCGATAAAGCGGGGGCCGAAATCGCCGGCCGCCTCGCAGGCGCGGATATCATCCTCGATTTGCCAAAGCCGTTCGTTCACGTCTTTCAATTCCTGGGTCAGCCCGTCCAGCTCTTCCGATTGCGCCAATCCATCGGCGCTTGTATGGGCCAATATTTCCATTTCGCGGCGGATATTTTCGAGCTTGGCGGGCTCTTTTATGCGCTCCAGCTTGATCTCTAGAATGGTGATCTTGTCGATCAGCTCGCCGGGCGCGATGGCCACGGTTATGGCGCCGCCAGCCACCGTCATTCCCCCGAAGCCTGGTTCGCCGCCGCCAACTGGCCGACGGTGGTGCCGATAAACGACGCGTTCCAAACCGCGGCAAACTGGTTGATCAGGTCTTGCATCGAATTATTTTGTACCTTTCGGGAACCGGTTTAACCCATCTCCATACCGATTGGCCATGATTAGTGCCGGAAATGGCGCATGCCGGTGAACGCCATGGCCAGGCCCCTTTCGTCGGCGGCGGCGATCACTTCATCGTCGCGGATCGATCCGCCCGGCTGGATAACCGCCGTAATCCCGGCCTCCGCCGCCGCAATAAGACCATCGGCAAAGGGGAAGAACGCATCGGATGCGACCACCGATCCGATCGCCCGGCTTTCCGCCTCGCCGGCCGCGTTTGAGGCTTCCTCGGCCTTCCAGGACGCAATGCGCGAGGAATTGACGCGGCTCATTTGCCCGGCGCCGATGCCGACGGTGGCGCCGTCCTTGACATAAATGATGGCGTTGGACTTCACGTGCTTGCAAACGGTGAAGGCGAATTTGAGGTCCGCCATTTCCGCGTCCGAGGGCGCCCGCTTGGTGACCACTTTCAATTCGTCGCCGATGACGCCCGAGTCGCGGCCCTGCAACAAAAGCCCGCCGGCGAGGCTGCGCACCATTAAATCCGAGGCGCCCGGCGCCGGCATGGCGCCGGCTTCGAGAACGCGCAGGTTCTTTTTGCCGGCGAGCATAGCGCGCGCATCCGATCCGATTTCCGGCGCGATGACCACTTCGGCGAACAGTTTGGCAATCTCTTCGGCGGTGGCCGCATCCAGCGCGCGGTTGACCGCGACGATACCGCCGAATGCGCTTTCCGTATCGCAGGCCAGCGCCCGTCCATAGGCTTCGGCCAAGGTGCCGGCGGCGGCAACGCCGCAAGGGTTGGCATGCTTGATGATGGCGCAGGCGACATCTTCGAATTCGGCCACCAGCTCGAACGCGGCGTCGGTATCGTTCAAATTGTTGAAGCTCAATTCCTTGCCTTGTAATTGCAGCGCCGTAACGACGCCCGGCCGGGCCAGGCCGCCGGCATAGACAGCCGCCCTCTGGTGCGGGTTTTCGCCGTAGCGCAAGGTCTGCTTCAATTGCCCGGAAAAGAGCGCTCGTTCGGGAAATTCCTCGCCCATGACGGCTGCAAACCAGGTGCCGATGGCGGCGTCATAGGCGCCGGTCCGCCGGTACGCCTTGGCCGCCAGGCGGCGCCGGAATTCAGGTGTGGTGCGGCCGTCGCCGGCTTCCATTTCATTGATCAGGCGCTGGTAATCGCCGGGATCGACGATGACCGCGACCGAGGCGTGGTTCTTGGCCGCCGCCCGGATCATGGCCGGCCCGCCGATATCAATATTTTCGATGCAGGCGGCTTCGTCGGCGCCGGCCTCGACGGTCGCCTCGAACGGATAGAGATTGACGATCAACAGATCGATGACGCCGATATCATGGCTTTCCATGGCGGCAATATCGCCGTCGTTGTCGCGCCTGGCCAACAGTCCGCCATGGATTACCGGATGCAGCGTCTTGACCCGGCCGTCCATGATTTCCGGAAATCCGGTATGCTCGGACACATCCACAACGCCGATGCCGGAATCGCGCAACGCCTTCGCGGTACCGCCGGTCGACAAAATCTCGACCCCATGAGCGGCGAGATAGGTGCCGATTTCGGTCAGGCCCGACTTGTCGGAAACCGAAATGAGGGCGCGACGGATTGGCTCGCTCATGGGCGAAAACTCCTTAGCGAAATCGAGGAACGCGACTGCCATGCCATATAGCAAACGCGGCTAGGCCGGGCCAGGGATAATTCCGCAACGCCAATGGACTCCTGGGCTTGGGGCTATTGGGCCGCCGAGGCCGGCCTCTCGGGCGCCGCATATTCCGGCACCAGGGCCGAGAGGATATCGAGAGCGCGGCCCTCATCGCCGGAGAGAATGGCCCGATCGAGGTCTTCGATGCGCTCTTTGAGGACCGCCACGTCCTGGGTGCGGGGACGCGCCAATAACAACCCTTCCTGGCCGGTGGGAACATGTTCTTCTGCGCCGTGCAAAACCTCTTCGAAGAGCTTTTCGCCGGGCCGCGCGCCGATAATTTCGATGCCGATCTCGGTATCCGGATCGAAGCCGGCCAGCCGGATCATCTGGCGCGCAAGATCCATGATGTGCACCGGCTCGCCCATATCGAGAACGAAAATGCGGCCATCACCGGGCGGATCCTCATTGCCCATGGCCGAGGCCTGCAACACCAATTCCACCGCTTCGCGGACGGTCATGAAATAGCGCGTCATGTCGGGATGGGTGACGCTCAAGGGGCCGCCGGCCTGCAACTGGTCGCGGAACAATTCCACCACCGAGCCGGTGGAACCGAGCACGTTGCCGAAGCGGACGGTGACGAATCGGGTGCCCGCGTTGGCCCCGGCTGCCCGGTCCAGGGCCTGGCAGTACATTTCGGCCAGGCGCTTGGAAGCGCCCATGACGCTGGAAGGATTGACCGCCTTATCGGTGGAGATTTGGACAAAGGTGTCGACACCGGCGGCACGCGCCGCATCGGCGACGCGGGCGCTGCCCAAAACATTGGTCGCCAGCCCTTCGAGCTTGTTTGCCTCGACCAAGGGAACATGCTTGAGCGCCGCCGCGTGAAACACCAGCTGGGGGCGTTCGCCTACAAAAACCCGCGCCAGATTTTTCTGGTCGCGCACATCGGCGATGACCGCGCTATGGGCCAGTCCGGGCGCGTTTTTCGCCAGGTCCCGCTCCACATTGAAGAGTGCATATTCGGAATTGTCCAACAGGGTCAGATGGGCCGGGTCCAGTTCGGAAATCTGGTCGACCAGTTCGCGGCCGATGCTGCCGCCGGCGCCGGTCACCAAAACCCGGCGGCCGGCGATCAGGCGCTTCATCATTTCGCGGTCCAGCGGCGTTTGTGGCCGGCCCAAAAGGTCTTCCACCTCCACCGGCTTTATGGAAATTTTATCTTCGAGCCCGCTTTGAAAATCCGACAGGGATGGCAGCCGGGCGAGGCTGAGCCCCTGTGCCTCGGCGATGTCCAGAAGCTGGCGCAGGCGGGCGCCTTCGAGGCGCTCGGCCGAGACCACCAGACGCTGCGGCCGGATACCGCGCCGGGTCAAGATGTCGATCACTTCTGGTATTTCATCGAAGGTGCCGAGGATCGGAACCCCATGAATATCGCGCCCCACCCTGGATGGGGTTTCCGAAACAATGCCGGCGGCGCGGTAGATGCTTTCACCCCGGGCGGCATCGCGAATAAACAGTTCCGTCGAATCACCGGCACCGACCAGCAGCACCGGCACCAGCAGGTTGGCGTCTTTTTCAAGCTTGAAGTCCAGGCGCCGGTCCTTGAACACCCGGTAGAGAAAGCGCGGGCCGCCGAGGAGCGCCATCAACACGAACCAGTTGATCAGCGGCAAGGAGCGCGGCAGATCTTCGAGCCGGGTTACCGCGAACAGCAATACCAAAAATATCAGAATCGCGAGGCTGGCCGCCTTGGTGATGGTCAGAAGATCGTTGAGCGAGGCGTAGCGCCAGACGCCGCGATACATTTTCATGGAGCGGAAGACCACGGCGGCGACCACGATAAACAGGCCCAGCGCCAGCAGAAGCTGTTCCCTTGGATAGAAGTTGATATCTTCGCCCAGGCGCAGGAATAGCGACAATACAACGGAAATCGCCGCCATGATCACATCGTGAACGAATGCGATATTGGCCCGGTT
>JAYGEH010000255.1:0-17956 GCA_046582475.1 Rhodospirillales bacterium
GGTTTTTTCGCAAACCCATCGACGCAGCCGTTTTCCGGCAAGGGCTAATCCGGACCCTCAAGCGAAACAATCTGTTCAAGATCATTGATGGGAAAATGTCACCGGAATTGTTGTTGCAGGCGACCATGCTCAAAGATGCGCCGCTCGACGGGCGCTCGATCAGGGTCCCCATCATGGTCCGCTACGAAATCCTAAAAACATCGGCCTCGGAACGCGTCTTCGGCACGGACGTAATTTCCGCGCCAAATATTCCCTATGTGCTTTCGGAGGCCGGATTAACGGGCGCAAAGCGGCACGCCCAAATGTTGCGCGCCGGCATCCGCGACAATTTTAATAAACTGCTGATCAGAATTTGGAGGGCCTTTGGAACGGCGGGGCCGACAAGGTGGCGGCGGGACCGATCAGAATAATCGGCTAACGCCGCTCGCCTTGAACCGGGCCGACGCCGGACTATATTACCCAGGTAATATCTGAAATTGAAACAAGGATCGCGCCCGGGAGCGCCACGCTTTTGCACACCAAAAACCATAAAAATCCATACAGAACCATACTTTTCCATACCAGATTTTCGCCCAAAATATGTCGCATTTTTTGCTTTTAAATGACCGGATGCCAATGCTCCAACCGACCAACTCTATCGTTTGTGCGGAAAATCCGTTAAGTAACGGGCCATGAACATGATTCGCCAGCAGCGCAAAATTATCGACCGGCTGACCGTTATCGAACGGCTGGAGGCGATCATCGAGCCCACGGGTTACAAGCCGGAAATCCGGCCGCAGTTGGTCGGGGAAATGAAACAGGCGTGGCAGGACGGGTTCGATGAGGTGCGTAAGCGTTTCGGGGCTTCCGGCGACGGCCACCGGGCGATTGCCGAGAACAGCTTCCTGGTCGATCAATTGGTGCGCATCCTGTTCGACATGGCCACCTGGCGGGTCTACCGGGCGCCCAATCTTTCCAAGGCCGAGAAAATGAGCGTCGTCGCCGTCGGCGGCTATGGCCGCTCGACCCTGGCGCCGTTCTCCGACGTCGATCTGTTGTTTCTCATGCCCTACAAGGAGACGCCCTATATCGAGCAGATCGTGGAATTCATGCTCTACATGCTGTGGGACATGGGCCTCAAGGTGGGCCATGCGACCCGCTCGATCGGTGAGTGCATCCGCCTCGCCAAAGCCGATGTCACCATCCTTACCAGCCTATTGGATGCCCGCTGGCTGTGGGGCGATCAAGAATTGTTCGCCGAGTTCCAGGCGCGCTTCAAATCCGATCTGATCGAGCGCGGCGGCCCGGCCTTCGTCGAAGCCAAGATGGCCGAGCGCGACGCACGCCACGAACGGATGGGCGATTCCCGCTATGTGGTCGAGCCCAATATCAAGGAGGGCAAGGGCGGATTGCGCGATCTGCAGACCCTGTATTGGCTGGTGCGCCACCTCTACGGGGTCGATCGCGTCGCGCAACTGGCGGCGCTGGATGTGTTCACCGAACAGGATGTCAGCCGCTACTCGAAAGCGCGGGATTTCCTGTGGACGGTGCGCTGCCGCCTCCATTACCTGGCCGGGCATCCCGAGGAACGGCTGACCTTCGATGTGCAGAAAACAATCGGCGAGGCCATGGGCTATGCCGAGGACCGGGCCGGCATCTCCGGTGTCGAGCGTTTCATGAAGCATTATTTCCTGATCGCCAAGGATGTGGGCGATTTGACCCGGGTGCTGTGCGCGGTGCTCGAAGAGCAGCAGAAGAAACGCTCCATCTTCCACCTGCCGGGCTGGCAATTCCACCGCGTTCGCGTCGACGGCTTCAAGATCGACGGCGGCCGCATCATGGTCGAAAACGACCACGCCTTCGCCGACGATCCGATCAAGATCCTGCGCATCTTCAAAGAAGCGCACGAACACGATCTGGATATTCACCCCGGCGCGCTGCGCCTGATCAGCCAGAACCTGAACCTGATAACCAAGGATTTGCGCGAAAACCCGGAAGCCAACCAAATATTCATGGATATCCTGACGGCGCCGAAGGACCCGGAAATATCCCTCCGGCGGCTGAACGAATCCGGTGTCTTCGGCCGCTTCGTTCCTGATTTCGGGCGCATCGTCGCGCAAATGCAGTACGACATGTACCACACCTATACGGTCGACGAGCACACCATCCGCGCCATCGGTATGCTGTCCCGCCTGGAGGCCGGCTTGTTGGAAAGAGACATGCCGACCATGACCCAAGCGGTGTCCGAGATCGGTTCGCGCCGGGCGCTCTATGCGGCGGTGCTGCTCCACGATATCGCCAAGGGCCGGGGCGGCGACCATTCCGAGCTGGGCGCCCAGGTGGCGCTGGACTTGTGCCCGCGCCTGGGGCTGGAGCCGGAAGAAACCGAGACCGTGGCCTGGCTGGTTCAATACCATCTCATCATGAGCAACACCGCCTTCAAGCGCGATATCGAGGACGGCAAGACGATCCAGGATTTTGTCAATGTGGTGCAATCCGTGGAACGGCTGCGGCTGCTGGCGGTGCTCACCGTGGTCGATATCCGCGCCGTCGGCCCGAATACTTGGAACGCCTGGAAATCGGGTTTGTTGCGCGGCCTCTATCTGCGCGCCCTCGAGATTCTGTCCGGCGACCGGGTCATGGAAAACCGGGCGGCGCGCATCGCCGCCGCCAAGGCTGAATTGCGTGCCCGGCTTACTGATTGGCCCGAGGCCGCGCTCGAGGCCCATATCGCCACCGGCTACGGGGGCTACTGGCTGGCCTACGATACCGGCACCCACGCCCGCCATGCGGAGATCGTCGCCGAAGCCAAGCGCCAGAACAAGGACCTCCATATCGACACCCGCCACGACGACGAGTTCGAATATACCGAGGTGACGGTCTACACCCCCGACCATCCCGGCCTGTTTTCCAAAATCGCCGGCGCCATGGCGCTGTCGGGCGCCAATATCATGGATGCCAAGATCGTCACATTTTCCGACGGCATGGCGCTGGACAGCTTTTCCTTCCTCGACGCCACCGACAAGGCCTATGCCAGCCCGGTGCGCCTCGAACGGCTGTGGGGCCGCATCGAAGACGTGATCGCCGGCAAGCTGCATATCGATGCAGAACTGGCCAAGGCCGCCGGCGCCCGCGTGGCCTCCCGGGAACAGGTGTTCCGGGTGGCGCCGAGGGTGCTCATCGACAACCAGGCCAGCAACACCGATACCGTGATCGAGGTCAATGGCCGCGACCGCATCGGCTTTTTGTATGACGTCACCGCCGCGCTCTACGAGCTCGGCCTCAAGATATCCAGCGCCCATATCACCACCTATGGCGAGCGCGTTGTCGACAGCTTCTATGTCAAGGATGTGTTCGGCCTCAAACTGGCCCACGAGGACAAGGAGAAGGCGATCCAGGCGCGGCTGCTGGAAGTTCTGAGCGAGACCGGCGCCGAGGGCGCGGACGCCCGGGACGATCAGGGCGGCGAAGACACGGCGGCGGCGGAATAGGCGGCCGATGGCCCTGATCGGCGCCATTTCCACCATCGGAAGCTACACCATGGCAAGCCGGGTGCTTGGCTTCGTCCGCGATATTCTGGTGGCCGCGATGCTCGGCGCCGGGCCGGTGGCCGACGCCTTTTTCGTCGCCTTCAAGCTGCCCAACCTGTTCCGCCGCCTGTTCGCCGAGGGCGCCTTTGCGGCCGCCTTCGTGCCGATGTTCGCGCGCCGGCTGGAAGGCGACGGACGGGGTGAGGCGGAAGCCTTCGCGCGGCGCGCCCTGGCGGTTCTGTTTTGGACCCTGGGCGCGGTGGTTATCGCCGCCGAAATCGGCATGCCCTGGATCATGCGTGTGCTGGCGCCGGGCTTCACCGATACGCCGGAAAAATTTCAGCTCGCGGTTATCTTCACGCGCATCACCTTCCCCTATTTGATGTTCATCTCGCTGGTGTCCCTCTATGCCGGTGTTCTGAACTCCTTGGAAAAATTCTGGCAGGCGGCGGCCACGCCGATCCTGCTCAATCTCTGCCTGATCGGCGCCGTGCTTGGCGCGACGCCCATGCTGCCGTCGCCCGGGCACGCTCTGGCCTGGGGCGTGTTCGCCGCCGGTATTGTCCAGTTCGTCTGGATGTGGGCGCATGTGCGGCGCGCCGGTTACCGGCTGACCATTGGCTGGCCGCGCCTGACCGGGGACGTCAAACTGCTTTTGCTGCGCATGGCGCCGGTGGCCATCGGCGCCGGCATCTATCAGGTCAATCTGGTGATCGACATGATCATCGCGTCGCTGTTGCCGTCGGGATCGATCTCGTATCTGTTTTTCGCCGACAGGGTGAACCAGTTGCCCTTGGGCGTTATCGGCATTGCCGTCGGCACCGCGCTGCTGCCGCTTTTGTCGCGGCAATTGCGCGCCGGTGATTTGGCGGCGGCCCAGAACAGCCAGAACCGGGCCCTGGAAATTTCGTTGTTTCTAACCCTGCCGGCGGCGGCGGCGCTGGTGATCATCGCCGAGCCGATCATCTTGGTCTTTTTCGGGCGCGGCGCCTTCGATGCGTTCGCCGTGAACGCCACCGCCCGCGCCTTGGCCGCCTATGCCTGGGGCATTCCCGCCTACGTGCTGATCAAGGCCCTGGCCACCTTCTATTTCGCGGCCGAAGACACCAAGACGCCGATCCAGATCGGATTGGCGGCCATCGCCGTGAACATCATCCTCAATCTGGCTCTGATGGGGCCGTTTCTGCATGTGGGCCTGGCCATGGCGTCGGCCATATCGGCGTGGTTGAACGCCGCCTTGCTGGCCATCGTTCTCATTCGCCGCGGCCATTTCAGAATCGATAAGCGCCTCGCCCGCGCTCTCCCGCGCATGGCCTTGGCCGCGGGGGTGATGGCTTTCGCATTGTGGATCGGGCTGCCGGCGCTGGCGCCCTGGTTCACCGGCGGCCTGGGTTTGCGGATCGCCGCCCTGGCGCTGCTGGTGGCCGGCGGGTTGATTGTTTATGGGCTTGCCGCGCTGCTGACCGGAGCCACCAGCATCGAAGATTTGAACCGGATTTTACGCCGGAGGACGGCTTGACCTCCATTGCCGCGCCCGCCATAACACCGCCCGTCGAAGAATAGGGAATAACAATGGACAGAATTTTTTCCGGCGTTCAGCCGACCGGTGATCTGCATCTCGGCAACTATCTGGGCGCGCTCAGGAATTGGGTGCGGCTGCAGCATGATTACGACTGCCTCTATTGCGTCGTCGATCTGCACGCCGTCACCGTCTGGCAGGATCCCAAAATGCTGGCCGCCAATACCCGCGAGGTGACCGCCGGGCTGATCGCCGCCGGGCTGGACCCCGCCGCCAACATCATCTTCAACCAGAGCCAGGTGGCAGAGCATGCTGAACTGGCTTGGATTTTCAATTGCGTCGCCCGCCTCGGCTGGCTCAACCGCATGACCCAGTTCAAGGAAAAGGCCGGCAAGAACCGGGAAAACGCCTCGGTCGGGCTGTACGCCTATCCCAACCTGATGGCCGCCAATATCCTTTTGTACAAGGCCTCCCACGTGCCCGTCGGCGAGGATCAGAAACAGCATCTGGAACTGGCCCGGGATATCGCCGCCAAGTTTAACAACGACTATGGGACCGAATTGTTCCCGCAGCCGGAACCGTTGATATTGGGCGCCGCGGCGCGGGTCATGAGCTTGCGCGACGGCACATCGAAAATGAGCAAATCGGATCCGTCGGAAAATTCCCGCATCAATATGACCGATGACGCCGACACCATCGCCCGCAAGCTGCGCCGCGCCAAGACCGATCCGGAGGCCTTGCCGTCCGATGTGGCCGGCCTCGAGGGCCGTCCGGAAGCGGCCAATCTGCTGGGCATTTTCGCGGCCCTCGCCGATGCGACCCTGGCCGACGTGGTGGCCGAACAGGGCGGCCGCCAGTTCTCCCAGTTCAAGGCGACCCTGACCGAGCTTGCGGTCTCCGTGCTGGCGCCGATCGGCGAAGAGATGGCGCGCCTGATGGCGGACCCTGGTTATCTGGACGGGGTGCTGGCCGATGGCGCCGGGCGTGCCGAAGCCATCGCCGGACCGGTCATGGATGAAGTGTTCGCGGTCATGGGCATCCTCAATCCGCGCGCCGCGAAATCGCCTTGATCGGAATATGGGAATGCCAGATTCGCCGATTACTGTTGCCCAAATAACACAGCCGGGTCTTCAATCCGTTCAAGCGTTGAGCGAATTATAGGGGTTAAGCCGTTGCCGGATTTATGGAAATTTCGGCCCCGATTATGGGCCAAAAAAACGGCTGGCATTGGCAACCGCTTGTTCCATATTATCCGGAGCCGGCCAGGGGTACGCGGATCGGTTAAGCGGAATAATCGCAGACCGGACCGCACGCGCGGATTTGCGCATATGAGAGGCGTTGAGGGCAGGTATTTTCTTGATGGTGGGAACACAGAAGGTTCTCGAATGAGCCTATTCGAGAGGGCGTTGATCGGTTTGGTTGCCGCGGGCGTGGCCGGTTTATTCGTGGCCGCAACGCTGCATCCGATCGATAGCACCACCCGGTCACCGAGCGCCGTCTATCCGGTGCCGGACAGCGCCGAGGGCGGGGCGGCAAAGGGCGCCGGCGCCAAGTTGGCGGGCATTGGCGGCCCCACGGTGGCCGTCGTTGCGTCGAAATTCGATCGGCACAAATATGACATGGCGACCATCCGCGCCGGCAAGAGCCACGTGCCGCCTTTGTTTCTGACCGCTTTTCCCCGCGACATCGTGCGCATCCGCCAGCCGGAAACGCGCAAGAATTTCTTTTTCAAGATGATCCTGCCGCTGGTCCTGCGGGTCAATGACCGCATTACCGAGGACCGCCGCCGCCTGATGCCCTTGCTGGCGGCCGCCCGGGCGGGCCGGCCATTGCGCGCCGAAGACCGTCTCTGGCTGGCCGCCAAGCTGGATCAGTATGATGTCCGGCGCGCCGGCCTCGAGGAATTGGCGCGGCGCATGGACACGGTGCCGCCGTCGCTGGCCATGGCGCAGGCGGCCGAAGAAACCGGCTGGGGCACATCGCGCTTTGCCCGCGAGGGCAATGCCTTGTTCGGGCAATGGACCTTTGCCGCGGCGGGCGGGCTGGTGCCGAAGAACCGGGAAGCGGGTAAATTGCATAAGATCAAGGTGTTCCAGACCCTGACCCAGGCGGTCGGCGCCTATGTGGCCAACTTGAACACCCACCGGGCTTACCGGGGCTTTCGCGCCGAGCGGGCGCGCATGCGCAGGAGCGGCGGCCAGCCGAACGGTGAGCAGTTGGCGCGCAGCCTGGGCAGCTATTCGGAGCGCGGGCGCGCCTATGTGGCCTCGATCCAAAAAATCATCCGCGCCAACCGGCTCAGCCAGTTGGACACGGCCCGTCTCGGCGGTACCGTCATCACCGCCGCCAAGGAACCGGCGATTTAGAATTTATTTGGGCGGCACGTAAAATATGGTGCCCAGCCAGCGCCAGCGCCCGGATTTATCGCGCATGGTGCAGTTGATGCGGGTACGCCCCGGCGGCAGCGGATTTTTCAAGCGTACCTCGATGCGGCGCGTTCCCAAAATCTCCACGCGGGCGCGGCCTTCCGAGGAGGCAAAGCATCCCAGCCGCTTCAAATCGCCGATATCTTCGGCCACGGTGAAGCCGAAATTGGGCGGATTGGTGGCGCCGATGCGGGCGTCCCTGGGCGCCACGTCGTCCACCGGGATCGGCAGGGTGTTGATCACCAGCCGGAAGCGGCCGATGGCGCCGAAATTTTCGTTGAGGGCGAAACGCGGGATATAGGTACCTTCGCTGCTCTTGTGGAAGACGCCCGAATGCTGGCCGAAGGCGGCCTGGTATCCCGATTTGAGGACCAGCTTCCGTTCCCGCTGCCCGGCTTCGCCGTACGGATAGGCGAACAGGTCCGGCGTGGCGCCCAGCTCGGCCCGGAAGCGGGCATTGGATTTTTGCAATTCGGCTTCCAGGCGCGCGCCGCCCGCGTCGATCATGTGCGGGTGCGATGCGGTATGCGCGCCGATCTCGACGCCGGCCGCTTGCATTTGGCGGATATGCTCCCAGCGCATGTAGCTGGCGGCGCCCCGGTCGGCGGTATCGGTGGAAACAAAAACCGTGAACGGCAGACCGGCGGCGCGCAGCCGCGGCCAGGCCTCCCGGTAGACCGAGAGATAGCCGTCATCCACGGTGAGACCTATGGTGCGCTCCGGCAGGGGTTCGCCGCTGCGAATTTTGCGCAAGATCTCAGGGACCGGAAGCACATGATAGGGACCGCTTTTGAGCTCGGCGATATGGGCCTCGAACTGCGCCAAGCGGATATTGGTGGAGGGGAACTTGGATTCGCCGAACCGGTGATACATCAAAATGACGGCGGAATCGGCCGCCCGTGCCACGTCCGCCACCAGCATCAGGGCGGCCAGCGCCAAACCGGCCAGCAGGTGCTTCATGGTCCGGCCCCCGTCATCATAGGCTCGTCCAGCACCGAATCGGAAAGCAGCGGCAGGCGGCGGGCGTCGAACAACTGGTAGTGCCACCATTCGTTCCGGTAAAAATCCCATCCGGCGGTGGTCATCAGGCCGATCAGCAGCGCCCGGTTGCGCGCCGCTTGCGCACTGATGCCGGTGTTGCCGTGGTGGGAAAGCGGCGTGAAGGCATCGAACGGCGTGCCCATATCAAGGGGCCGCCCGCCGCTGTCAATCAAGGTCAAATCAACCGCCGCGCCCCTTGAATGGGGCGAGCCGCGGCGGGGATCGGCCAGAAAATCCGGGTCCGGGGTATGCGCCCAAAGCTTCCATTGCGCTTCCGAAGGGCGAAACGCATCATAGACGCGGAAGGTGAAGCCGATGCGACCGGCCATTTCCACGGCGCGCCTGAGCAGGGCCTCGGCTTCGGCGTGCAGGTAGCAGGCGGCGCGGGCGTAAACCGGCGCGCCGGTGAAATTGTCGGGCCCGGCATAGGCCATTTGCAGCTCGATGCCGTGGCGGTCCGGCGTGATGGGAATCAATGCCATGATCGGTTTCGCCCCATGATCGCATTCCCGTCGTGTAAAATATGGTGGCGCTCATTATAACGGCATCGATTAGTCACAAAAGCGATGAAAAAACCGTGAATATCAACGCCAATATTCTGGCCTTCGATTGCGCCGCATCAAGTTGTTCGGCCGCCGTCTGGCGGGCCGGCTCGATTGCCGCGCACAGGTTCGAGGCCATGGCGCGCGGCCAGGCCGAAGCTTTGGTGCCGATGATCGAGGCGGTCATGAGCGAGGCCGGCGCCGACTATGGCGATCTGGACGTGATTGCCGTGACCATTGGCCCGGGTGCCTTCACCGGGCTGCGCATCGGACTGGCGACGGCACGGGCCTTGGGCCTCGCCGCTGGGACGCCGCTTTATGGGGTGACCACGTTTGATGCGGCGCTGGCCGGAGCCAGCCAAGGCGAGAACGAGGGCCAGGAGGCGCCGAACCATAATAGTGTGTTGGTCGCCCTGGAAACCAAGCGCGCCGATATCTATGGGCAAATGTTCAGCGCCGCGGCAAGCCCGGTGTCGGACCCGGCGGCCATCGATGAAGACGACCTGCCGGCGTTCGCCGCCGCCGCCCCGCCGCCGGTTCTGGTGATCGGCGATGCCGGCGCGCGCGCCCTTGGGGTTCTGCTGACCGGCGGTATTGATGCCCAATTGTCGGCGGCGCCGGCTTACGCCGATGCCCGCACCGTCGCCCGTCTGGCGGCGGAAATATGGCGCCCGGGCGGCGACCAAACGCCGCTGGAACCGCTTTATTTGCGCCCCCCCGATGCCACCCTGCCGGCCAAACCCGGACGCCAAGGCGCATCATGACCAAGGCCTCGTCGCCGCCCGGATTGAGGTCCCATCTGGTGCTTTGTTCCGCCGCCCACGCCGGTTTGCTGGCGGAACTGCATGGGGCCTGTTTTCCCCGGCCCTGGCCGGCGGATGAATTTATGAAACTGTTGAGCGCGCCGGGCGTGTCGGCTTTGATCGGCACCGCCGGCGGCACCGGCGAACAACCCTGCGGTTTTATTCTGTGGCGGTGTGCCGCCGACGAGGCCGAGATCATCACCCTCGGCGTCCTTCCCGCCCAGCGCGGCAATAAGATGGGCGCGGTGCTGGTTCAGGGGGCAATGGAGCGGGCCGGGCCCGGCGCCAAGGTCATATTTCTGGAAGTTGCCGAAGATAACGGGCACGCGCGCCGCCTCTATGAGGGGTTGGGATTTGCCGAGATCGGCCGCCGCCGGAAATATTATAAAGCCGGCGCAAGTTCAACTGATGCATTTGTTTATGGTCGAAGCATCGAATAATCCCAAGTATTTGAGGTTTACTAATGATAATAGTGAAAAATACTTGAATTCCGCCAATTACTGGTCTATGTAAATAGCGCAATCGAGTAATAGGATTAAATGTTATGGCCGATCAACAAAACAACACCGAACTATTGGAACTGACCACCGAAATCGTGTCCGCCCATGTGAGCAATAATGCGCTGTCCGTTGGCGATTTGCCGCAGCTCATTCAGGACGTTTACCGGACGCTGTCCAATGTGGGCGGGGCGCAAGGCGCCGCCGAGCGCCCGCAGCCGGCGGTTTCGGTGAAGAAATCGGTGACGCCCGATTATATCGTTTGCCTGGAAGACGGCAAAAAATTGAAGATGCTCAAACGCCATCTCAAGACCTCCTACAATTTGACGCCCGACGAATATCGCGAACGGTGGGGATTGCCTCGGGATTATCCCATGGTTGCGCCCAATTACGCCAAGCACCGAAGCAACCTCGCCAAGAAAATCGGCCTCGGGACCAGGTCGCGGGGGACGCGCGCTTGATCCAGGCCCGCGTCATGGTATCATCGGTTGATACTGAAATTTACTGGGCTTGTTGCCCGATAGCGGGCCGTGGAAACCCGATACCGGAGATTACGTGAGCGACCAGATTGAACCATCGCGCCTGGAACGGGTTTGTGTCGAACGGGGTATGAAGATGACCGGTCAGCGCCGCGTTATCGCCCGCATATTGTCGGAAGCCAACGACCATCCCGATGTGGAGGAATTGTACCGCCGCTCCATGGAGTCCGATTCCAAAATCAGCATCGCCACGGTCTACCGCACGGTGCGCCTGTTCGAAGAGGCCGGCCTTCTCGACCGGCTGGATTTCGGCGACGGCCGCTCCCGATACGAAGAAACGTCGGACGACCATCACGACCATTTGATCGATATGAACTCCGGCAAGGTTTTTGAGTTTCACGACGCCGAAGTCGAAAGGCTGCAAATCAAGATTGCCGAGCGTTACGGCTTCAAATTGATTGGCCACCGGTTGGAGCTATACGGCGTGGCCCTTGGCTCGATACCGCCGGGTGCCGACGATGAATGAGGCTATTTGACGGCGTTATTGCCGGTGATTACCGACATTGGTGAAAAAACTCCACATCAAGACTTTTGGCTGCCAGATGAACGTCTATGACTCGGGGCGCATGGGTGATGTGCTGGGCGCCTGCGGCTATGTGCCGACTGATGATGCGGGCGACGCCGATATGGTCATCCTCAACACCTGTCATATCCGTGCAAAGGCGGCCGAAAAACTTTATTCCGAATTGGGACGCTTTCGCATCTTGAAGGATGCGCGCATGGCCGCCGGCAAACGGACGCTGATCGCCGTCGCCGGTTGCGTTGCCCAGGCCGAGGGCGAGGAGATCATGAAGCGGGCGCCCTATGTCGATATCGTGCTTGGGCCGCAAACCTATCACCGGCTGCCACAACTGATCGCCCGCGCCGAACGCCGCGCCGCCGCCAACGATATGGCGCCAGCGGGCGGCATACTCGATATCGAGTTTCCACCCGAATCGAAATTCGATCATCTTCCGGATGTGGCGCCGACTTCCGTTTCGGCGTTTCTGACGATCCAGGAGGGGTGCGATAAATTTTGTACCTTCTGCGTCGTGCCTTATACCAGGGGCGCGGAATATTCGCGCCCGGTAGCCGATATTGTGGACGAGGCGCGGCGCCTGGCGGCGGGCGGGGTTCGCGAAATTACGCTCTTGGGCCAGAACGTGAATGCCTACCGGGACACCGATGCGGTTGCCGGACTTGGCGCCTTGATCCGCGCCTTGGCGGACATCGATGGCCTGGCGCGCATCCGCTATACCACATCCCATCCCATCGATATGGACGACCATCTGATCGCGGCGCACGGCGATGTCAGCCAGTTGATGCCGTTCCTGCATCTGCCGGTGCAGTCCGGCTCCGATGCGGTCCTGGCGCGCATGAACCGCC
The DNA here is from genome assembly GCA_046582475.1 of Rhodospirillales bacterium. Taxonomy (GTDB): domain Bacteria; phylum Pseudomonadota; class Alphaproteobacteria; order Rhodospirillales; family UBA2165. The sequence continues at coordinate 12,242 of JAYGEH010000255.1, forward strand.
GTCACCGCATCGCTGACTACCGGGACGTCGTCGATCGCCTGGTCCGGGCGCGCCCGGATTTGAAACTGTCGAGCGATTTCATCGTCGGCTTTCCCGGCGAAAGCGACAAGGATTTCGGCGCCACCCTGGCCCTGGCATCCGAGTTTGGCTTTATCCAGGCCTATTCCTTCAAATACAGCCCCAGGCCCGGCACGCCGGCGGCGGCGATGGCGGACCAGGTGCCGGACGCGGTCAAAGCGGAACGTTTGGCGGCGCTGCAGGATATCCTGAACGCCAGCCAGCGCGCCTTTAACAAAGCCTCCGAAGGGCGCGTCATGACGGTCCTGTTTGACCGCGCCGGGCGCAAACCAGGGCAGCTTGTTGGGCGCAGTCCCTATATGCAGCCGGTGCACGCGATGGCGCCCGACAGCCTGATGGGCTGGGTTGCCGATGTTGCAATAACCGAGGCCCACGCCAATAGTCTCGGCGGCGAACTTGTGGGCGGAACTGCTGGCGCCGCGAACCAATCCGCGGCCGGAGAAATTCAAAGAAGGATTAGCGCTTGAACACGCCGAATACGGCCCAGGACGCGGAAAACCTGCTGCTCGCTTTTGACGACAACAGCCTGCTGCCACTTTTGTTCGGCAGCCATAATAGCCATTTGGCGCAAATCGAACAGCGTCTCGATGTGTCGCTGAATTCGCGCGGCAACGAAGTTGTCATCTCCGGGGCCAAGGAACAGGCCGAAACCGCGGCGACGGTGCTGACCGATCTTTATCAACGGCTGAAGGATGGCCAGGATGTTGACCCGGCCGAAATTGACGGCGCCATCCGCATGATATCGGGCGGCGCCAGAGACGATCTCAACGCCGACGATCTGGCCGTGCATACGCGCAAACGGCATATCCAGCCGCGCTCGCCGCAACAGGCGAATTATTTGCGCGCCATTGCCCGGCACAACCTGGTCTTTGGTCTCGGCCCGGCGGGAACCGGGAAAACCTATCTCGCCGTCGCCAAGGCGGTGGAAAGTCTGATCAATGGCCAAGTCGACCGCATCATCTTGTCGCGCCCGGCGGTCGAAGCCGGCGAGCGACTGGGATTCCTGCCCGGCGATTTGCGCGATAAGGTCGATCCCTATCTGCGCCCTCTCTACGATGCCTTGAACGACATGCTGCCGGCCAATCAGGTGGCCAAAAAAATAGACAGCGGCGAGATCGAGATCGCACCGCTGGCATTCATGCGCGGGCGCACCCTGGCGGGCGCCTTTGTTATCCTTGACGAGGCCCAGAACACCACGCCGGTGCAAATGAAAATGTTTCTGACCCGGTTGGGCGCCGATGCGCGCATGGTGGTGACCGGCGATTTGACCCAGGTCGATTTGCCCCAGGGGGTACGCTCCGGGCTGACCGACGCCATCGCGATCCTGACCGGTGTCGAAGGCATTTCTTTCGTCGAATTTACCGATGCCGACGTGGTTCGCCATGCGCTGGTTGCCCGCATCGTCCGCGCCTATGACCGCCAGGCGGCCGCCGACAAAGATTAGACCGGCAAGGACAAGAATTGAGCCGCCGCCATGAACGCCATGCACTGCATCAAAATATCCATTGACAGCGCCGATTGGGCCGGCGCCCTGCCGGACGCCCGGAGCATCGCGGCGGCGGCGGCGGAAACCGCGCTTGCAAGCCAAACCCAGGCCATCGAGCTGAGCCTGGTTTTGACCGGCGATGATATTGTGCGCGCTCTCAACCGGGATTACCGGGGCCGCGATGAAACCACCAATGTTCTGTCGTTTGCCGGCGATTCGCCGGTCCCTGCGGACCGGCTTTCCGGCGCCCGGGCGCCGGACCATCCGATCCTGCTTGGTGACGTGGTCGTCGCCTTCGGCACCACCCAAAGGCAAGCCGAAGCCGATGAACGGGGCCCATCCCTCGCCGATCATCTGAGCCATCTGATTATCCACGGCGTCCTGCACCTGTTGGGCTTTGATCACCAGACCGACGCCGCGGCCGCGGCCATGGAGGGTCTCGAAACCCAGCTTCTTTCGCGCCTCGGCATCAATGATCCCTACCGGGATTTGGTGGCCGCCGGCGCCCCCGATTTGGATCCAGGGTCCGGTCAGAAATCCGGCCGGAAACGCGAGGAGCGAGATGAACGAAGACCCGCCTAGATTGCCGGCGTCCAGAAACGGCACCGAGGCGATCCCGCGCGCCCGTTCCTGGCGCGGTCTTGTGGGTTGGATATTCGGCGCCCGCAATGGCGATGTTTCGGTGCGCGAAGCGATCGAGGAGTTGATCGAGGAATCGCCGGACGCGGTCACGGCCATTGAAACCGAGGAACGAACCCTGCTGGCCAATATCTTGAGCCTCCGGGGACGCACCGTCGATGATGTCATGGTGCCGCGCGCCGATATCATCGCCATCGATGAGAAGGCGGCGCTCTCCGATTTGATCGACCTGATCAACCGGGAATCCCATTCCCGCGTGCCGATCTACCGCGACACCCTGGATGATGCCATCGGCATGGTGCACATCAAGGACGTCCTGGCCGCGCAAAACGCCAGCGCCGGTAACCCAGCAAGCCTCGATTTGAGCAGCATCCTCCGCGATGTGCTGTTTGTTTCGCCGTCCATGCAGGTGCTGGAGCTGCTTTTGGAAATGCGTGTGAAGCGCATCCATATGGCCCTGGTGGTCGATGAGTTCGGCGGCGTCGACGGGTTGGCGACGATCGAGGATCTGGTCGAGGAGATCGTCGGCGAGATCGAGGACGAGCACGACCGCGATGTGGAGCCGGCGATGTATCCCAAGCCCGATGGATCGTTCGAAGCCGACGCCCGGGTCGCGCTGGAGGTCTTCGAGAAAATGGTCGGCCCGGTGTTGACCGAGGAAGAGCGCGAAGAGATCGATACCTTGGGCGGCTTGGTGTTCACCCTGGCCGGGCGCATCCCGATCCGCGGCGAATTGGTCACCCATCCGTCGGGGCTGGAGTTTGAAATTTTGGATGCCGACCCGCGCCGGGTTAAACGCCTGCGCATTTCGGTGACCGATGGCAGCGCCGCCAGCGCCGCCATCGGCGAAGCGCCGGACGGCGATTGAACGGGCGATCCGGCTGGTCGGAATGCCGAGCCAAACATCCCCCCAAATTTCTCCTATGATCCGGTGGCGGGATACGATCGTCGCGCTGACCGGGTGGCGGCGCCGTGCGGCGGCCTTTATTTTCGGCGCCGTGGCGGTGCTGGCCCTGCCGCCGATCCATTTTGTGCCGGCGCTGGTTCCGGCCTTTGTCGGGCTTTCCTGGTTGATCGATGGATCGCGCCCGAGGGCGCCGGCCGGGCGCCGCCAATTCAAATGGCTGGCCTGGTATTCCGGCGGCGGGCCTAAGCGCGATGCCTACCGATGCGGCTGGTGGTTCGGCGCCGGCTTTTTCCTGTTTGGGCTCTATTGGATTGCCGGCGCGCTTTTGGTGGATGCGGCAAAGTTCGCCTGGCTGATCCCCTTGGCCTTGGCCGGCATTGCCGGTATTTTCTCGGTCTATATCGGTCTCGCCGCCGTCGCTACCTTTGGGCTGAGCCCGCAAGGTCCGGCGCGCATTGTCATGCTGGCCCTCTGGTGGGTGGCGTTCGAATGGCTGCGTGGCTGGCTGTTCACCGGATTTCCCTGGAACCTGATGGGCACCGTCTGGACCTTTTCCGACGCCATGATCCAGTTTACCGCCATCGCCGGCGTGTTCGGGCTTTCGCTGGTCACCGTCATGGCGGCGGTATCGCCGGCGGTGTTCGGCTTGGCGGGCGCGCGCCGGCTGCACAAATGGTGGCTGGTGGGTTTGTCTTTCGGCGTGCTGGGGTTGCTGTGGGCGGGCGGCGCCACCCGCCTGGCCAGCGCCTCCGATGCCATGGCCGAGGGCGTGCGCCTGCGCCTGGTGCAGCCGAACATCGCCCAGCGCGATAAATGGCGGCGTCAATTGCGCCCCAGGCATATTCAAATTCTGCTCAGCCTCAGCCGCGCCGGGAGCGGCCAGGGATCAACCGGCGAGAAGCCAACCCATATCATCTGGCCGGAAACGGCGGTGCCTTTGTTTCTGGAAAGCGGCAGCCCGGCCGCCCGCGCCATCGCCGCCGCGATTCCGGACGGCGGCGCCTTGCTGACCGGCGCCCCCCGTTATATTGGGCGCGCCGCCGGCGGTCCATTTTTGTGGAACAGCGTGCATATCATCGATGCCGACGCCGCCTTTTCAGGAACCTATGACAAGCATCATCTGGTTCCCTTTGGCGAATATGTGCCGCTCAAAGCCTATCTGCCGATTACAAAATTTACCGCCGGGCGCACCGATTTTTCCGCCGGTCCGGGGGCGGTATCGCTTTCGGTGCCGGGCGCCCCCCGGGTCAGCCCGCTGATTTGTTTTGAAGCCATGTTTCCGGGACGGGTGGTGGCCCCGGGCCAAGAGCGGCCGGGCTGGCTGCTCAATGTCACCAACGACGCCTGGTTTGGCAATTCGCCGGGCCCCTATCAGCATTTCGCCGGCGTGCGCCTGCGCGCCGCCGAAGAGGGCATCCCACTGGTGCGCGTCGCAAATACCGGTATTTCGGCGGTGATCGATGCGTACGGCCGGGTGCTGGTCCAATCCCGGCTGGGGGAGCGCATTGCACTCGATAGTGCATTACCAACAACTTCGTCGAGTAAAACTATCTATTCCCTTATTGGTAATATTTCTTTACTAATTTTAATGTTATTATATATAGCGGTATTTGCTAAGTTTTATTACTTGTATAACAGGCGTTGGTTACGATAATAAGTAACCCACGAATAATTCCATTGGCCATGGCCGGAGGACGTAGAGGTAAAAATCCGTGTCAATGTGGCGGCAGGCGGTTGCTAACAAGCGTTGTAATTTGGCAAGTTATAGAATGAGGTAGTTTGATGAATTCCGACATCGTTAAACCGAAGAGACGGCGGTCCAGATTTCCATCTATTCCGGTTCGAAAAATCATGCGCCGGCGGGTTCCGGGGATTGCCGATCCGGTGGACATTCACGTCGGCGGCCGCGTTCGATTGCGCCGGACCTTGATGGGCTTGAGCCAGGAAAAGCTCGGTGAAGCCGTTGGGCTGACCTTTCAGCAGATACAAAAATACGAACGCGGCGCCAACCGCATCGGCGCCAGCCGCATGTTTGATTTGTCCAAGGTGCTCGATGTACCGGTTTCGTTTTTCTTCGACGATATGTCCGAAGAGATCAAAAAGCGCGAGACCGAGCCGGTCGGGTTTCATGAACAGAAGCAGGTCGAGCTGGAAAAAGATCCGCTCACCCGGCGCGAAACGCTGGAACTGGTGCGCGCCTATTACCGCATCGAAACGACGGCGGTGCGCAAACGTATTTTCGAATTGGTCAAATCACTGGCTCGGACCAGCGACGAAGGCTAACCGGATTTACTTCCGCCAGCTTGCATTGGGGGGGCGTCCCTGGCGTGGCCGTGCCGCCGAATGGTGCGTCGCATTTCCGCGATTTATCTTGACGGTATACGATCCCGTTGCCACAAGGTTGCGGTGATTATTCTGGCCGCCAGGCGCGTATCGATAGGCGCCCGCCGCCAAAAGAGCGAAGGACACCATGAATTCCAATTATTTATTTACCTCGGAGTCGGTATCGGAAGGCCATCCGGACAAGGTGTGCGACCGCATCTCGGACGCGGTTGTCGACACCTACCTGGCCGCCGCCGCCGATTCCCGCGTCGCGGTTGAGACC
>JAYGEH010000307.1:0-4711 GCA_046582475.1 Rhodospirillales bacterium
TCTTCGGCGTTATAGCGGGTGGCGATATTGGCGTGCATGTTTTTATGGTAATCGGGGCTTACCCATTCCGAGCCAATTAATTTTGTGCCGGTTTGCCAAACATGCAGATGCGCATTGATCAGGCCCGGCAAAACAATCAACCCCGAAGCATCCAATACTTCATCCGCTTCGGCGTCCAAATTGGCGCCAATGTCCATTATCTTATCGTCTTCGATCAGTATATTTGCGTCTTTAAGATCGCCGATTTTTGGATCGACAGATACGATCCAACCACATGCTATAAGCGTTCTTTTTGACATTAAAATGCCTTTCGGTATTTTGAATAGGCAACCCTGTCTGACCGTAATGCAGGGGCCGCCTGACCGCAATTACAGCCCCGATTGGCGCACGGGCGCCGGTCCTGGTGACGTCATCGGTGAGGCTGATGGGCTTCACGAAACGCTGATATGTTCGCCGGGATCGTCGAGAAAATCCGGTGGAAATTCGGGTCCCCACTGATTGGACAGCCCCTCCTCGGCGGGATAAACGCCGGGTTCATGCGCGTTGATAACCATGTCGCTGTCGGTCCAATGTTCGTGAATGCGTCCCCAGGGATCGCGCCAGTAATCAAATATCTGACTGCCGAGCATGTGGCGGCCCACCCCCCAGGCATGCTTATACTTGCCTTTGCTGTGCAGATGCTCGTGCCCCATATGGACGTCGTCTACGTCCGCCACTTCGAACGACAGGTGGTTATAGCTGGCTTCCTCGGCCTGAAGAGCGAGGAAGACGTGATGATCGACGAAGCCGTCTTCGGAATTGATGTGGTTGAATATGGCGAGCAGATTGTCCGCCTCGCCCGCATAGATAATATCCGTGGTCACCAGGCCCAAATGTTTTTGGTACCAATCGTTGGTGGCGCGAAGATCGGCGGTTTTGATGACGCAGTGTGCACTGCGTTTGACGTGGGAAGAGCGCTGCGGCACGCGCTGTAAATCGCCGGTCCGGTTGAAGCGCGCCTCACCGGTGTTATAGGTGATATCGCGGACATCCAACGGCGGCAACGTCTCGATACCGTGCACCACCTCCACTTGAAATCCGTTTGGATCGGTCAATCGCACCCGCTTACCGCCGCCCGGCTCGTCGATGTCCTCGACTGGCGACGCGCCATCGGCCTTGGCAATGATCTCCAGGGCTTCTTCACTGACCGCATGGAAGGCGATACCGGCGAATTCGGGCTCGCCAAGTTCGGTGACATGAATATGGTGATCGCTATCGGTGCCCCTCATAAAAAGCGCATCCTTGGTGCGGTCGGCGCGAACCATTCCGAAATGGAGAAGAAACTCTTCCATGATATCGAGGTCCGGCGCACGCAGGCGGCCATACGCTATATCGGTTACGTTGATCATTTCCGTATCCTTCCTGGTTGATCCCTCCGTTGGGGCATATGATGATCTTATCACAACGCGGTGGCAACGCCGCTGCCGGCAATCGATGCAGATAAAGCCAATCGGCCAACAGCGCGTGGCGGAATATTCTTGAAGTAGGCCGCCAAATACCATTTAAATCCGCCCAGGAAGTGGAGCACGATTTATGTCCGCCATACGACCGACCGGCCTCGACATCCGCTGGCCCACCGAAGACAGCACCCGGGTGCCGTACGAGGTATTTTTCGACGAGGACCTGTATGAGCTGGAGCTCGAGAAGATCTTCTCCGGCCCCCACTGGACCTACCTGGCGCTGGAGCAAGAGGTCCCCAATCCCGGCGATTTCACCACCACCTATGTGGGCGAGCGCTGCGTTGTCGTGAACCGTGGCCTGGACGGCGAAGTCAACGCCTTCGAAAACCGGTGCGCGCATCGCGGCGCGCGGGTGGTGCCCAGGCTGCGCGGCAACGCCAAGCAGTTCAATTGTCCCTATCACATGTGGTGCTACGACCATGCGGGCAAGCTCAAGGCGGTGCCGCAACAGAAAGGCGTCAAGGGCAAGGGCGGCATGCCGGCGGATTTCGAACTATCCAGCCGCCGCCTTACGCCCCTCAAGTTGGAGACTTACAAGGGGCTGATCTTCGGCACCTTCGCCGATGAGATCATGCCGCTAACCGATTATCTGGGGGCCACCTTGGTCAAGCAGATCGACCGTATCCTCGCCCGGCCGATCCGCGTGCTCGGCTATTTCCGCCAAATCGTCGCGGCCAACTGGAAGCTCTATGCGGAGAACACGCGCGATCCCTACCACGCACCTTTGCTGCATCTGTTCCATGTCAGCTTCGGCATCCAGACGCCGGCCATGGAAGGCGGCTCCTACATGGACCCGGAGGGCAAAAACAATTGCATCCTTGCGATTTCCAACCCCGACGACGCCAAAGACCACGAGTTGCTGATGGAAGAGTACAAAACCAACGACAAATACCGGCCCGAGTTTGCCTTGAAGGACCCGCGCATCATCGGCACCAAGCGTTCCTACGACGACGGCGTCAATCTGGTGATCATGTCGATCTTCCCCTCGCTGGTGATTGCCCAGGTGGAGAACGCCTTCCAGATACGCCATGTGCGGCCCAAGGGTCCCGATAAGTTCGAGATTTACTGGACCTATTTCGGTTTCGCCGATGCCGGCGAGGACGAAGCCGACGACAAGCTGCGGCTTGCCAACATGATCGGGCCGGCGGGCTATATTTCGATGGAAGACGGCGAGGCGGCGCGCCTGGTCCAGCAAGCCGCCCGCACCCAGCGCGGCAAATATTCCTTTATCGAGATGGGCGGGCGCGGCGCCGTCGAGGATCAGGATACTCTGGCGCAAGAGGTCTCGCTACGCGGCTTCTGGCAGTATTACCGCAAGGCCATGGGATTCAACGGCGCCGGCACTCCGCTGTGAGCACCGAAGGCAATTCCCTGCAGGCGATCCTGGATCTTTACGCCGACTACGCGCTTTGCCTGGACGAGCGGAATTTTTCCAGCTGGCCGGATTTCTTTGCCGGCGATTGCCGCTATGAGGTGCATTCCCGGGAAAATTGGGACTTGGGGCTTCCGAGCGCCATGGTTTATTGCGATTCCCACGGCATGGTTCAGGACCGCGTGAGCGTGCTCGAAAACACCCTGACCTTCCAATACCTGCACATGCGCCACCTGATCACCAACATCCGCGTGTCCGATAGCGAAGGCGGGGCGCACAAGGTCACCGCCAATTACCTGGTGCTGCATTCCACCGAGGAGGGCGAGACCCGCATATTTTCGACCGGCAAGTACGACGCCGAAGTTGTCGTCGACGGCACCGCCAAGTTCCGCAAATTGATCGTCATCGCCGACACCTCGGCCATCGACAACCTGCTTGCGGTGCCGCTCTAGGCAGCCGATTTTCAGATACGTTCTTAGCAGAAACTATGGTTTGATTACGATAATACACACCAAATCGATTTGACATGAAATGTCATCTGGAATTGCCGGCTGACACGGCCCAAGCGGGGGCGTAATATTCCAATACCATGGCTCCAAAATTCGTTTAACGACTTGAACGAGATAGGATCGCGATAGAGTAATCGTCGTTGAAATTATGTTACGAACGATAAAATACCTCGTGTCCGGTCTGCACGTGATCTTGATTTCCTTGGGCGCGGTGGGTCTCGTTCTTATTCTCATTGCAATTGTTCCCGATGTTTGGATTGACCATCGATTATCCCTGAAAGAGCCGGGTACGATCCAGGACACCGGCGATTTTCGATTGGCGGCCAAGGAATATGAGAATCTCGAATGGCCATATTACCTGTACGCCGATACCTGGCGCAGCCGCAGATATTTGGAATGGCGCCCGTTCGTATATTGGCGCAGAGCTGGTTACGAAAGCCCCTATGTATATGTCAATGAACGTGGCTTGCGGCGAACATGGCTGGCAAAACAAGACAACCGGCAGCCCTATAACATTTTCATGTTTGGCGGCTCGACAATGTGGGGATTTGGGGCCAGGGACAGCCACACGATCGCGTCCGAACTCGCAAAACTGCTGGCGAATAAATCCATCCGCAATGTACGCGTAACCAATTTCGGCGAAGCGGGCTACGTACTGACACAAGAGGTCTTTACGTTTTTTATGGAACTGCAGCGCGGCAACCGTCCGGACTCCTGGATGGTTATAATGATGTGGTGGCGACCGAGATCAACCAAGTCGCGGGGTTTGCTCAAAATGAAATCAATCGCAGGCGGGAGTTCAATATCCTCAACAAGCATTATCGCCATAAACAGCGTGCCGAATTTCCCGGTCAATTATTTCACAGGACCCTCAGACAATTAACCCGGTTTATCCAATCGCTTGGTCTGGCGGCGCCGCAAAAGGAATTTCCCGCGGCTGATGTTTTAACGCCCGCGATCAACGATTTGGCGGATATTTACGCCAATACGGTTGAATTCGTTTCGCAAATCGGCGGGCAACAAAATATCAAAGTCCTGTTCTTTCTCCAACCGACGGCCTACTCAAAAGAAAATTTGGGAAAACATGAACAGCGGTGGTCAAACAGGATTCCTGCCGCGCCAAACTTGTGTTGGGGGCGTACGAAGCGATTCGCCGGAATCAGCGCTTAGCAGGCCACGGAAACTTCATTGATATCAGCGGCGCTCTTGATGGATTGGCAGCAAATATTTTCACCGACGATGTTCACGTCGCCGAACAAGGTAACCGCCATATTGCACGGGCCATGTTTCCCCATGTGATGAAACTTCTCCGGCCCAATTGAACCCTATAC
>JAYGEH010000386.1:0-12436 GCA_046582475.1 Rhodospirillales bacterium
ATTCAGGGCTGATGGACGAATTTATCGATCTGCCGCCGGGCGGCGGCGGCATCGCGCCCCTTGCCGAGCGCATCAAATTGATCAGGGGGCTGAAATGCGAGGCGGCGCTTTACCTTTCGGAACCCTCTTCCCGGCCGGCGCTGTTGAAGGAGATGCTGTTTTTCAAACTTTGTGGAATTTCGTCCATCCAAGGCCTGCCTTTTGCCGGGAAATTGCGAAACTATCGGCCCGCCGATGGAAATCTTTGGGAGAGCGAAGCGGCCCGGCTTTTGCGCGTTGTTGCCGGCGCCGGCCACGCGACGACCGACTGGAGCTTCCAGTTTTCCGAACAAGAATTCGAGACGGCCGAAAATCTGGTTCAAGGCCTAGCAGGGTCTAATGGCCACATCGCATTCTCCATCGGCGCCAAACTTCCGGACAAGGATTGGGGGGATGCGAACTGGACCCAAGTGCTTGGCGAGCTGTCCGGGCGCTATCCGCAATTGGGATTGCTTTCGGTCGGCGCGGAGGAAGACCGCGCCCGAACGATAAGGGTGACCAAGGCCTGGACCGGACCAAGTTTAAATCTTTGCGGCGCATCGGAACCACGGATCAGCGCGCTCGCCATGAAAGACGCGGCATTCTATCTCGGTCACGATAGCGGACCCATGCATCTGGCGGCGCTGGCGGGCACAAGCTGCGTCGCCGTATTCAGCGCCCGCGCCAAGCCCGGCGTCTGGTTTCCCCACGGCGACGGACACCGGATTTTCTATCCATGGGATATGGCCGATCAGGTTACGGCAAAGGCCGGCTTCCGGACTGCGGGACAATCGATCCAAACGATCACCCCGGCCGAGGTTATCCGGGCCTGCATCTTGGGCATCGAGCAAATGGGCGGCTGACATGAGCGGCTTGCCTTGCCCAATAGCAAACTGGTATCAGCCGGGATTATGTGTGGCATTGCGGGCCTGATCGGTAATCGCCCGGTGGCTGAGCATAGCGTCGCCGAAATGACGCGGATGCTGGCGCACCGGGGGCCCGATGATTCCGGATTGTGGACCAGCGACGACGGCCACGCCGCCCTCGGCCACCGGCGCTTGAGCGTACTTGACCCTTCGTCCGCCGGGCATCAGCCCATGCATCGGGGCGATCTGGTCATTACTTTCAACGGCGAAATATATAATTATATCGAGCTGGCCGAACGGCTGAAATCCGGAGGCGCCCGCATCGCTTCGGGCTGCGACACCGAGGTTTTGCTGGCCGCCTATGAGCATTGGGGGCCGGCTTGCCTGGATGAATTAAACGGCATGTTCGCCTTTGCCATCTTGGATACCGGGCGAAATATCCTATTTTGCGCCCGCGACCGGATCGGCGAAAAGCCGTTTTTGTTCAGCGCGTCCGACGACCATTTCGCCTTTGCGTCCGAATATAAATCCTTGCTGGGGCTGGAAACGGTTGCCGGCGGGTACGATGAAACCCGGCTCCTGCGCTTCCTTTATCATCCCTCGCAGGGCTTGGATTCCGAGCCTCAAACCCTATTCACCGGGATAAGTCAATTGCCGCCGGCCCATTCGCTCACCCTCGATCTCGGCAATCTGGAATTCCGCATTGAGCGGTACTGGGATGTAACGCCGGTCGCCGATTTGGCTGGTATCAAGGAACAGGACGCGCAGGCAAGATTTAAAGACCTGCTCACCGACGCCATCAAAATCCGCATGCGCAGCGACGTTGCCCAAGGCTCCTGCCTGTCGGGCGGGTTGGATTCCACGGCCATCGTAACGGCCGCGCGCCGGCTTCTCGGGCCCAGCGCCGAATATGACACCTTTTCCGGCATTTTCCCTGGCACCGACGCCAACGAGGAGAAATGGATACGAATCGCCGCCGAGGCTTCCGCCACCCGCAGCCATTGGACCGAGCCCACGGCCGACGGGTTCCTGGATGATATTTCGGAATTCATGTGGCACAACGAGCTGCCCGTCGGCAGCGCCAGCCAATATGCCCAATGGTGCGTCTTTCGTCTGGCCAAGGAAACCGGTGTGACGGTTCTTCTGGATGGCCAGGGCGCCGATGAGCTGCTCGGCGGCTACGAGCAATATTTCGAAGTCTATTTGGCCGAGCGCGGTGTGCCAAGCGGTGAACGGGCCGAGATCGAAGCGCGCTATCCGATGGCCTTGGCAAAACCGGATCAACGGCTGAAATCGGCGATCCCCAAACCCATGCGTCACCTGGCGTCGAGAATTTTGGGCACCGGCAGCGATTTTTCATTCGGCGTGAAGCCGGCGGCGGCGCGCAATCTTTATGGGGCCCTGCCGGAAGCCCCGAAGGGCGCCGAACGCTTTCCGCCGCTGGCCGCCGCCCTTTACACCGAATATTGCCATACCCATCTTCCGGTCCTTTTGCGCTACGGCGACCGCAATTCCATGGCCCATTCCCGGGAGGTTCGCCTGCCATTCTGCGACCACCGGCTTGCCGAATTTGTCTTGTCGCTTCGCGCCGAGACACTGATGGGCGGCGCCCAGACGAAACGGCTGTTGCGCGGCGCCTTCCGCAATGATCTGCCCGCCCAAATTCGCGAGCGCTGGAACAAGCAAGGCTTCCTGCCGCCCGCCGCCCTATGGTTCCAGGGCGGTCTCGGCGAATATGTCCGAGATATTATTCACGGCCGCCGGTTCGCCAATTCCGATGTCTGGAACGCCGGGTGGTGGCGAAAGGCGCTGCGCCGCTTCGAAGAAGGCGAAACCCATTTGGCGGACGTTCTTTGGCGCCCGCTGATCGAACATGCCTGGCGCACCCATTTTGTCGAGCGCGTGCGGGCCTTGCCAAAATTGCCAATCTTTGCGGCGCAAGGCTGATGCGGGCGGTTCTCATCAATCATTGCCATCCCGATACGCGGCATATTTGCGGGGTGCGGCTTGGCGAATTTGCGGGCAGCCTGGCCGGGCGCGGCCACCAGGTGGTTTTGCTAACCGCGCCCTTGGCGGGGCAGGCCGACGTGGCATCCGCGGCGGACGCCGCACGATTGCTCGGCGCCCACGATTTTGCGGCATCGTTTCGGCTGGCGGCAGCGCCTTCGAGCCCGGGCCTGCTGGCGCTGCTCCGAAACGCCGCCACGCCGCGCCCAGCCCGGCAGGGGATCGTGCTCTGGCACTATTTGAGCCAAGCCGGCGTGTTTACCGATTGGCGAAACGGCGCCGCCCAATATCTTCCCATGCTCGCAGAAAGCTTCGAGCCGGAGATCATCTGGTCCAGCTTCGGCAATACCGATTGCTGGAATATCGCCCAATTGCTGAGCGCCCACGCCGGGTGCCCCTGGGTCGCCGATATCAAGGATTTCTGGAGCGCATTTATCGCACGCCCCTTGCGCGCCAGGCTGGCCGGGCGGTACCGGGATGCCGCCGCCTTCACCGCTCTATCCAAAAGCCACGCCGAAGATGCGGCGCCCTGGTTCGGCGAAGACATTGAAACCATCTATAGCGGCGTGGCGGGCGAAACATATTCGGAAGACCCGGCAAACCCGGGTTCCCGATGCTTCAGCCTGACCGGCGCGACCGGCGGTGTTGCGCGTCTTACCGGGCTTAAATCGGCCATCAAATCGTGGCTCGAAAGTTTGCCTGTCCAGGCGGCCCGGGATTTGGAGTTTATCTATTGCGGCAACGATACTGCTCTGGTCGGCGACATCTTTGCCGATTTGGCTGATCTCTGCCGGGTCACCGTGAACGGTTACGTTCCCATCGATCAATTGCGGAACATTCATAATCGCGCCTTCGCCAATCTCTACATCAAGAGCGAGCGAACATTTCATCACAAGGTGGTCGAACTGCTCGCCGCCGGCCGGCCGGTGATTTGTTACCCGGAAGAAGGGACCGAAGCCAAGACTCTCGCCGGTGAATTCGGTGCGGTTTTCCATTCGGCAGGCAACCAGGACGAAATTGTGACCGCCCTCGGCCAGAGCTTCGAACGCTATCCGAAGACCAGCCTGAATAAGGAAGGCGCCGCCCATTTCACCTGGGATGCACAGGCGGTAAAATTGGAGGCGGTGTTATTGAACGCCATAAAAGTCCGCCCGAAAGGCTAAATCTTCTCGGCTTCGATCCAATGGGCGTGCCAAGCAGTCAGGTTGAACAGCACCCAGATCAAAAGCGCCGCATCCCGTTTGCCGCTTCGATGATCGCCGATCATACGGCCGATCATATCCCGATCCGCGCCAATCTCGTCCAGCAACGGCGAGGCCAATATTTCCTGTTCGGCTGATCGGCCGAAATCACCGCGTAGCCATTCCTTCATTGGCGCCGCGAAGCCCATCTTTTTGCGGTAGATGATATCGTCGGGGATCAGACCTTCTACGGCGCGTTTGAGGAGATGCTTGGTCACGCCGCCCTTTATTTTATCGGCCGCCGGAATATCCATGGTGAATTCCACCAACGCGTGATCGAGAAACGGCACCCGCGCTTCCAGGGACGAAGCCATGGTGATCTTGTCGACGCGCATGAGCAATAATTCCGGAAGCCGCAGCCGGAACTCGTTGCCGATCATGCGCGTCAACTGGTCGCTTCCCGGCGCCGCTTCGTCCATTTCCCGCAAATAGCTTGCGGCCACATTGTAACTGTCCGCCTGCAAAAATCCGGCCGGAAGCAATCCGGCTTCGACGATATCTTCAAAGCCGCTGGGCGGGCCGGCGCTGAATCCCGGCAGCAATCGGGCCTTTTGCGATTCCCAATAGGCGATGGCGCCGCTCCAAAATGCTTCCCGGCCTGCGGCGGCGCGGCTGACCGCATCAGCATATTGCTCGAAATCGGGAAACAATCTGGCCGCCCAATGGGCCAAGTTGGCGACGCCGTCCCGCGCGAAACCCGGCAACAGGGTCCGGAACGGGCCGAAGCATGTGGAATGCAATTGCAGATATTTCATATAGCCGTTGTAACCGCAGAACTGCTCGTCGGACCCCTCGCCCACCTGGATCACTTTGACGCCCGCGCCTTGAGCCAGCTTGGATACGAAATGCAAGGGGATGCAGACCCAATCGGCCAAGGGTTCGTCCTGTTGATGCACCAGATCATCCAAATATCCGACCATGGCCGCTGCATCGACCAGAACCTCATGGTGATTGGTTTTGAATTGCCGGGCGACGCGCGCGGCAAAGTCCAATTCATTGAGATGCTCGTGATCCTTGAAGCCGACGGTGAACGTATTCACCCGATTGTCGGAGTAGCGGTCCATGAGCGCCACGTTGACCGACGAATCGATCCCGCCGGATAAAAACCCACCGAAGGGCACATCGGACATCATGCGCTTTTCCACCGCCGCGTTTAGGCGCAGGGCGATCCCTTCGGTAAAATATTCTTCCCGTGCGTCGCCCGATAACCCATCCAAGGCGCCGGGCCGAATCCCCTGGCCGGGCAGCGCCCGCCAATAGCGCGTGGCATGCATGCGCCCCGCCCCATCCACCTCCATCCAAGTGGCGGCCGGCAATTTGTAGATGCCGTCGAACATGGTCATCGGCGCCGGCGTGGTCAGATAGGTCAGATAGTGATAGAGCGCCGCCTTGCCCACCCGGCGCGGCACGCCCGGATAGGCCAGCAAGGCCTTGATTTCGGAGCCGAAAAGGAACGCGCCGCCGTGGCGGGTAAAATATACCGGTTTGATCCCAATCCGGTCGCGCGCCAGGTAAAGCCGGTTTTCGCGGTTGTCCCATATGGCGAAGGCGAACATGCCTTCGAGGCGCGGGAGCAATCCCTCAAGGCCCCATTCCTCATAGCCATGCACGACAACTTCGGTATCGGAATGGTCGGTGCGGAATCTGTGCCCAGCCTTCGTCAACTCCAGGCGTAAGGCCGCATGGTTATAGATCTCGCCGTTATAGGTCACCAGGATTTCGCCATCCTCGTTGGCCATCGGCTGGCCGGCCGCATCGGCGAGATCGATGATCGTCAGCCGGCGATGGGCCAATCCGATTTTGCCGTCGGGTGACAGCCAAACACCCTCGGCGTCCGGTCCCCGGTGGACCATCGCGTGGCACATGCCGGCCATGTCGCCCTTCGCAACCTGGCCGCCGCCGCCATATATCAGGGCTCCGGCAATTCCGCACATGGGGCGTTTTTATACGGTTCTTGGCTCCGGACCAAACGCTCCTTTTGCGCGCTCGGGAATCAGGCAGCCGATCACGAAACCCGCCGTGCAGAGGATGACGCCATAGAGGTTTACACCGAAATCATCGGCGTAACGTCCGGTGCCCAGATCAACCCAGGCCGGAAATATGGCGGCGCCGGTGGCGCCTTCCAATGTCAGCCCGACGCCGAACAGAATTCCCGGCCAAAAGGCGAGATGAAAGCTCAAGCGCCCGGCGCCCGGCAGGAACGCCAGCAGGAATATGGGCGCCAATCCGATGACCATGGTTCCGCTTATCGTTGTCGCGGCAATAATTGCCGGCCCCACCTTGGCGCCCAAATAGATACTTAGTACTGGCAAATTGCCGAGCACCGCGATAACGATCAATGCCCACCGCCCGGTCCGGAACTGGCGTTCGGTGGGCGCCCCGGCCGCGCCGGGCCAGTCCCGCGCCGACAGCTTCGCGGTACTGGCGAAGGTGGAATCCAGGATCGAGCCGGCGCTGGTCATCATGATTGCGTTGACGATCAGGAGCATGACACCGCCGAAACCGGCGGGCACGGCGAGCGAGGGATTACCGCTCAGCCCCTCAAGTTTTCCGTAGATACCGATGAAACCGAACAGGAAAATAAAGGCGCCGCCGATGAGACCGGCAAGAATGAAGCCCTTGAGCATGGTCTTGGGATCGGTGATGAAGGCTCGGTCGGTCAGCACCGGATCATGAAACGGATAGCTGAACACCTGAACGAAGGCCAGTCCGGCGAAGGTCCAGCCGGCGGCACTCGCCGCGGGGGTAAATTCCGGCAAACCCCGCGCCGAAAATTCCGGCAGCAAAAATACCAAAACCCCACCCAGCAACACCGCCGCCAGGATCATCTGACCGCCATCGGTCAACAGGCTGCCCCGGAGGCCCGCGCGCCAGCTGTAAAAGACCGTGACGGCCGTCACCAGAATGACGGCGGTCCAGTAACCGGAGCTGCCTTCCGGCCCGAAATAAAGGCCGGCAACTTTGGTATTCGACCACACCTCGTTGAACAGGCGGATGGCGATGGCGGCGATGAAAAGCTTGGCGCAGGTTGGCCCATATTTACGCACCAGAAACACCGGCAGCGATGCATCGCCGGATTTGGTCCGGATAATATAAATCGCAATGCCGGCCGTCAGAAAACTGAGATAATAGGTTGCGTACCCGATCGAGCCGGAGAGGCCGAACGCTTGCGCCAGGCTGGCCGCATTGGCGATGGATTTTGCAAAAATCCAGAATATGGCGGCACTGGCAACCAGAAGCCAAAGGCCGGGCGGCGTCCCCGTATCACCGCTGCCGAAAAAAATCCGCTGACCGTGGCGCGCTTCGGCGCCAGATACCAAACCACCAGGGCATAGGCCAACATTACTAACCAAAGTAACGATTTTTCGATCATGAGCCCGCTCAGATTTCGTCTGGTATTACCCTCAAGAATGCCAGTATTATCATTAGGCCTGTAATCCAAGTCACAACTGGGTGACAGGTAACGCGTTATAAACGATATCTGGGGTAATTTCCGGTTCCGCATATGCGGGACTGGATAGCAGCCGGGGAAAAAATGATGAGCGATAACCATCGTAAATTTCCGCGCTTCGACACGGAAATCAAAGTCGTTGTCGTCGACGAGGATAATCACCAGCATACGGGAAGCGTCACCAATGTTTCAGCCGGTGGCGCGGTGGTTCAGTTTGACCTCGGCGTCGAGATCGACCCGGCACTTATGAGTATCGGCGGTGCGATTCAAATGAACGCCAGCAATTCCCCAAAAGTACCGGGCCGCATTATCCGCGTCGGCGACGAGGGGATTGCAATGCAATTCAATTCGGCCAGCGATGATGTCTTCGATTGGATCACCAAAGTCGTCGATGAAGCCGAGAAGCGAAGGCGCTGATCGCGATCAATCTGGCACGCAGAATTGCC
This sequence comes from Rhodospirillales bacterium, assembly GCA_046582475.1. Classification (GTDB taxonomy): domain Bacteria; phylum Pseudomonadota; class Alphaproteobacteria; order Rhodospirillales; family UBA2165. The sequence continues at coordinate 8,030 of JAYGEH010000386.1, forward strand.
TTTCACTCATTTATTTTTTTCTATATTTTTCAATTGCGTAGAATATTCCGTCAGCAATAGGAGTTCACCATGGCCGATGAAGCACCAATCGAGTACTTTGTGGAGCGGATCGCAAATATGTCTCATGCAAATGGCGTATTTCGCATAACCTTTGCCCAACAGGCCGAAGGCGATACGCTACGTCCGCAAGTCCGGCTGATGATACCGGCCAATCAACTCTCGCCGATCCTTCAGGGAATATCCAACGCAGCCAAGGATATCGGTGAACAGGTGCAAGCCAGGATTGAAGAAAACAAGGATGAGACTCCCAAAAAACGGGCGGTACCGAAGAAAGCAAAAGCGCCGAAATAAGCTGCCGTTCCGATGTATTGCTGCCCGGCTCACCTTTCCTGCAGGGCGTTGCCCATGGACGATAAAAATGGGTCGAACATATATTGAAATATGGTCCGCGTCCCGGTGTGAATGTTGGCGATAACCTGCATTCCCGGAAACAGGCTGTATTTCAATGCGCCCCGCTCGAAATAGGCGACATCGGTGGCGATGCGCACCTTGTAATAGGGAACGCCCTCCGGCGTGAGCAGGGTATCGGGGCTCACCGAGATGACCTCACCATCCAACCCCCCGAAACGGTTGGCGTCGGCGGAGGCCAGACGTATCATCACATCCTGGCCGGCCTGAACGAAGCCGATGTCCTGGGTCTGCAACTGCGCCTCGACGATCAGCCGATCGCCCTTGGGCACGATATCGACGACCGGCTCGCCGGCTTTTACGACACCGCCAATGGTCGCAATATGGATTGATTTCACGACACCGGAAACCGGCGAACGCAGCTTGGTCCGTTTTAGGCTGTCCTCGAATTTCTGCATGCGCTGGGATAGCTCGTTGTAGCTCAACCGGGCTTCGTCGAGAGCCATCTTGTTTTCTTCATCGAACGTGTTCTGGACGGTGCGCAACCCGGCCGTGACTTCTTCCAACGCGGATCGCGCCGAAACCAGCGCCGCCTGATCTTCTTCGATGTCACCTTCGATTTTACCAGCCTCTTTCAGCAAATCCAAATGCTTGTAGCGGTTGGTTAAATTATCCCTCAAGAGATCATCGCTGATTTCGATTTGTTCTCTTAATAGCTTAAAATTGCGCCGGCGGGATCTGATCCGTGTTTTAATCTCGCCAATGGCACTTTTTCGCTGCTGCACAATTTTTTGCTGTTGTTCGATTTCGGATGCCTGTTTACGCAAGGAAATTTCAAAACTGCGTCTGAATTCGCGAACCAAATTGGGATAATTCTTAATCGTCTCGGCGTCAAATTTCGGCGCCTTGTCATGGTTCAATCGGGACTTAAGCTCTTGAATTTGAACGTTTAATGACGTTAAGCGCACTTTCAACTCGCCGACATCGGCACTGCTGGCGGTTGGTTCCAGTTCGATCAGCGCCTGACCTTTTTCAATCTCCTCGCCTTCGCGGACCAGAATATTGGCAACGATACCACCCTCCAAATGCTGAACCGTTTTGACGCGCGTCGAAGGAATCACTTCGCCGGTTGCCATACTGACAATATCGAGAGTACTGAACGCCGCCCAGGCGATGAACGAAACCGTTAAGACCGCACACAACAAATACACCAGATGCGGACCAACGGTCGGCTTGAACCCACTTTCCAGGTCTTCCGCTGGTTCTTCGCTCATCGGGCTATTCCTCTATCAACCGTGTGCCGCTAGCCTTGCCCGGCCTGGCGGTCGTCTCCGGCATTTTCCGGCGGCGGCGCGTTGGCGACCACACCGGGCACGTTGGTCACCGTCGGCACCGGCTTTGCATCGAGATTTAATACCGTGTGGCGGCCTTTGACAATATTGGCATCGTGGGACATGACGATAATGGTACGGCCGTCTTGCGCAAATTGGCTGAGAATCGCGTGTACGGTCTGAACACCTTGGGTGTCAAAACTTTCGGTGGGCTCATCGAAAATGACCAGCCGGCCGTTGGTCAAGAGACCCCGCGCCAACGCCAGCCGGCGGCGAATGCCTTCCGATAGGCGCCAACCATTATCCACCATCAGCGTTTCGAGCCCGCTTTCGCTTTCGTCGACGAATTTGCGAAGACCGGTCGCATCGATGATCCGGTTGACCTGTTCGGGATCAACTTCGGGATTATTGATCACCAGGTTTTCGTAAATGTTGGCATTCACCAAAGCCGGTTCTTGCGGAAGATACACGATCTGCTGGCGCCACCATTCGGATGGCATCTGCTGGATATCCAGCCCGTCGGCGTAAACATGGCCGCGCACCGGGTCATAAAGACCCAATATCACCTTGGCGAGGGTGGTTTTACCGGAGCCGTTGGCGCCGGTTACCACCAAAACCGAACCCGGTTCCACCTTAAAGGAAATGGATTCAAATATCGGATTGCTGTCACCATGATAATTGAATCCCAAATCGCGAAATTCCAGGCCGCCGGTATATTCGGTTAAGGCGCTGCCCCGGTCGCGCTCCAATGGCAGCTTCGAAAACTCTGCCAAAAGACTGATCGCCTGTTTGGCCTTGGTGAACGACCCGCCAAGCTGGGAAAATCGGGTGATCGGCTGCATGGCGCGCGCCGCCAAAATATTTGTGCCGATCATGGCGCCCACATCCATTTCCCCTTGCACAACCAAGATGCCCGCGGTGACAATCACGGTGACGCTTAACAAGGCGTTGGATGTTTGCGTGAGCGATTGAACGAAACCTTGGCGTGAATTCAATTTTCGCCGCAGATTGTGCACCAATCCGGAATTTGACGCCCAGTCTTTTTGCAGCAGGCGAACCGCGTTAAAGGCGCGGACGGTTTCCGATTCCCGAATGGCCGTCCCCAACAATGCACTGGTGTGCCCCGAATGGTTGGTCAGCTCGTTGGTTTTGGACTGGGTCGAGGCGGCGCCGAGCAAGCCGCCAAAGAATACCACGATCAAAAATCCTGCCACAACGAAGGCGATCGTCGGCTCCAGAAGATAGAGAATGAAGACGAACAAAACCGCAAACGGCACATCGAGAACCGCGTTGATGTTGCTGGCGCTATAGGCTTGCTCGACGGCGCTGGTGCCATTCAATATTTCCCGGCGCATGTCCGGAGGCACCCGCTCCAAGGCATCCAGCTTGGCGCGGGTCAAAACGTTGAAACCGGAATTGGTCATATTCTCGTCGGCTTTGGTGGTTAACCGCTGCGCCAGATGCATGCGCGCCTCGCGGAATGCCAGTTCAAGAATGATGGCGATCAGGACCCCGGAGGTCAGGGTGATGAGCGTTGCGTCCACCCCTTGGGCCACATACCGGTTGAGCACCTGCATCACGAACAGCGGGCTTGCCAGCGCCAGAATGGAAATGAAGAACGTCGCCGTTATCAATTCAGCGGCGATGGCCGGCCTGGAAAACAGACGAGAGTATATTTCCTTCATATCTAACCAACATTGCTTGCCAAACTCAGGCGATCCAATTTCATCAAATCACTCCGATCGGTCCCGCCTGTTTGGACTTATACCACAATGGCCAAGCAGACTTTGCCTAATCGGAAGGGGTACATTTGATGTTTAACGCTTCAAACTAGAATAAGTTGGTAATAATATCAATAACTTACCAATTCCAATGTAACACTCCAATGTTTCATCATATGATTCGTGTCAATTCTATTTGAAGCCTTAATCCACCTGTTAATTTTTGTACGTAATATTATGAATATAACCAGCCATTTGACTTCGCTCGCAAATGATACACCGGACGCTCCGGCGATCATCACCGATACGGGCAGTCTTTCCTTCCTCGAGTTGGAACGTGCGTTGCACTGGACGGTGTCCGCATTCAAATCAGCCGGTGTGGCGCCTGGCGATATTGTCGGGATTGATTTGCCCGACCAAACCCAGCATTTGCTGTCCTCGCTGGCATTGGCGCGCCTCGGAGCCGGCCAGTTAGCATTCCGGCCCACTGATCCACCGCAACTGCAGGCGCGAATTTCGGACTCCCTGAAGATATCCGCCGTCGTCGCCGGAGCCGGCGCAAAAAGCGATTTATCCATTATTGAGCCGTCGCCCACCCGCCTCGGCGAATTGAAACAGCTAAATTCCCGCCCGTTGAAGCGGCCGAGGACGGCACGTTGCCATTTTTGATCATGATCACATCCGGAACCGAGGGAACACCTAAACGCGCTCGATTCAGATGGTCAGATCGACCAAGCCATTGAGGTCTATGAAGATGTTTTAAAAACCAGCGCTAAATTGACGGCGGTTCACAACAACGTCGCCAACCTTTTGAAAAGTAATGGTAAAATTGACGAAGCCATTGATCATTACGAACGCGCGCTGGACATTGACCCGGGCAATATTCAGGCCCACTACAATCTATCGCGGGCCCGAAAGACCGATACCGAAAACTCGGACATCGAAAA
>JAYGEH010000510.1:0-9526 GCA_046582475.1 Rhodospirillales bacterium
ATGGTATTTGCGCCGGGGCGGACGCTGGCGGCAAAATTATGGGCTTCGCGCGCCTTGCTTGCTTCCGGCGTGGTCAGCCAGGCGGCGACAAATTTCGACGCATTTTGATGCGGCGCGCCCTTCATCGGCGCGGCGACGAACTGCACGGCGGGAACGATATCCAGCATTTTGTATTTAAACGGCGCGCCGCCCCTGACCATGCGCTGGGTGTTGGCGGCGAAATCGGTGATCGATACCGGCCGTTCGCCTGATCGCAATATGCCTTCGCGGGGGGCGTTGGAGATCATGATCTTGCCATTGTTGATCAGGCTCCTGATCCAATTGGCGGTTTTCTCCTCACCCCATTCCATGGCCAGAAACCCGGACAACCGGGGTAGCAGGAAGGGGCTAGCCACTAGCTTGCCGGTCCACTTCGCATCGGTAAACCCAGCCCAGGATTTGGGCAGTTCGCTCTCCTTGACCAATTTGTGGTTGTACATGACCGAGTAGATGATGTTGTGGGTGGCACCCGCCTGGCCGCCGAAATAGATTGCCCTTTTGTCGGTTCCGAACGCTGCCTAATCGGCTGTGCCAAGGAGTTTGCGGCGTTGAACGGCGAACATGCCGCCCAGCGAAAAGACGAACACGTCGAGCGAGGTGCGGCCCGCCCGGCCCTCGGCGATTATTTTCGGAGCGGAGCGGATATCGGCGTTGATCTTTACCTTGATGCCGGGAAAGCGTTTGGACATCGCCGGCTCTATCCATTCCAGCTCGGCTAACGTCGGTCCCCAAACAATAACCTCGCCTTCCGATTTGGCCTTTTGATAAAGCGCCTGCACCGCCGCTTTATCCTCGGCGGCGAAGGCCTGGGCGCCGAGCGCCATTGCAAGGGACGCGGCGCCGAGCGTGACACCGGTCAGTTTCCATAAACACTTATTCATGATGATTCTCCCTGTCTTAGGTATTTTCCGCCGAACGATGCGGAATACATAAATCAGTACGAGGCACCATCCACGCTGTGTCAACCTTGCAGCTGCCGCCTCAGCATGGCGAAGAAAATTTCCCAGTCCCGGTCGGCGGCCCGTTTGTCGAAGATATCCCGGTCCGGAAGCGCATAGCCATGCTCGGCGCCGGCATGAACAATGTGATGGTACTCAACATCGGCGGCGCCCAGCGCTTTCCCCAAGGTTTCGATCACGTCGGGCGTCGCGTATTGGTCTTTTTCGCCGAAGCCGCAATAGAGCTCACCCTGAAATTTATCGGCCAGGAGGTGCGGCGAATCGTCCGCGTCGGTGGCCAGGTGGGTTCCGTGCAGGCTGGCGGTGGCGCGAAAGTGGCCGGGATGGTGGCCGGCGGCGGCGAACACATGGCGCCCGCCCATGCAATAGCCGATGCAGCCCATGGCGTGCGTCGAGATATTTTTGTCGCCTCCAAGAAATTCGATGATCGCGCAGGTATCCTCGGCGACCATGGAATCCTTTAAGCTTTCCCAGACGGCGAAGGCCTTTACGCGGATTTCAGGCGCAACTTTGCCGCCCGACTTCATCTTGCCGTTCTCGTCGCGGTCTTCGAAGCGCATCTTGCCGGCCCGGTAAAAGGCGTCATGGACAACGCCGCAATAGCCGACCGTGGCGATGCGTCGGGCGATGTCATAGAGCTCTTCGCGCACCCCCCAAATATCCATATAGACAAGGACCGCGGCAAACGGCCCGCCGGTTTCGGGATGGGTGATGAATGTTTCCATGGCGCCATCGCTAGTGGGAATATCCACGGTTCGTTCTTTCATGGGTACGTTGTCTCCTCAGCCCGTGCTTTGAGTGTCATCTTGTCGATCTTGCCCGGCCCCTTTTTGGGCAATTCGTCCAAAATTTCAATGCTCTTGGGTTGCTTGTATTTCACAAGGTTTTCCGCGCAATAGGCCAACAGTTCATCGACGCTCACCGTGGCACCCGGCGCCAGGGCCACGAACGCGCGCACCACTTCGCCGGAAAAATCGTCGGGCGCGCCGACCGCCGCCGCCTCGGCCACGGACGCATGATTGGTCAGCACTTCGTCGATCTCCCGTGGATAGACATTGAAGCCGCCGACGATGATCATTTCCTTCTTGCGGTCGACCAGGAACATATAGCCGTCCTCGTCGAAATAGCCGATATCGCCGGTATAGAGCCAGCCGTCCCGGATGGCGGCGGCAGTTTCTTCGGGCTTGTTGCGGTAGCCGATGGTGAATTGCGGCCCGCGCAAGCGAATTTCGCCCTTCTCGCCCTGGGGCAGAACCTTGGTTCCGGTTTCCAGATCGACAATATCGATCTCGGTCCGGGGCGCCGTGATGCCCGTGGACAGGCGTTTCTTGACCCCGTGGGTGGGGTTCGAATTGATCGGCGCGCCTTCCGACATGCCCCAGCCTTCTAAGATTTCATTGCCGGTACGGTCATGCCAACGGGCCAGCAAACTTTCCGGACAGGCGGAGCCGCCGGCGATGGAATATTGCAGCGCCGACAAGTCCGTATCGTCAATGCTATCGGCGGCCAAAAGCCCTAAGAATATCGCCGCCGGGCCGCCGGCGAACACGGTGACCCGGTTGCGCTGCAATTCCGCCAGGACCAGTTTCGGGCTGTATTGGGGAACGATCACCATGGTGGCGCGGAGATATAGGGGAAACACCAGGGTGAACTGATGCCCCCAGACGTGAAACATGGGCGCCACGTTGAGGATGGTTTCCGCATCGAAGCGAAAATTCCAAACCGCGTGTATCAGCGGCGCGAAGACCGAAAGGCTATGGTGGGTATGTTCGGCGCCCTTGGGCACACCGGTGGTGCCGCCGGTGAAAAACATGGCGGCGCGCCTGTCCGGCGCCGGCAAGGAATCCGGAAGGCGGTTGTCCGGGTTCGATGCCAGCGCCCAGATGTCAAAATCAGCCGCCGCCGAGCGCACATTTGGAATACCGGTTTCCTTGGCCAGTTCTCGGGCGCGTTGCTCGGTGCCAGCGTCGCAGAAAATCACGGCGGCGTCCACATCGCCAAGCAGCGGCAGCAATTCCCGGTCGGTGAGCGCCGGGTTCAGGGGCGCCGTCTGGGCGCCCGCCGCCATGGCGCCCATCAGCGCCACCGCCATGTCGATGGAATTGGTCATCAGGACGGCGGCGCGGTCACCGGGCTTGCAAACCTCAAGGATCATCGCCGCCATGCCGCCGACGGCGCGCCGATAGCCGGCATAATCGATCGCGCGGCTGCCGCACACCAGCGCGATTCTTTCCGGCGCATGATCGCCGGCAAAGTCGAGGGCATGGATGACGCTCGGATATTCCAGCACGTCATCGGGCAGCTGCACTTCCGAGCGGCCGACCTGCATGGATCATTCTCCCTGTTGCCAAACACGGCAAACGATTATATTTCCCTATTCACCATTGGCAAAGCCGGCCTGTACGGACATCGCCCGGGCTCGAAATATGACCGACTTTGTTATCACTTGGATAGGCGTTGCCGCCGCCTTCGCCCTCGGCGAAATTTGCGTCTATAAGGATCGCCAGCCTTACGTTCTTGGGCGGGTCTGGTATGTTCCTTATCGGGCCTTGATGCTGCTCTCGGTGCTGGCCATCATCCTCGCCGCCGCGCATCTGATCACCCTATATACCGGTTACGTGCTGCCGGGCCGCAGGCCTAGATGAAGCGCTAGCCGTAGACCATCCTCGGCAGCCACAGAATCAATTCCGGGAAGATGATCACCAGCGCCAGCCCAAACGCCTGCAAAAACAAAAATGGCAAGGCCGCCCGGAATATAACCGCCATGGTTATCGACGGCGGCGCGACGCTTTTGAGGTAGAACAGCGCGTAGCAGAAGGGCGGGCTTAGAAACGACATCTGCATGTTCACCATATAGATCACACCAAACCAAAGCGGCACCTCGGCGGGCGTCACGCCCGGAAATCCGAAGATGCCGTCCCAGGGCAGGCTTTTGGCAATCGGCAGAAATATGGGCACCGCCAACAACAAGATGCCGACCCAATCCAGAAACATGCCGAGAACGACCAAGATGATCATCATGATGATCAAAATCCCGTAGGGTCCCAATCCGGTCGCCAGCAAGCTGTCGGTCACGAACTGCTGGCCGCCGCTGACGATATAAAATCCGACGAATATGCTGGCCCAGAAAATGATCCAAAGCACCATCGAGGATGCCTTGAGGGTGGTCAGCGACGCTTGGCGCACCGCTTCCCAGTTCAAACGCCGGTGTAGCGAGGCAACCACCAGGGCGCCAAAAGTGCCGATGCCGGCGGCCTCGACCGGGGTCGCGACACCGGTGAAAATGACGCCCAGCACCAGGATCACCAGTATGATCGGCGCAATGATGCCGCGCAGCAATTTGAGCTTGGTGGCGAAATCGACCCGTTCTTCGACCGGCAAGGCGGGACCGAATTCCGGGTTCACGTAGGAGCGCGAAATGACGTAAAGAATATAGAGGCCGGAAAGCAGCAATCCCGGAATTACCGCGCCGATAAAAAGCTCGCCGACCGATTGCTGGGCGATGACAGCGAACAAAATGGCGAGGATCGAGGGCGGGATCAGGATGCCCAGCGTGCCGCCGGCCAGGATCGATCCGCAGGCCATCTCGGGATTGTATTTGCGCACCAGCATGGCCGGCAGCGCGATGATACCCATGGTCACCTCGGTCGCGCCGATGACGCCGACCATGGCCGCCAGGATGGTCGATGCGATGATCGTCGCCGCCGCCAGACCGCCGCGCAAGCCGCCTAGGAATTTATAGATGACATTGAACAATTCCTCGATCAGTCCGGCCCGTTCCAGCATGGTCGCCATAAAGATAAAGAGCGGGATCGCCGATAGCTGAAAATCGGTCATGAAGGGGAAGATCCGGGACGGAAGAATATTCAACATACTTGCGTTGCCGAACACGAACAGGAAGATGCAGCCAAGCCCGCCGGTCACGAACGCCAAAGGCAGCCCGGCCATCAACAGCACCAGCAACGAGCCGAACATAATAAGGGTCAGCCAGCCAATGGAAATTTCCACGCCCATCGGTCAGGCGAACCTTATTTTCAACAGGGCAATGTCTTTGATCAACTTGGAAATGCCCTGAAACAGGAGCAATAAAGCGCCGAGGACGATGGTGATTTTTACCGGCCAATATTGGATCGCCCATTCGGTGAAGGAAACCTCAAACACGTCGATGGCGTCGCTCATAAAAATAAAGCCGGTCACCATCAAGGTGACCGCAAACACGAAAAAGAATACCGAGGTGACCAGATCGGTGACCACCTTGACCCGGTCCGGCAGCAACAAATAAATAACATCGACCCGCACATGGGCGTCTTCGCGGAGCGCGTAGGCGCCGGCGATCAGATACTGCATGCCGAACATCAGGAACATTGCCTCGTGGGCCCAATTGGTGGGCGAATTGAAGACGTAGCGGGCGATGACCTCGTAGTAATAAACAAACACCGCAATTATCGACCAGAACGCAACGAACTCACCGGTCCAGCCGTTGATGGTATCGATCACCGCAGTGCCTTTGGTATTGAGATTGAAGGCCGGACCGTCGCGCCTTCCGGCCACCTCGTCATCGGCGCTATAGACCGGCGCCGGCGGCGGCGCCTCACCCTCTGCAGCATTGGTTCGCCGGATGAGCGCCGGCAGGCGGAACGCATCAAAGGCCAGCAGCAGTGCAATAAGAGCGGCGAACGCGGCGGAGAAATTTTCCCAAAAGTCGAATTGCTTTTGCGCGGCGGCTCTTATCGGGCGCAGCACCACCAATTCCTTATTGATCTTGTCCAGACTGCGTTGCGTTCTGGCGCTTTTGCGGCGCGTGAGCCGCTTTTCGTAACGCTTCACCAGCCGCTCGATACTGAGCACATTGTTGGCGGCTTCGGAGAGCACCACCCGTTGCAGCCGGCCCTCAGAATTTCCATAAAGGATGAGCAGAAACAATGGGATGTAAATCAGGCCAAGGGCGCTTTTGACATAATAGCGGTGCAGCCCGACAAATCCGCCGCCCAACCAGAGCATATAGCCGATGGCCATGGTGACCGCCGGTCTTGGCCCGGTGTCCGCCATCCGTTTGCGGACAATGACCATGGCCAGGATCGGGAAGCCGAGCAGGCCGATCCAGTAGAGCCAATGGGGCAGAACGAAGGTAAGGTTAGGCATCGAAATTTATTGCTTTCACCGGATCAGCGCCCGGCACGCCAAGAAGGAGGCACCGACAATTGGTGCCTCCTTCCGGCATAGGCGGAATTGCCGAGACGCCTACAGTTTCAGCGTCTGGCCCTTGATCATATCGGGCGTGACGTATCCGAGACTGCCCGACATCATATAATCGAGCTGAATCTTGAAACCGCGCGCCGCGTTCTTGTCTTTGTTGGCCCAGGCGTACCAACGCGGTATCGCCAACTTCGTGAAGGCATCGACGTCTTCTTCGCCCAAGCGCGAAACAATGGTTCCGGCTTTTTCGAATTTTTTCCAGGCCTTCTGATCGGCCGCTTGAACGGCGGCGTGGTGCAGGTCGGAATAGACGTGAACTTCGGCTTCCATGAATGCCTTGACCCGCTTCGAGGCCGCGTTCCACGCCTTCATGCCGACGGTGAAATCCATCAAATCGACCGGCTGATACAAAGACATAAAGCCTGGGGGGCCCATGGAAATGTATTTGGTCACTTGATGAAAGCCGAGGTCATAGTTGACCGCCGGTCCCACGTAATCGGCGACGTCGATGGTGCCTTTTTCGAGGGCGGCGAAAATCTCACTGCCCGGCAACAACGTCGTCTTGGCGCCGGCCGCCTGGAAAACCTCGGCGACCATGCCGCCCGGCAGACGCATCTTGCGGCCGCGGAAATCATCGATCGAGCGGATCGGCACCTTGGAGTGAATGATGTTCGGTCCATGGTGGATCGGGCCGATATAATACATGTTGAACTTGGCGAACAATTCGCGGGCGATTTCGAGCCCGCCGAGGCCATAATAGAACACATCCCATTCGTGCGGATTTCTGAGGCCCAGGGGGTAGGAGCTAAAGAACACCGAAGCCGGCATGCGGCCCGCCCAATAGAGCGTGAACGGGTTCATGGCTTCCAGCACGCCATTTTTGACCGCGTCGAACAGTTGAAAATCGCCGACCACGTCCTTGGCGCCGAACGGTTTGATTTCCAATTCGCCATCGGTCTTGTCCTTGACCGATGCCGCCCAGTTCTTGAAGGTTTCAAGGCCGATACCGCCGGGCCAGGATGTTTGAATGCGCCACGTTGTGGTGGCGCCCTTGGCGGTGCCGATAAACGGCGCGCCAAGCTTGTCGGACGCGGCCAATACGCCGGCCAGGCCGCCCGCAGCCGCCGCGCTTTTTAAGAACGTGCGCCGGCTGCTGGATTTTGAGTCATAAGATTCCTCCCGAAGAATATTAATATTTGATCGCGCATGGAGTGTCCGGCTAACGGCGAGGGAGGTCAACAGGCAAGTTGTTACTGCGCACGCAAGATTGATTGCAAATGGCCAGCCTCATTCGGCGATCAATTTGCGTACTTGGTGTTTTAAGACCTTGCCCATGGCGTTGCGCGGCAGGCTATCGGTGAACACCACATCCCGGGGGCGCTTGAAATTGGCGATTTTTCCTTCGAACCGGGCCAGAAAATCGCCGGCCTCCACTTCGGCCCCGGCTTTCAATTGTACTACCGCGATGGGCACTTCGCCCCATTTTCCATCGGCCTTGGCGACCACCACCCCGTCCGCCACATCGCCCATGGCGTGGATAAGCATCTCCACTTCCGCCGGATAGATGTTTTCGCCGCCCGATATGATCACGTCTTTCTTGCGGTCATGAACCCAGAGATAACCGTCGCCATCCAGATAGCCGATATCGCCGGTATAGTGCCAGCCGCCGCGCAGCGCGTCGCGCGTCGCCGCCTCGTTGCGCCAATATTCTAGGAACAGGTTGCCGCCCCGGATCAGTATTTCGCCGGCTTCGCCCGCAGTCAGATCCCGGTCATCGGTGCCGATAATGCGAATCTCGCAATGCAGCGCCACCTGGCCCGCCGAACCGGCCTTGGCGGCGGCCTCGGCGGCGCGCAAATTGGTGGCGTAGGGGCCGGTTTCGGTGGCGCCGTACACCTGGCCCATGGGTATCCCTTTGCCACGCATCGCCTCGATCAGCGGCAGCGGCACGGTAGTCGAGCCCGACAGCACAAACCGCAGCGACGGAAACGCGGCGACCGCCCATTCGGGCTCGGCCATCATTGCCTGCAGCATGGCCGGCACCAGAACCGCGAGGCTGATGGCGTCCTGCTGCAAGGCCGCGAAAACATCGGCGGGATCAAAGCGGCGATGCTGGGTGAGGGTGGCGCCGCAGTAAAAGGCCGGCGTCGATTGCACGTTGAGCCCGCCCACATGGAACAGTGGCAGGGCGTTCAATACATGATCGGCGGCGGTCATATCGTTGGCATGGATGGCGTTCAGGGCATTGACCTCGATCGCCGCCTGGGTCAAGACGGCGCCCTTCGGCCGCCCGGTGGTGCCCGACGTATAGACCAGCAGGACCGGCGCATCGGGGCCGGCCTCGGGATTGACATCATCGCCCGCCCCGGTCTCCGCCGCTGCCCAAAATTGCGTCCATCCGCCGGCCTTGAAATCACATGCCGCGAGGGTGAGCGCCGGCAGACCGGCGTGCAATTCTTCGGCGCGGGTCCGGTGGTCGGCATCGGCGATGAGCAGGCGGGCGCCGGAATCTTCCAGGATGAAGCGATGCTCAGGCGCCGCCAAGCGCCAGTTCATGGGCAGAAACATGGCGCCGAGGCGGGCGCAGGCGAACAGAAGATAGAACACATCGGGCAGCCCGAGCCCCAGATAGGCAACCCGGTCGCCGGGCTCTATGGCGAAAGTATTCTTGAGCGCCCAAGCCGCCGCCCGCACCCGGGCCGCGAAATCCGCATAGGTGACCGCCGTGCCCTCGAACAGGATGGCAGGCTTTTCTGGCGTCGCTTCTGCGTGGCGGTCGATCCAGAGGAATATACCGGTCATTTAACGGGCTCAATCCAAATTGGTTCAATGGGTGCGTTGGATTGTGCCAAGGCGCGCCCCCGAGGTCCACAGCGGCGTCCAGATTGGTAGCGCAGCGGGCGTTGCAATTTCGGCCTACCAATTGCCGCGATATTTCTATAAAACAGGGCGTCGCGGAGGAGAGGTGGCCGAGTGGCTGAAGGCGCCGGTTTGCTAAACCGGTATACGGTTAACGCTGTATCGAGGGTTCGAATCCCTCTCTCTCCGCCACCCACCCCTTATCAGAAGTCATTTAATAAATCTATCTCTCTAAAACACGTTGTAGAGCAACGAGTTTGACTTATGTCGTCTCATGCCGTCTCATAGAAGTTCATCATTTACGTGGAGCCAGATGTGGGGCTGAAAATGAACCTTACCAATCTCACAGCACAAAATATCAAACCAGATGGCAAGCCAATAGCTGATGGAACAGTCTCCGGACTGAGACTCCATCCGGGTGACGAGAACGGTCACGGTAAGTGGCTGATGCGATTTACATCGCCAGAGACTAG
>JAYGEH010000068.1:0-24111 GCA_046582475.1 Rhodospirillales bacterium
TGGTCACGAATTTGAGTTCCAATATTTGGTTTTTTAAACGCGCCCCTATGTGCCCCATGCGACGGCATTGCAGTAGCGCGATTCCTGCAAGGGCCCCGTGCACGGACGGCATGGAAGGGGCGCCAAGGAACCCGGTGGCAATTGGTTCACGGATAATATCTGTTAAGTTGCCGCCATGAAAAAGCTATCCAAACGCAACCCCAACAATACATCGCCGGCCGCCCGGCCGCGCTATGCGCTGTTGGATGTGGCCCGGGGCGGGGCCCTGGTATTGATGTTCGTCTACCATTTTTCCTGGGACCTGACCTTTTTCCGGATGGCGGATTTTCAAATCATTTCCGATTGGAAATGGATCTGGTTCGCCAAGTTCATCGCCTCGATCATTTTGTTCGTGATGGGTATCGCCCAGGTGATGGCACGCCGCCGCAACCCCGGAGGATTGGCCGCCGCCGTGTTCCTGCGCCGTCTCGCGGTGATCGCCGTTGCCGCCGGACTGGTCTCGGCGGCGACCTATATGGTCGATGCCAGGAGCTATGTCTTTTTCGGCATCCTGCATCACATCGCGGCGGCCAGCCTGATCTTGGCTCTGGTCCACCGCCTGCCAAGCACCGCCCTGGCGGTGCTGGCGGCGGCCGCTGCCCTGGCGCCGGAAATTTTTCGCCATGAGGTCTTTAACGCCGATTATCTTTTGTGGCTGGGCCTTTATACGTCGGCGCCTGGTTCGGTGGATTATGTGCCGCTGCTGCCCTGGCTGGCGGTTCCGCTGGCCGGCGTCCTGGCCGGACGATTGATGTTGCGCGGCGATTCTGTGCCCGGCATGCTCGCCTGGGTGCCCGCCGATCCGCTCTCCAATGCGGTCCACTTTCTCGGCCGGCACAGCCTCGTTGTCTACCTGATCCACCAGCCGATCCTGTTCGGCAGCTTGTACGCCTTCGTCTGGTCGAGAGCATATTTCGGCTAATTTCGGTCAAATTGATCGAAATTAGCCGAAGCATGCTCTTGGGCTACGTTGTAACCTCGGCCATGCGGTTCGCCCGGGATTCGATATGCGCCAGGTAGAAGACGGCGGCGATGATCATGGCGGCGCCGGCCCAGGTCCAAAGGCTCGGCACCTCGGCAAAAAACACGAACCCATAGAGCCCGGCCCAGAGGATGCGGGTGAAGCTCATCGGCTCGACGGCGCTGACGTCGCCCAATTTATAGGCCTGCACCATGGCCATCTGGCCGAGGGTTCCGAAAAACGCCATGACGCCGATCCAGCCGAGCTGCTCCAGGCTTGGGCTCTCCCAAACATGGAGGGCCGGCGCGACGGTGAGCACGCTCATGGTGAGCGCCGTATAGGCGACGATCGTGGAGGTGCGCTCGGTCGCCGACAATTTCTTGGCGAGGATTTTTTGCGCGGCGGTGAACACCCGGCTGCCGAGCACCAATATGACGCCGATGCCGATCAGCTCGGCGCCCGGGCGGACCACCACCAGCACGCCGGCAAAGCCGAACAGCAGCACCGCCCAGCGCCGCCATTCGCCGCGCTCGCCCAGAAAAAGCGCCGCGCCGATGACCGCGAACAGGGCCGCCGACATATTAAGCGCGGTGGCTTTCGCCAAGGGCAGCATCGACAGCGCCAGGAACCAGGCCATTCCGCTCGCCGCGTTGCAGGCGCCTCTCGTCACGTGCAGATAGGGCCGGCGGGTGCGAAGCGCGCCGAAACCGATGCGCATGAACCAGGGCAGGAGCAGAAGCAGCCCCGCCGATTGGCGCAGGAAATATATCTCGAACGGGTGCATGCCGAGGGCCAGCAATTTCACCAGCGCATGCATGCCCGACGTAAAAGCGGTCGCCGACAGCATCAGCATCATGCCCTGGACGTTGCCGGGCATGGCGGCGACGCGGCCGGCTATGCTCAAGGCGCCATCAGTCCTTGCCGTCCTTGTGCATGGAGCGCCCGACCGGCACGAACTTCCAGGGCGATGGCAACTCGCCCACCGGCACGTCGATGAGCACCGGCACATCGGCCTTGAAGGCTTGTTTCAGGGCCGCGCCGAGCGCATCGGGGCTTTCAGCGCGCAGCCCCATGGCGCCGAAGCTTTCGGCGAATTTGACGAAATCGGGGTTGCTCAGATCGTCGGCAATATGGCGGCCGTCGAAAAACAATTGCTGGTTGCGCCGCACATTGCCGAAATGGGCGTCGTTGAAGACCACCGTCACCAGATTGATCTTGTGGTGCACCGCCGTCGCCAATTCGTTGGCGCAGAACATAAAGCCGCCGTCGCCGGTCACCGAGACAACCTGTTTGTCCGGGTGCGCCACCTTGGCGCCGAGGGCGGTCGGGAAACCGAAACCCAGGGTGCCCTGATAGCCGGCATGGATCGAGGTGCGGGGCCGGTAGACCGGATATCCGTATTGGGCGTAAAAACCCATCTGGGTCACGCCCCAGCAGACGATACCGTCCTCGTCCAGTTCCCGGCGCAAATTATTGGCGTAGGAAGCCAGGGGCTCAAGGCTGAAATATTCCGCCTCCTTGGCTTTTTTGCGGGCGTTCAATTCGTCTTCGCGGCCCACCCGCTTGCGGTTGTGGCGGGATGCCCGTTCCGCCAGGCCGCCAAGAGCGCGCTTCGCCGTGGTCACCAGATGGACGTCCGGGGTGGCCAGGTTGAGCGATTGCTGCGGGTCCACATCGATGCGGATATATTTGGCGCCTTGGGGAAGTTTCCAGCCCGCCAAGGGCGCCAGCATGCGCGTGCCGGCCGATACGATAACGTCGAATTCCGGCCACATGTCGCGCCCGAGCACCCAGTTTTGCGCCAGGTAATGGCGGAAATCCATGGCCCCCTGCCCTTGCGGCGACATGAACACCGGCGCCTGCACCTCTTCGGCGAGGGCCGCCAATTCGGCCTCGGCGCCGAAGATTCCGCCGCCCACGAATATGGCCGGATTTTCGGCGTTGCCGATCAGCGCCGCCGCCTGTTCGATGGCGTCCTCGTCGGCTTGCCGCTCCAGGGCTTGGTAATCGGCGATCGGATCGAGCAAGGTCACGTCGCCGGAATCCCGCATGATATCGGGGGCCATTTCCAGATAGACCGGCTGGCGGCGGCCGCTGTTCAAGGCGGCGAAGGCTTCGTTCATGAGCGCAGGCGCGGCGCCCTGGGTTTCGGCGCTGCCCTGCCATTTGGTGACGCTGGCGAGGACGCCCGGCTGATCGGCAATCTCGTGCAGCTGGCCGGTGCCCTTGCCCATCCATTCCGACAAGATCTGGCCGCCCAGGCAAAACACCGGAACGCCCAGCCCGTGCGCCGAACACAGCGCCGCGCCCACATTGAAGATGCCGGGCCCGGGCACCACCGCGCAGACGCCGACCTTGCCGGTTGAATGGGCGTAGCCCATGGCCATGTAGCCGGCGCCCTGCTCGTGGCGGGTATGGATGATGCGCAATCGGTGCCTTTCCTTATGGAAGGCATCGAACAGGAAATCCAACTGCGCGCCGGGCAGGCAGAAGATGGTATCGACGCCATGGCGGATAAAGGACTGGGTCAGCGCCTCGGCGCCGCTCATCTGGGTCATGGAATTCCCTCCGATTGGAGACCGGATCGATACGCAGGCTTACAGGCTTTTGCGCACACCGATCAGGGCAAAGAAGTTTCTCTCGGACCCGGCCTTGAGGCGCATCACGGCACAGCCTAGCAATTTGTCCTTGCCGTCAACACCGGCCGAAGGGCAGTTTTTTTCCTCGAGCACGGGTGCCTTGGCGGCGGCGGGCGTATTGTCACCGCCTTGAAAGGCCCGCGGCAAATCGGCTTCCCGGCGCCCGCCCGGCTGACTTTCGCCCTTGACGACGATGTCCGGGATCACGCCGCGTCCCTGGATGGTGCGCCCCGACGGCAGGTAGTAAAGCGCCGTGGTCAGGCGCAGGGCGCCGTCCCAATCCAGGGGCGAAATGGTCTGCACCGAACCTTTGCCGAAGCTTTGCCGGCCCATGATGGCGGCGCGGCCATGGTCCTGCAGGGCGCCGGCGACAATTTCCGAAGCCGAGGCCGAACCCCGGTTGATGAGCACCACCATCGGCAGCCCGCCTGAGATATCGCCGTTGTGGGCATCGAAACTGCGGCCGTTGCCGTCCCGGTCGCGCACCGATACCACGGTGCCCCGGTGCAAAAAGGCATCGGCCACTGCCACCGACTGGCTCAGCAATCCGCCCGGATTGTTGCGCAGATCAAGGACAATGCCCTTGAGCCGGGGGCCCAGCTTGGCGCGCACCTGATCCATGGCGCTTTCCAGGCCGGTTTCGGAACTTTGAATGAAATGGGTGACGCGGATGATGCCGATATTCCCCTCGGTCGCCCACTTGACCGGCTGGATGCGGATGATTGCGCGGGTGATTACCACGTCGAAATCGCCCCTTTGGGCGCGGCGGATGCGCAGCAGGACGTCGGAATCGGGGGCGCCGCGCAAGCGCCGCACGGCCTGCATCAGGCTCATGCCCCGGATCGGATCGCCATCCACGTGGGTGATCAGATCGCCGGCCTTGATACCGGCGCGAAAGGCCGGCGTATCGGCGATCGGCGCGATCACGCGGATCAATCCGTCTTCCAGATTGATCTCGATGCCGAGGCCGCCGAACCGGCCCGAGGTGGCGACCTGGGATTCCTTGAATTCCTGCGGATTGAGATAGCTGGAATGGGGATCCAAGGTGGCCATGATGGCGTCGAGCGCGGATTCGGAGGCCTCCTCCGGGCTCACGGTTCGGCTCTGGCTCTTGATTTTATCGAGGGCGCCGACGGCGGTGCGGATCATCTTGGCCTCGTCGGTGGCATGCACGTAATCGTCGCGCACCCGCTCGAAGGCATTGGCGAAGTGCTTGAGCTGCCGGCTGCGCGAGCCGTCGGCGCGGGTCACCTCGCCGAAGCGGGTTTTGAACCGTTCATAATCGGCGCTCGCCTCGACCGAGCGTTTGAAGCGGAGATCGAAGCCGCCGAACACCCGGGCCACGGAGGAATCGCCGCAGCCGGCAAGCACCGCGGTGAGGACCACGATGATGGCGGTGACGGTCAGGAAGTTGGATTTGGGTATTAGCATTAAACGCTTATTCTGTTTCAATTGTTGCCGATTATAGCCCATGCGGGCGGCGCGCCGAAACTCTAATTTTCAAGACAAGGGCCGCCCAGACCATGGCATTATCCCCTGGCTGTGATTTTTTCGATCAGTTCGCTCAAGATCCACGGCGCATCGTCGTTGTTGACCTGGCAGGTGCCTGCCGCTTCGTGGCCGCCGCCGCCATATTGCAGAACCAATTCGCCGATATTGGTGCCCGAGGTGCGGTTGAAGATGGATTTGCCCACCGCATAGACGGTGTTCAATTGTTCCAGGCCCCAGATCGCGTGGATGGAGATATTGGCGTCCGGATAGAGGGCGTAGATCATGAACCGGTTGCCGGCGTAAATGATCTTTTCCTGGCGCAGGTCCAAGACGATCAGATTGTCATGCTGGGTGGTGCAGCGGCGCAGTTGCTCGGTGAATTTTTCCTTGTGCAGATTGTATAGCTCGATCCGTTCCTGAACGTCCGGGTGCTGTAAAATCTCTTCGATGTCCCGGTCCCGGCAGAGTTCGATCAGCTCCATCATCAATTGGTAGTTGGACACCCGGAAGCTCTTGAAGCGGCCGAGGCCGGTCCGCGAATCCATGATGAAGTTGAGCATCGCCCAACCGGTCGGCTGCAGCACTTCTTCCATGGAGAACTGGGCCGAATCGGAGCGGTCGACCGCGCCCATCAATTCGTCGGTGACCCCGGGAAAGGCGTCCTTGCCGCCGTAATAGTCGTAAACCACGCGCGCCGCCGAGCGGGCGGTGGGTTTGTTGATATAGTTATCGGGCATGCGATCGAGGCGGATGGTTTCGGAAGAATGGTGGTCGAAGGCGCGCTGCACGCGCCGATCGAACGGCAGGTTGGCGGTGATGTCGTTTTCGCTCAATAGCACCAGCCCGTCCTGTACATCCTTGGGGTGCACGAACTTGATCTCGTCGATGACTTCCAACTCGCGAAACAGGACCGCGCACACCAGTCCGTCAAAATCGCTGCGCGTCACAAGACGAAACTTACCTTCAACCTCCGCCATCGGCGTACCCATCAGCTTTTCAACGATAAATCCCGGCGCCGAAACGCCGCCGATACCGCTTATAACCAACTATCCCGGCAGATTCCAGCCACTTGCAGTGGACGCCAACCGCCCGGGCTGTCACAGTACCGCCTGCCATTAAATCTAAGTTTTGTCAGGACCCGCCAATGTTGGAGCTTTACCACAACGATATGTCCAGTTGCGCCCAGAAGGTGCGCACCGTGCTAGCCGAAAAAGGCCTAGAATGGACCGGCCATCATCTGGATTTGCGGGCCGGCGATACACTCACACCCGATTACTTGAAATTGAACCCGAACGGCGTCGTGCCGACCCTGATCGATGACGGAACGGTGATCATCGAAAGCACCGTGATCAACGAATATCTCGACGATGCCTATCCCGGCCCGGCCTTGCGCCCCGCCGATGCGCGGGCGCGCGCCGAAATGCGCCTATGGACCAAAAAACTGGATGAGGGCCTGCACATTCACACCGCGACCATTTCGGCGGCCATCGCCTTCCGCCATCAGCAAATCGACCGCCCGCCGGAAGAATTGGCCCGCATCCTGGCCGCCATGCCGGATCCGGCCAAGCGCGAACGGCGCAAGGATCTGATCGAGAACGGCATCCATTCAAAACTATTTCCGGACGCCATCCGCGCCTGGGACAAGACCCTCGGCGACATGGAAGACGCGCTGGCCGACCGCCCCTGGCTGGCGGGCGCCGACTTCAGCCTCGCCGATATCGCCTATTCGCCCTACCTGACGCGCTGGCAGCATCTGCAACTGGTGGGGCTGGTGGACAAACGGCCGCGCCTGGCCGACTGGTTCGAACGGGTGCGCTCGCGGGACAGCTACCGCATCGGCCTGGCCGATTGGTTCAGCGACAAATATCTACCCTTGATGCAGGAAAAAGGCCTGGAGGCCTGGCCCGAGGTCAAGGCGATGCTCTAATTCGTGACAGTATACTAAATTATTGCAATAATATAACAATAATTTAGTATACTGTCACGAATTAGAGGAATTAGAGCGCGCCACCAAGCCCAGCGCATGCACCGCCCATATGGCTAGGCCTAAAAGCACGAACGCGCCGGTCTGGTGGGCGGCGGCGAGCGCCACCGGCACCACCAGAAGCAGGGTCGCGATACCGAGGCCGAATTGCAGGGCCGCCATCAACCCCATCAGATTGAAGACAATGCGCGCCCGTCCCGCTGGCAGCCGCCGCCGGGCCCAAGCCCACAGGACCAATACCAGAACGATTGTTGCCTCGCCCGCCAACCGGTGGTCGAACTGTACCAGGGTGACGTTTTCAAACAGGTTCACCCAGGCCGGGGATTTTGAAATCAAGCCGTCCGGCACCAGGCGGCCGTCCATCAGCGGGAACGTATTATAGCCGAGGCCCGCATCGAGCCCGGCGACGAAGCCGCCCGAGGTCATGGTCAGCGCGATCCAGGCGGCAACCAGGGCGGCGAACCAGGTCAGCCCGGTCCGCTCAGGATCGGCGCGCCAGCGCCCGGCGCCGCGCCGCAACGACAACGCCACCCAAAGCATGTAGCCATAGATCGCCATGGCCGCCAGCAAATGCGCCACCAGCCGGTATTGGCTGACATCGGTGCGCAGGGAAATTCCCGATTGGACCATGAACCAGCCGAGCACCCCTTGCGCCCCGCCGAGAACGAACATGAGAAAGAGCCACGGCGCCATGCGGGCGGTGATCATGCGGCGCCACAGGAAGGCCAGGAACGGCAGCAGAAAGGCAAAGCCGATCAGGCGGCCCCACAGGCGGTGCACATATTCCAGCCAGAAAATGGATTTGAAGCCGGCCACGGTCATATCCGCGTTCAGTTCCTGAAACTGCGGAATTTGTTTATAGAGATTGAAGACCACGCCCCACTCGGCATCGTTCAGGGGCGGAAGCCAGGCGGTGACCGGGCGCCAATCGACCATCGACAGCCCCGACCCGGTCAGCCGCGTCAGCCCGCCGAGGAGTATCATGACAAACACCATGGCGATCAACGCCATAAGCCAGGCGCCCAGCTTGCGGGCGTTCCCGGCCGCAAGTTCGCCGCCGGCCGCGCCCATCTGAAGCTTCGTATCCGCCAATTGCATGGCCGGTTTGTCCCATAGATCGAACCGTAGGCCAAGATTCAAGATTAATGACTTGGTGACGTTAGCCGATGTAAATTCCCTTCTGAAATCAAATGATCGTTCTCGGACTGAAATGCCATAGCCACGATACCGGCGCCGCCATCGTTTCCGACTCCGGCGGCGGCCTCGCGGTGCACGCCATATCGGAAGCCCGCCTCAACCGGCGCAAGCACTCCTTTACCTATCCCTTGATGTCGATCGCCTATTGCCTGGCCGCCCTCGGCCTCGAGCGCCTCGATCAGGTGGATCTGGTGTGCATCGACAAGCACATGGAGCGCTGGCCCGACTCCAATTCCCAGCATGGCTTCGATAACGCGCTGCGCCGTTATCAGCCCCGCTACGACGACAATCATCGCTGGAACTATCTGGTCGAGCAAAGCCTGGATTTTTCCGGCACAAAGGTTGAATGGGTCAACCATGTGGACGCCCACGCCGCCAGCGCCTATTACGCCAGTCCCTTCGACGATGCCGCCGTGCTGATCGCCGAGGGCGGCACCGGCATCTACCGGGGCAAGGGCAATGAGCTGAGCATTATCGACCGCATCGGCTATTTTGGCCACGGCTACCGGGACGGCAAGCGGCTGGAAAATCGGCGCGATCATTTCGTCAATTCGTCGTTCCTCTATGACCGGGTGTCGGAACTGTTGGGCTATGACATTTTCGGCGCCGGCCAGACCATGGCGCTGGCCGGCTACGCCCACCTGTTCGATAAGCGCGACCTGTTTCAGGTGGAGAAGGACCGCTTCGACGATTTCATCATCAACCACGACCATACGGTCCACGGCATGCGGGACATGGAGGCCTATGCGGGGTCCGATGGCGATATCGTCGCCGAGCCTTGGTGCAACCTGGCCCGCCAGGCCCAGGAAACCCTGGAAGAAGACGTTCTCTACCTCGCCTGGCAGGCGCGCAAGAAAACCCGCGCCAGGAATCTGTGCCTGGCCGGCGGCGCGGCGCTCAACTGCATCATCAACCGCAAGATCATGGAAAGCGGCCTGTTCCGGGATTTGTTCATCCAGCCGGCGGCATCGGATGAAGGCATCCCCCTGGGCGCCGCGCTCCATGGCTTTTACGCGGGCGGCGGCAAGGAACGCTGGCACATGCGCCATGCCTATCTGGGCGCCGATCCGGGCGCGCCCGATCTGGATGATATGGTCAGCACCTGGCGCCTCGAAACCGAACTCGCCGGGCCCGCCGACGTGGCCAGGCTATTGGCGGGCGGCGCCATCATCGGGCGCATGGACGGGGGGTCCGAATACGGGCCCCGCGCCCTCGGCAACCGCTCCATCCTCGCCGATCCCAGGGCCGCCGGCATGAAGGACTGCATCAATGGCACCATCAAGCACCGGGAAGGCTTCCGCCCGTTCGCGCCGTCCTGCCTGGCCGACGCGCCTCCGGAATTTATCGACACGCCCAGCGACAGCCCGTTCATGATCGTCGCCGGCCAGGTGGCGCCATCGCACCGGGACAAGATACCCGCCGTGACCCACGCCGACGGCAGTTGCCGGGTGCAGACCGTGACCCGGGAGGCCAATGCCGATTACCACGCGCTGATCGAGGCCTTCGGCGCCGAGACCGGATTATCGCTGCTGCTCAACACGTCCTTCAACGATCAGGGCGAGCCCATCGTCGAAACCTGGCAGGACGCGGTCGGCTGTTTTCTGCGCACCGGCCTCGACGCTTTGTGGCTGGGCGGCACGTTGGTGCGCAAGACGGATGCTACACCGGAGGTGGACGGCGCCGCCATGCTGGCCGCAACGGCGGACCGGGTGGCGGTTGATTACACGCTTCTGATCGAGCGCTTCTGCGCCATGCAAACCTATGTGGCCCTCGGCAACCGGTTGGCCGAGCGGCAGAAAACCCTAGGCGAAACCGGATAGTTTTACGTATGCTCGAACATGGCGCGGGCAAAAAATTTGGCATGCTCGCGCACCCCGCCCTTGGGATCGAATATACGCCCGGCGCCGGCGCTGATTTGGCGGCGCGCGTCTTCGGCGAAATCCGAATCCGTGAGCAGCCTGGTAACCAGGTCGGCATAACCCTCGCCATCTTCGGCGACGCAATCGGAGTAGCCCATCTGGCGGTAAATACCCAAGGTCAGCCGCCCCCGGGTGAAGGCGCCGGGCAGGGTGACCACCGGGGTGCCGGTGGCGAGCGCCTCGTAGCTGGTGACGCCGCCGCAAAAATGGGGCGTGTCCAGCACTACGTCCGCATCCCGTAGGAAGCGGAGGTAATCTTCGCGCCCCATGCGCGCCACGAAGCGGATGCGGCCGTCGCCAACCGGCACCGTGCGCTCCAATTTATGACGCAGCAATTGAGTCCAGTTGTCCCGGCTGCCGCCGATTATGTCGAGCCGCGCCGTTGGGTTTTCGGCCATGATCCGGTTCAGGATCGGATCGAAATCGGGGTGGAACTTGAACAAAGATTGCGGGCAGGCCAGGACCGGGCCATCGCCCGCAATCCTATCGCCGAGCGCCAACCCTTGCACCGGATTGGGAATGCAATGGCTGAATTCATCGAAGCGCACCAGAGTCTCCGAGAACGCGGCCTCGGCGCCCTTGGCCTCGATACGGCGGCTGGAAATGAAATAGTCGATGGCGCCGATGCCGGTGGTTACCGGATGGCCCCAGGTTGCACATTGGATCGGCGCCAGGCGGGAAAAGGCAAGGAAATAGCTCAACGGCTCCATGCCCATATCGGTGAAATAGAGGCAATCCAGTTCCGCCGCCGCGATCGCATTGCGCGCCGCGTCCAGATCGGCCGGCAGGGCATGGAAATGGTCGGCGCCTTTCTCAATGCGCGCCGCCAGGGCGTCCGCCGCGCGGGAGAAGGAGAAGACATGCACCTCGAATTCGGGGCGCGGCAGGCCCTCGATCAAGTTTACGTTCAGGCGGCCGATGTTGTGCTCGTGGAAAAACGTCGAAACCAAACCGATGCGCATGGGTCCGCCTTCCAAACCGGCCATCCACTGATCAACATGGGGCGCCCGGTACAAGAGTTTGGGGCAGGCCTTTGCATAAATATGGGCGATCTTTTCCTGGATGGCCCGGTCGTCGAGGCCGTGATAGGCCAGCAGAAAATTTGTGCCGCCCACCTCGCGCACCGGATCGGCGAGGTGCAGATCATCACCCGCCAGTTCATCGAGCCGGTCTTGCAGGCGCGCCCGCGAGGCTTCGATCTGATCCAGCGATCCCATGATCAGGGGTAGCAAAAGCGCATCCCGCATCCGCGTTCCGGCGTCTCGTCGAAGTTGAATGGCGGCGGCGTAGGCGGCCTCGGCCCCGGCATATTCGCCGGCGGCTTCGAGGGCGTTGGCCAGGTTGCGCTGGGCCGGCGCATAATCCGCATCGGCGGCGATCGCCAAGTGATAGCAGGCGATGGCTTCGCCGTGGCGGCGCGCATGGTTCAGCAGATTGCCGAGATTGTTGTGGGCGGCGGCGAGACCGGGATTGAGGGCGATGGCCTGGCGGTACTGCTCTTCGGCGGCGTCCGCCTGGTCCCTGGCGGTGAGCAGGCGGGCCAGGTTGTGGGCGAAATCGGCGTTGCCGGGGTCCAGTTTCCGGGCGCGGGCCAAATGCAACTCGGCTTGCTCCAGATTGCCGGCGGCGTGGTGAACGACGCCCAGATCGGCGGCCAGATCGGCGCGCTCCGGCGCCAACGCCGCCGCTTCGTGCAGCAACGCCAGGGCGCGTTCAAAATCATCGCCGTGATAGGCGGCGATCCCGTCCCGGTGCAGGCCGTCCACCGGGTCTTCGCTGTTATCTTCGGGCGTTGTCATATCAGCGCCCGGCGCAAGCCATCGAGCGCCCCCGCCCAGGAGCCGTCCGCGGCCTGCCGGTACAGATGGAAATCTGGAAACCAGGGTGAGGTTCCCGACCCCATCCAGCGGTATTCTGCCGGGTTGGTGACCAGCACGGCGGCCGTGCCGCCCACCAACCCGCGCAGATGCATGTTGGTGTTGGAGACCCCGGCCACCCGGTCGATCAACGTCATCAGCGCCAGCATGTCCTCCAGATCATCGTTGCAGGCAGAGAAGTCGGCGCCCGGCGGCGCCTGTTCACCGGGACCGGGGCCGCGTTGCAGATTGACCAGGGTGCCGGGCCAATCCCGGACCGCACCGGCGAGGGCTTGCATGGGTATTTCCTTATAGAGCGAGCCTGGCTGCTTGAGGCCGGCGCGCCAGGTTAGCCCAAGATAAGGCCCAGGCCCGGCGGCGGCCAATT
Source organism: Rhodospirillales bacterium (assembly GCA_046582475.1). GTDB lineage: Bacteria > Pseudomonadota > Alphaproteobacteria > Rhodospirillales > UBA2165. Next base: position 12,475 of record JAYGEH010000068.1, read on the forward strand.
TCGCGGCCATGGCGGTCAGATGCGCCGGATCGGGATCGAGGCGAACGCTGGGCGGTGTCGCCTCGGCGGCCATCAGATACGGCAAATCCGCCGCCGACACACCGTCCGTCAAGTCCTCCGCCGGCACCACCTTGATGAAGTCGAGCCGTTCCAGCATAGTGCGCAGCTTGGGGTCCGGAGCGTAGCGAATATCCGCCCCCTGCCCGGCCAAATCGCGCACGAAACGCAGAAAGAACAGCTCGTCGCCGAGCCCCTGCTCGCCCAGAATATCGACCGGGCCCGGCCACCGGTGCGGCGCGAAAGGCGCCTTCGGGAACGGCGTCCGCCGGCGGTCGGCCGACGGCCGGTAGCGGTAGTTGGACCAGCCGCCACCATATTCCCCAGTGGAAAAATCCCCCTCGGCCAGTTGCACCAGGGCCAGGTTCCAGCGGCATTCGGGAAAATCCGGCTTTAAGGCCAGGGCCCGCCCATAGGCTTCCCTGGCGCCGGCCAAATTGCCCTGCGCCCGCTGGTTGGAACCCAGCCCCGACCACAGCTCCGGGATATCCGTCGCCTCGGCAAGCCCGTCCCGGAACAAAGCCTCGGCCTCGCCATGGCTGCCTTCCTGGTCCTTGAGCGCCGCCAGATTGTTGATCGCCATTATGTAGCCGGGGCGGAATTGGAGGGCGCGCCGGTAGTGGCCAACGGCGCCTTCCGCCTGGCCCAGCCTTTCGAGGGCGATGGCCCAGTTGAAATGCGCCTCGCCATAGTTGGAGCGCCGGGTGAGGGCCTGAGCATAGAAGCCAACAGCGCTTGCCCAGTCGCCATCGGCGGCGGCCAGCAGACCCAGATTCATGGCCGGCTCGGCGAACACGGTGTCCAGATCCAGCGCCCGCCAGAACGCGGCGCGCGCCTCGGCAAATTTGCCCTCGGCGCGCAAGGCCTGGCCGAGATTGTTGCGGGTGCCCGCATCCACCGGCGATGCCTGAGTGGCGCGGTGGAAATACGCGCCGGCGGCGGCGAAATCGCCGCGCCGGAAGGCGGCGGCGCCGGCCAACTGCAGCAGCTGGAAATCCTCCGGCGCAGCGGCCAGCATTTGATCGAGGACGCCGGCCGCGCCATCCAAATCCTCAGCCCGCCCGATCTGTTCGGCGAGCGCCTTTATTGCTGGGTCCAAATCCGCCATGATCCGGCGATTATATTCTGAAAGAAGCTTCGTTCAAATATCGCGCGATCCAGCATCAGGAGATGTCCATGGCCAACCGCGCCAAAACCCTCCAAAATTTCCTTGCCTACTTGAAATCCCCCGATAGCGTGAACACAGAAGCGCTGACCGAAGGCGCGGTTTTCATGGCGCTGGCGGTCAACGTGGCGGGCCGGGACGATGTCTTGGGCCGAATGACGGCGGAAGACACCGGCGCCATCTACCGGTCCATGACTTGGGCCGAGCCGGAAGCGGATGGCGATGCCATCCAGATCAAAGGCGCATTGCCCGACGGCGGCCGCGTTGGCGGCGTCATATTGACGGTGCATTTCGACGGCGATCGGATTTCGGTGCTGCAGCAGTAGAACCTGCCCGGATCGCCGATGCCGGCCAGCAAACTCGAACTCAACGACCATATCAAGGAGAGCGTCAATGGGGCGCTCGGGGTGCGCAATCCCATGCTGGTCAGCTACATGGATGAAAACGGCCAGCCGGTGCTCAGCTTCCGCGGCTCGACGCAAGTCTTCAGCGGCGATCAACTGGCCATTTGGGTGCGCAACGGGGACGGCAATTCCATCAGATCAATCGAGAAATACCCCAAACTCGCCCTCATGTACCGGGACGAGGACACACGCTGCACCTACCAGTTCCAGGGCCGCGCCCGCGTCGACAGCGGCGAAGCGGTACGCGCCCGGGTGTTCGCAGCCATGGCCCAGGTGGAAAAGGACCATGATTTCGCCCGCGCCGGCGTGGCGCTGATCATCGATCTCGACCTGGCCCAGGGTTTCGCCGGATTAGGCCCCGCCGGCCCCATCGGTCCGGTACACATGGTCCGGGGTGCGTGAACTGCTCTAGCAACTCTCCGTCAGCGGCAGGTTTACAACCAAACCGTTTACCGAGAAAGGCGTGCCATCGTTCTTCGCATCGAACGTCACGACGGTGGCATCAAGGACCGTTTTGAAATCACCGCCGGCATTGAGGCGCCAAAGCTTGGACGCCAACTTGCCGCCAAATTTCTTGTCGAGACAATAAGGAAATTTGTCGCCATGGATTAGCAAGACGGGTTTATTGAAATCCGCCGCATGGCTGATTAGTGCGCTGATGAAACCGACAAATGCATCGCAATTTTTTGGATTGGTGTCGGTGCACGCGCCACTACCTTCCGGTTCGGTGACGTCGGCCTGAGTCGTGATAATCACGGCGTCGGCCCGATTGCCGGGCGCGGACGCCCGGTCAAAGACTAGGTTGAGCCAATCCCGGTTCGCCTGATCCCGCGCTTCTACTCTGGCCAATGCCTTGTTTTCATCGTCCATAAGGATATCAATGCGGCCATTGTTGGTGCCCACCAAATGGACGGTTGCGAGCTGAACCTTGGCGGCGCGCCAGAGAGCATTCTCCGGATATTTCGGCTGGCGTTCGTATTGCCATTCCTTCGACAATTTCAATGGTTTTTCGATGAAGAATATCTGGCGCAGCAAATCCAACCGGCTCAGTTCGGAATAGGCTTTAACCATTTCCCGCTTCGGATTCTCATCGTTGGGATCGTCGCAGTCGGTCCAATCGTTGTCTCCGGGTGTGTAGAATACCGGTTTGCCGGGCAATAGGCCTGTTATCCGGCTGTAGTTGTCCCGGAATACATTTTCGCTGTACGGAATGCCGCGACTTTTGAAATCGCCGTAATGTACTAGAAATTCGAATCCGCTCTTCCTGATTTTCGGTGCGACAATATCCTCGAACCAGACGAATTGATCATCGGTAATCGGATTTACTCTGCCATTATAGTAGGGCATATCTCCGATAAACAAAAAACGCCGATGCTCTTGGGCGCTCGCGGGCACGGTGGAGGCGAGCCAAGCCATCGCGGCCAGAAACAGAAACGCGAGCTTCAGCGAATTCATCGGCTGCCCCCGGCCTCATCCCCCGCCCTTGCCGGCGCCTGAGAGGGCGGCGCGGAGGATCAGATACACCTTGCCGGCGTCCGAGGTCATGAAGGTGGCGCCGAGGACGCCGCCCTGGTCGGAGCGCTTGGCGCTTTCGATCATCTTGTCGAACTGGCTTAAATACCGGTTCACATAGTCCCGGAACTCGCCCTTGTCCCGGTACAGCTTGCTCACCTTGGCCAGCTTCGATCTGGAGCGCATGCCGAGGATCTTGCGCAGGAAGACGCTTTTGTCGCCCTTGTTGTAGCGTTTCCAGTCGTCCTCGGAGATACGCGTTTCCATGATCCGGTTGATATCGATGGCCACCGATTCCAGCCCTTCACGGACCAGCGACATGCGGCGCAGAAACTCCTTGGTTCCCAATTCTTCCGACTGCTCCTTCAAGGCCGACGAAATTTTGGTCGCCTTGCCCGATAGGCGTTCCAGGTCCTGGGTCTGCTTGGCGACCTGATCGACGGTATCGCGGGTTTCCGAATCGATCCGGTTGGCGATGGCCTCAAGATCGTCGGCGCCGCCCTTGACCTTGGCGTTCCAGGCATCCATGTCGGAAGCCGCGCGGCGGCGCGCCGCTTCGGCCTGATTGGCGCTCTTATCGACGCTGTCGCCGGCCTCATCGAGCCCCTCGACCGCTTTGCCAAAGCTTTCGCTCAGGCCGTCCAATTGCCGGCGCAAGGAATTGCCGGCGCTGTCCATGCGCTCGGCAACTTCGTCGGTGGCATCGCCGGTTTCGCGGGTCTGGTGGCGGATGCGGTCGCCGATTTCCTTGAGCTGCTTGATGTTTTCCTCGGTCGCCTCGGCGCTCGAGCGGGCGCGTTCCTCGAACGCCTTTTCGGCGGCGCCTGTAACCTCCGTTATTTGTTTCGAAGCCGCCGAAATTTGATCCGATTTCGAACTCACCGATTCGGCGGCGCCTTCCAACTTCGCAATCGCATTGTCCGATGACGCGGTCAAATCATCCAGCCGCTGGCGCACCGAACGGCTGGCCTGATCCATGCGCTGCACGCTGTCCTCGGCGATCTCGGACATGCTGCGGGCGCCATCGCGCAAGACCGAATTCATATCCCCGGTCTTTTCCAGCGCCGAATCGGAGGCCGCCGTCATCTGCTCGGACTGCTGCTGCAATCCCGCCGTGACCGCCGTCAACAGCTTCGCCGCCCGGTCCACCGCCAGGGCCACCTCGCGGGAACGCTCCTGCAGGGCGCCGCCAAGCTGCTCGACCCGTGCGTTGGCGTCGTCGGAGGCGCTGGTCATTTCGGCTGAGCGCTCGTGCAGCGCCTCGGCAAAGGCGGCGACGTGGCTGGTCGACTCGGTCGCGGCTTGGGCAAATTCCTCGGCCCGCTGGCGGAACACGGCGCCCAGCTTTTGCAGCCGCTCCTCGGTATCGGTGGCGGAATCGGTTACTTCGTTCAAATTCCCCGATAACTCGTCGGCGATGCGCTGTAGCCGCGCCGCCGCCTCGTCGGCTGAGTTTGCGGCTTCGCGGGATTGCTCGACCAGCGTTTCGCCGACGGCGCCCACATTGCCGATGGCGCGTTGGGACGCGCTGGCCAATTCCTTGGACCGGTTGTGCAAGGCAACCGCGGCCTCGCCGACCTGGGATATCAAATCGCCGGACAGAAGACGCATCCTGTCGGCCTTGGTTTCCAGGCTTTCCCAAGTTTCGTCGATGCGCGTGACGGCATCGTCGGTGATGTCGGACAGCTCTCGGCTGCGCTGGTGCAGCTTGGCGCCGACCAATTCGATCTGGCCGGCGGCGCTGTCGGTGGTGCGGCTGAGGTCCCGGGATTGCTGTTGCAAGGCATCGTTGACCAGCCCCAGCAAGCGCGCCGCCCGGTCGGACGCGGTGGCCACCTGGTTGGAGCGGAATTCCATGGTTTCGCTGGCCTTGCCCAATTCGTCGACGGCGTTGCCCGCCTCTGTCGATAATTCACCCGAGCGCGTGCGCAGATTTTCCGCCGCGTTATTTATCTTTTCGGCGGCGTCGTTGGCCGCCGCCGTCAATTCACCCGAGCGCCGGTCGAGCACCACGCCGATGGTACGCAGGCGTTCGGTTGTTCTGCCCGAGGTTTCGCCGAGGGATTCGGATTCTTCGCGCAAGGCATCGCCGACCTTGCCGATCTCATCGACGGCGGCGGCGACGGCCCGGGTGATGCGCCCGGAATTTTCCGCCAGAATTTCGGATACCGATCCGATTTCGCCGTTGGCGGTCTCGGAGGCTGATTTGAGGGCGCGCAACTGATCGCCCATGGCATCGCCCATATCCTTGAGCCGGGCAGCGGCGCCATTGGCGGCATCGGTCAAAAGAACCAGTCTTTCGCCGAACCCGTCCGAGGCCCCCTCGGCGCTTGCGGCGGCGCTCATCAGGGCATCCAGATCGTTCTTCATGGCCGCCGTTACCCGGTCCACATTGGCCACCGAGGCATCGGCGGATTCCTGAAGTTCATTTCTGGCTTCGCCCAGCCGCTCGGTGGTTCCGGAAATCTGGTTGTTGGCCTGGCGCGAGGTTTCACCTAGCTCGTCGCTGCGCTTTTTCAAGCTTTCGGCAGTGGCGTTGAGGCGCAGCGTGACCAGATCGCTGAGGCGGATCATATGGTTGCCGCGCTCCTGGATTTGGCCGCCGGCCGCGTCCAGTTCCCCGACTACCTTTTCGGCGGTGCTGCTCAATTCAACTGCATTCTCCTTGACCGCGCCGCCGGCCTGCTTGACGCTTTCCAGGGCGCGGGCAGCGGCCCGGTCGAGTCGCTCCGAGGCCTGTTCCATATCGGCGGTCAGGGAGCGCACCTCGGCCGATGATTTTTCCGAACTTTCCTCGATATCGGCGGCTTCCTTGTTATAGGCCTCCGCCGAAGTTTCCAGCTTGGCAACGGCAAGATCGGCCGACGCCTGCAGCGCCCGCGTCGCCGCCGAAATCTCACCGCCCTGCTCCTTGACCCGGTTGAGCGTGGTTTCGGTGACGTCGGCAAGGCCCGCAGATTCTTCGTTCAAGCGGCGCGCCAGTTCCGACGTTTGCGCCGCCGCCTTGGCGACCGCATCGTTCAAATTCTCAGCCTGATGGTTCAGGGTTTCGGCGAGCACGTCGCCCTGCGCTGCCGCCTGGTCCGAACGGCGGGTCAGATCGTGCACGAAACCCTTCATATTGGCGGCCGCCATCTCGGCGCGCTGGGAGGCGCTTTCGGACGCATCGGCAAGCGCCGCGGTTTCCGCCGACAGTAATTCGCTCATGGCTTCGGCGCGGCTCTGGGCATCGGCCGATACGGTCGAAAGCCGTTCCGAGGATTCGATAAACAATTCGGAGGTTTCGTGCGCCCGTTTGGACGCCTCTTCGGCGACCCGGACCAGTTCGTCGCCGGACCGTTGCAGGGCGTTGGTGATATCCTCGGTACGCGCCGCCGCCTGCTGGGAGACGTTGATCAAATCGTGGCTTTGATGGTGCAGCACGTTGCCGGCTTCGCGCGCCCGGGCGATGGCCCGGTCCGACGCCGAAACCAGGTCGTCGGCCTGCTGCCGCAATTTTTCCCCGGCGCCCTCGGCCTTCACGGACACTTCTTCCGACGCGGCGGCCAGCGCCAGGGTCTGCTGTTTGATCAAACCAACCGCCTCGGTGGCCCGCATCGACGCCTCTTCCGAGGCTTTGGTCAGGGTTTTGGCCTGGGACCGCAAGGTTTCGGATATTTCGGAGACCCGGGCTTCGGCGTCCCGCGATGGATAGGTGATCGCTTGCAAATGCCAGCGCAGCGCGTGCGCCTCGGACTGGTAAATTTTGGCGCGCTCATAAAAGGCGACGACCATCCAAAGCAAGGCCAAGGGCGTCAACACGCCGGCCGCCATGCCGCCCAATTCATGGGGCAGCAGCGCCGTCAAATCCTCAAGGCGAATCTGAGCCAGGATGTACTGGGCCGACAAGCCCAGCCAGGCGGCACTCAAGGCCAGAGCCGACAGGCTCAACAATCGCCAGCGGATATAAAACGGCGGCCGCCATTCGGGGGCGCTCAGAGGCGGCGGTAATTGGTCCAGTCCGGCGGCCAATTCGCGGCGCAAAGTGCGCGCGGTGCGGGCTTCCTCGGCCGCTTTATCCTCGCCTTCGCGGCCACGGTCTTCGCGGCCTTCGGGCTTTGCGTTGCGGTCATGAACGACCTCGATGGACGGGTTACCGCCTTCGGTCCGTTCCGGCGCATCCTGGGCCATCGGCCTCCTCCATTCGGTCAATTGCGATACTTTAAAAGACTGGAGAAAATTCTACCACACTCAATATATAGGCCTCAATCTGATCCGATTAACAAAATGTAGGGATATTTCATTTATCTGAGGATAAGTTAACAGAATTGGGGAATTTGGTGGTAAAAATCCTCGGGCGCCGCACGAGGCGGCCCGATCGAAGCAAAATGGCAATCACCGAGGAGACCCACGGAGCATGGATAAGCAGACACAAATCGAACTGGAAGCCGCCGCATTCCGGGGATTGATCGCGCATTTGCGGGAGCGCACCGACGCCCAGAACATCGATATCATGAATCTGGCCGGATTTTGCCGCAATTGCCTGTCCAAATGGTATCTGGCGGCAGCCGAGAAGCGCGACGTCGAGCTGAGCTACGACGAGGCGTTGGAAGCCGTCTACGGCATGCCCTACGAGCAATGGAAAGCCGAGCATCAGCGCCAGGCCAGCGACGAGCAAAAAGCCAAATTCCAGGAAACCAAACCGATCCATGCCAAAATCAGCGGCCATTGAGCCCGGCGCCTGCGGCCGTTTGACGCCAGTCAATTGCATCGGCATCGGGCAGAGGGTACTGTCGCCGCCAATGGATCACGAATACGGAACCGGACCATGACCACCGCTGTGAATTCGAAGCAAAAGAGCGCCGACCGGCAGCAATATAACGACCGCATCGCCAAGCTCGGTCTGGCGCCGCTTTGGGATCAGTATCACGACCTCCTCACCCTGGAGCCCGCCAACAAGACCGTCGCCCATCTTTGGGTTTATGCGGAACTGCGCGAAATTTTGCTCGAAGCGGGCGCCTTGATATCGGCCGAGGAAGCCCAGCGGCGGGTTCTGATATTGGAAAATCCGGCCTTTGCGGGCAAAGCCCAGGCGACCGATACGTTGTTTACCGGGCTGCAACTGATTCTGCCGGGCGAGATTGCGCCGGCGCACCGGCATTCGCCGAACGCGCTGCGCCTGATACTGGAAGGCGACGGCGCCTACACCTCGGTCAATGGCGAAAAAACGGTGATGAAATACGGCGATTACATCATCACCCCCAACTGGTGCTGGCACGACCATGGCCACGAAGGCACCGAGCCGGTCATTTGGCAGGACATCCTGGATTTGCCGCTGGTCACCGCCATGGGCACCATGTTCTACGAAGGCTATCCGGACGCGCAGTTCCCCGCCGGCCCGGTGCCCGGCGACAGCATGCGCCGATATGGCTCCAATATGCTGCCCGTCGGTCTGCAGCCGGACAATTTAAACGCGCCGATCTTCAGCTATCCTTACGAGAAAACCCGCGATACCCTGGAAGCCCTGGCCCAAGGCAGCGATCTCGATCCCTATCACGGCTTGAAGATGGAATTCATCGACCCGACCACCGGCGGCGCCGCCATGTCTTCGATTTCCACATTCATGCAACGGCTGCCCAAGGGCTTCAAGACCGAACCCTACCGGTCCACGGACAGCGCCATCATGACCTGCCTGGAAGGCAGCGGCCGGGCGGTCATCGGCGCCCCCGATAGCTGCAAAACCTTTGAATTCACCGCCAGGGACACCTTCGTGGTGCCATCCTGGGCGCCCTACAGCATCGAATCCGACGCCGACACCTATCTGTTTATCGGCAGCGACAAGACCGTCCAGTCGAAGCTGGGCCTGTGGCGGGAGCGGCGCGGCAATGCCTGATCCAGACGCCGAGAACAGGCGGGCGCGCCCCGCCCCTAAGCGATTACCGGAGAAACGGATGAAAAAATTAATAGTCGGAATGACCGGCGCCAGCGGATCCATCTTCGGCATCCGACTATTGGAAGTCTTGCGCGAAACCGACGTCGAGGTTCACCTGGTGGTCTCGAAATGGGCGCAGCAGACCCTGGAGCACGAAGTCGACACCACCCTGGAGGAGGTGCGCGCCCTTGCCGATAAAACCTACGGGCCCGGCGACATGGGCGCCGCCATATCGTCGGGATCGTTCGTGACCGACGGCATGATCATCGTGCCATGCTCGACGCGCTCGGTCGCCGCCATAGCCGGCGGCCTCGGCGATCATCTGGTGCACCGGGCCGCCGATGTGGTGCTCAAGGAACGCCGCCCGCTGGTGCTGGTGGTCCGGGAAACGCCGCTCAGCGATATCCATTTGGAGAATATGCTGAAATTGTCCCGCATGGGGGTCACCATTCTGCCGCCCATGCCGGCCTTCTATAACCACCCCCGCAATGTTGACGATATCGTCAACCATATCGTCGCCAGATGCCTCGATCAATTCGGCATCGAGTGGGATTACGCCAAGCGCTGGGACGGCGATATGATCAACCGCTCGGCCAAAATCCATCGCCTGAAATAAATCTATTGCCGACCTATTGCAGGGCGGCGGGGCCGCTGAGGTCGGCTTTGCCGGCCCGGTTGACATGGGTGATCATGCGGATCAGATCGGCCAGCGTCGCCGCCGCCATTTTATCCATCATTTTGGCACGGTGGAATTCGACCGTTTTTTCCGAGAGATCGAGCAAGCCGGCGATGATGCGATTGGAGTTGCCGCCGACCACCCCGTCCAGAACCTCGCGCTCGCGGGCGCTCAAATTTTCCAGCTTTTCGGTAATCTCGGAAACGTGCAGGTTTTCCCTGCGCTGGGTGCGTCCCGAGCGAATGGCCTTTTGTATCAGATCCAAAAGCGATTGATCGTTGAACGGTTTTTCGAGGAAATCATAGGCGCCGATTTTCATGGCGCGCACCGCCAAATGCACATCGCCGTGGCCCGTCAAAAATATGACCGGCATATCCGATTCGCGCAGCTTCATTTCCTCGAACACCTCGATGCCGCTCATGCCCGGCATGCGAATATCCAATATGGCGCAGCCGACCGCGTCCAGAACCCCGCTTTCCAGGAATTGCAAGCCCGAGGCAAAACTCTGCACCGACATGCCCACCGATTCGATCAGCCATTGCAGGGAATCACGCACCGCCAGATCGTCGTCGACAATAAATATTTTGGCTTCGATTTCCGGCATATTTAACCTTCTGGGTTATCCATTTGGGTTCCGGGCAAGGTCAATCCAAAGATGCTCCCGGAATCTTCGGGCGACCGGTACCAGGTCCGCCCGCCATGCACTTCGGCGATCGATCGGCAGATCGCCAAGCCCATCCCCAAGCCTTCGTTCTTGGTCGTGAAAAACGGCTCGAAGATGTGATCGATGGCATCGGCGTCAAGTCCCTGTCCGACGTCTTTCACGGTCACGTTCACCGAGCCGTCTTCGGTGGAATAGGTCTGAATGACCATTTTCCTTGAATCCACCGGCACCGATTGCATGGCGTCGATGGCATTGCGGCCAAAATTGATGATGACTTGTTGAATCTGAACAAAATCCGCATACACCGGAAGCGATTCCGGCGCCAGGTCCACCTCGATTGTGACGGTGCCCAGGCGGGCCTCGTTTTCGAGCATTCCCTCGGCGTCGCGGACCGCGTCGTTGAGATCGATTTTATCGAATTCGCGTTTCTTGTCCTCGACGAAATCGCGAATCCTGCGGATAACCATGCCGGCCCGGTGCGCCTGTCCGGACGCTTTCTCCAAGGCCTCGATGATCTTACCGGGCTCGGCGCCGCCGGCGCGCAAGCGGTTCACGCTGCCGTCGATATAGGCAGAGATGGCGGCCAGCGGCTGATTAAGCTCGTGGGCAAAGCCGGTGGCCATTTCGCCCATCGTGCCAAGCCGCGTTACGTGCGCCAGCTGAACCTGCTGATCGCGCAAAGTTTGTTCGACCCGCTTGCGTTCGGCAACCTCGTCCAGCAAATCGGCTGTCCGTTGTTCGACACGGATTTCCAATTGCCGCTGCTCCGCGCCGACGCTTTCGATCAAGGCATTGTAGGCTTGTGCCAGCACGCGAATTTCCTCGGGAACCGGCGTATCGATCTCGGGCAGGGAAACCATCGAGCCCGATTGCTGGTATCCCTTGGCCGCATCGGCGATGCGTTGGATCGGCGCCACCAGCCACCGGGACAGCCACCAGCTTGCGATGCTGGCCAGCAAGGTCGCGATCACGATGATCAATATCTGGCCGGTCAGGTTGCTGCGCGCCTCCGAAATCAATTCCTGATAGGGCTGCGGCACCATGACACCCCAGCCGGAGCGCGGCTCGACCACATAACCGGCGATCATTTCCTTGCCCGCCGCCGGCGAATGAAAATCCACCACGCCGGACTTGCCAGCCATCATGCGCTTGACCGGCTCGACGGCCGAGATATCGCGGGTGGCGGCGCGCCAGGCTTGGATCGGATGAGCCAGCGCGTGGCCGCGCCCGTCGACGATGGCGGCGTGG
>JAYGEH010000237.1:0-12535 GCA_046582475.1 Rhodospirillales bacterium
GCCCACCGTATAGCGCCCGAGGTCCAGGCCGGCTTCCGCGAAGCGCTTTTTGAGGCGCGCCATCAGTTCGGCTTTGAGCACGCTCTTGGGGATCACGATCTCGCCTGGCGTCAGATGGCCAAGCTCCGTATCGCCGCCCCGCCCCATGCCGGCGGCGCGCTTCAGGAGCAGTTGTCTAAGACCCTCTCGGCGGGCCTGGCGCTGTTGCGCCTGGAATTGCCGCTGCCGCGCCGCCGCTTCGTCGGCCAGGGGCACGATCTTGTCCGGGCTGAGCGGTAGATGGGCGAACGACGCCAAGGCGCGTGCCGACAGCGCCTCGTCTTCCGGCAATGCCTTCAATAGGGCCCGCGCCGCATCGGGGGCCGATTTGAGGAGACCACGTAGCTGAGCGCCGGCCTCCACCTTCACCGCGGGCGCGCCATCCAGGATCACCGCGCGGATACCGTTTCGGAGCCCCGCAGGCACCAATCCGGTGCGCTGCACAAGGCCCGGCAATGCCGCCATGGCCGCTTCCGGGTCCCGCGCCGCCTCCCCTTGCCACCAGGCATCCACGGCGGCGGCGTTGAAAGGCTCCTGGACCATGGATGGGTCGTTCAAAACCGTATCCGCATAACCCCGCAGCACACCATCCAGTCGACCGAGTTCCCGGTTGTGAGCCTCGAAGTCGCTGAGCCTTAAGCGCAAATCATCGGCCTGAGCTTCATCAATGGCACCCGATGCCAGGGCCAAATCGACATGCAACGCGTCGGCGCTGTCGTCGGCGAAGCCGGCCGCGAGACCAGCGGCGAAGCGGCGCCGCCCGGCCTCGGCTTCTGCAAATTCGGCATCGCGCGCCCGCTGTTCCTGTTTGCCGGACCATAAGTCGAGGCCGTCCCGGATACGGGCTTTGCCGTCTTCATCTTCGAACACCGCGTCGAAGGCGCCCGCATCCAGGCTTTCCAACGCGCGCCTTGGCTCGCCCTTGGCGAGGCTCTCCAGCACCCCCCGGCGCACCTGATCCTCAAATTCCCGCGCCCGAACCGCCGCGCCGGCCCCCGAGAGCCCGGTTTCCACCATGCGCCCCAGCAATTGGCGGCCTTCATCGATATGCGCCTCCAGATTGGCCGGATCATTGAGGGCCCGCTCCTGAAGACGCCCGAGGGCGGTTTCCGTGCCCTGGATGCGCGCCGTCTGGCGGGCTTCATGCTCGGCGCCCAAGGCCCGTCTGCCCTGGCGCTCCATAACCTCGTCAAAAAGCACACGGGTACGCTTCGCCGCGAATCCGTTGGGGGCTTCCGCCAAGGCCGCGTCGCGGGGCTTCGACAAAGCCTCCATATGGCGTTCCGCGAAGCCGGGTGTCGATGCCCCCGCCGCCTCACCGAGAGCCCGGTCGGCATCATACTCGGCGGCCGAAGCCTGTTCGTTGGCAAAAGCAATGCCGTCCTGCACGCCGGCGAAGTCGGGCGAGTCCCCAAGACCTTCGCCATCCCCGCCGGCGCCAACGGCGTGCTCAAATGGCAGCGCGTGCGGACGCTGAACAACGATGCGCCCGGCGCCGAATTTGGGAATTGGCAGACCGGTTATCGTGGTCGGGCGGTCGCCTTCCGGAAAATACACGGTGCCGCCGCCAAACGGTTTGCGCTGCGGCTCGGCGCTGAGAATTTGCGAGGCGATGCGGCCGGTATTTGGACCAAATTTGGAATCAGACATGACTGTCCTTTCAACGATCACGGCCTATCGGCCAATGACGAAGTAAAAAACGAATTATGGGATGCGGGATACGGGTTTACGGTGAATGGGGGTTAGCGGTGGCGGGCTCCTACTGCGTCGGAAACGGCCGCATAGCCATCTGCAATAAGGCATGCCGCCAGTTCGCCGCAGATGCGTACCACCGCGCCAGGTCCGCGATATATAAGAGACGTATAGATTTGAACCAGGGACGCGCCGGCAAGAATTTTTTCATAGGCATCGCGCCCGGTGAATACTCCGCCGACGCCGATCAATGGCACATTGCCGCCGGTGAGCCGGTAAAGATCACCAAGCAGGCGCGTTGACGGTTCGAACAAGGGCCGACCGCTCAATCCGCCGGCTTCTTGTGCCGCCGCTCCCCGCAATTCGGCCGGCCGTTCCACCGTTGTATTCGTGGCAATGATCCCGTCGATACCGCATCGCAAAGCGACACCGGCGATATCTTCCAGCGCGCCCTTATCAAGATCGGGAGCGATTTTTATCAGCAATGGGCAGCGCCGCCCGCCATCGGAATTTGCGGCGATGTCATCCCGCGCATCGATGACGGCATTGGTAAGTTCCTCAAGCCGCGCTTTTGATTGCAGATCGCGCAGCCCCGGCGTGTTGGGCGACGATACGTTGACCACCAGATAGTCGGCAACGCCGGCAAAACGTCTGACCCCGGCGACAAAATCCGCCGCGGCATCCTCGCTGTCCTTGTTTTTGCCGACATTGACGCCAAGAGGGCCACTACGGTTGCCGGCGCGCCAATGGTCCAGGGCCCGTGCAAATTCGTCATGCCCGCTGCTATTAAAACCGAGCCGATTGATAATCGCGCCGTCCTCAACGAGACGGAATAGGCGCGGCTTGGGGTTCCCAGGTTGCGGCCTTGGCGTGACCGTCCCTGCCTCGACAAAGCCGAAACCGAGGTCCAGGAGCGCGCCCGGAATTTCGCAGTCTTTATCATATCCCGCAGCCAGACCAATGGGGTTCGGGAAGGATAGACCACAGAACTCGGTGGCCAGAATATTCGTCTGAAATTGCCGGGAACCTGGGACCAAACCATGTTTGAGCGCCCAGATGCTGAAACGGTGCGCCGCCTCGGCGGGCAGCATGAACAGAATGGGTGCGGCAAATGTTCGGTAAATTTCCAAGGCTGCAATCCAAGCTCGAACCAAGCGATAACCCTGGGCCACATATAGCAGCCCGGGTGCTGCCGAGCCAAGTTGGCTCAAACTCGAACCTGGACTATCTACCGAGCCTTCATGCCTGGCGGTGTCATAGCCCGGTTGCCGCGCCTTCAATACTAGTATGCGAACGCGGCCGGTGCGCGCGCGCTGCGCTTCGGCCGTTGCATGAATTCGTTTCTGAACGGGATTTAATATTAGAAGTGTATTACGCCCGGATTTTGGTCTGATTTTCAGGCAACGCCCGGCGTAATGGATAAAATCATCTTTAAACCGCTGGCGGGCCTGCCGATCTTTTGCGTTCATCCTGGTTATTCGAGCAAATCGAGCGCATCTTCATAGCGCAGAGTAACGTCGTCGCCATGTTCGACGGAGCTCAATTTCGAATGACAGAACGGCGCCGCATGGTAGGCGGCCCATTTTCTATCCTCCTTCGAAGCCCCCTCATCGCGCAGCAATTGAAGCATGTATTCGAGCGGCGAGAATGCGAGGCCGGCGGCACCAGTCGGTTGATTTGAATTTGCCAGGTTTAGGGGCGTTGGCCCTCCTTCAGCGGAAGGTCGAATATTATTCCTCGGCATTCCTGTCATCCTTTGTGCGATTCGACAAAAAATTGCGCCAACGGCGGGGCCGTGGCGCACATCTCTCGATCTTGTCTTAAATATATAGCACAAACGTCACCCCTGTTGCAAGACTTTTTTTAATTTTTTTCTAATAAATTAATTCTTTTTATCATATTATAGGAATTTTCATCGCGAATAATTAAAATTAATAACGTAACGCATTGTTTTAATGTGCTTTTATAATTATTATTCCGCTTTCTGAATGGGCCATCCTTTTGCGTCCAATACAATCGATATCTTTTTTAAGGCGGCAATTCGGCGGCGATGCAATGTGGCTCGATGAATCCCCATTCTATGGGCAACCATACGCGCCGGAACGCTGCACACCCAGCTCCAAATGACTTGAACCTCCTCCCGGTCAAGGATACCCAACCAATCCATGATGATTTCATCCATGCGGTCAATGGCTCTTGCATTGGGCAAAACTTTAGTGTCACCATGGTCCATGTATTGGCTGGCCTGGCTCACGAATTCCGGCCAGGAACTGGATAATTTTCTACCCGGGTGTTTTGAGGGCAGCATTTTCAGTGTTTCTCCTGCTTCCCGCAGACGATCAGCAACCAGTAGAGATGTCCAATTTAAACCAACCATAGTGCCCTCCGATTAAAGGTGAACATAACCAGAATATAATTCTCTATCATCATATATGGAGTAATTTTATAACAATCGAGAGATTTTTTCTTGATTTTTGAATTTATATCGGTTTCAATCGCCTATGGATCATTGGTCAAAGCGGCTTTGGCGTGCGCTCGAATGGAAAGGCTGGTCCCAGCGGGAACTGGCGCGCCGTGCCGACATTCACGAGCAAAAGGTCTACAAGTATTTGCAAGGCCGTGTCGATCAGCCGCGCGGCGATATCATGCTGCGCCTGGCCGATACCCTTGGTGTTACGGAAAGCTGGCTTCGCTTCGAAGTCGGCCCGGCGGTTGTTCATATTCCCGTCGTCGGCCGGGTCGCGGCCGGTGAGAGTTTTATACCATTTGACGATGGCCCGCTTGGTACGGGCTATAACGAAATTGATTTCACTTTGGACGATGCCGATCCTATCGCCATCGAGGTCCGCGGCGAATCAATGCTGCCGGTATATCGGCCGGGCGACTTTTTGCTATGCTCCAGGCGGCGGGGAACCGATATCCCATCCTGCATGAACAAAGATTGCGTCGTTAAAACCGATCAGGGCGAAGGATTTGTGAAAAAGCTGGTTAACGGGTCTGAACCAGGCACCTTCACTCTCATATCTTATAATGCCGCACCCATCGAAAATGTACGCCTGATATGGGCAGCCCCGATAATCTGGGTTAAGCGCACCTGAACCAAAGCAACTGGTTTATGTTTTATCCCAAAGTTTTTTGGCTGATTTTATGATTTTTTTACAAAAATTTTGATTTTCCCTGGCAATTTTTCCTGAATTGGAATTAATAGCTTTTTATTTCCAATTTCAATGGGATAGATTTATGGTCAATTTGGCACTTAATATCCGGCATCGAGCAAAAATATAACGGACCCATACCAACGCGAGAACGCTGGGTAATTCGTTTCGGTAGTACCGAGGCTTACCAGTGGGCCAAGGCAAAATCCGTTGTCCGCCATTTAACTTCCCGATGCCGGTCGTTATTGGACCGGCAAAATAGCGAAATACTCCAAACGGGCAGAACCATCGACGCCAAATACTCGGCGATTCCGGCTGATTCGAGGGAATATTTGAGGTCTGAAATCCGCATGCTTCTAAAATGCCGCGCGAAATGGAAAAAATTCTTGAGAAATGCGGCGTACGCAGTCGATGAATTACTGATTGGGTCAATGGCATTCACAACCGGCGCCGCCAGCGTTTAACTGCGAGCATGGGCCTCAATCGCCAACTATTGGGATTAATAGGTGGCGCGGCCACCGGAAATGTCAAATACGGCGCCGGTGCTGAAAGAACACTCCTCCGAGCAAAGCCAGGCGACCATGGCTGCTATTTCCTCCGCCAGTCCAAAACGGTTCATGGGAATTTTGGAAAGCATAAAATCCACATGTTCGGCGGACATTTGATCGAATATCGCCGTTCGAACCGCCGCCGGCGCCACACAATTGACCACGATGCCGGTTTTCGCCAATTCCTTGCCTATGGTTTTCGTTAAACCGATGACACCCGCCTTTGCCGACGAATAAGCCGGCGCATTCGGATTGCCCTCCTTACCGGCGACGGATGCGATATTGACGATGCGTCCATAACCATTCTCGATCATGCCCGGAATGACCGCGCGGCTCACCAAAAATGTACCGGTAAGATCGACG
The DNA here is from genome assembly GCA_046582475.1 of Rhodospirillales bacterium. Lineage (GTDB taxonomy): Bacteria > Pseudomonadota > Alphaproteobacteria > Rhodospirillales > UBA2165. The sequence continues at coordinate 5,798 of JAYGEH010000237.1, forward strand.
CTGATAACCTGCAGCCAATCTTCTATCGGGTATTCCCAACTGGGAACGTTGGGACCGGAAATGCCCGCATTATTTACGAGGATATCGATAACGCCCAATTTTTCGCGGCTCGATTTGGTGGCCATCTCCACCGCGCCCGGATCGGAAATATCGCAAATTTGACCGGTTGCGGTGCCGCCATTTTCCGGGGTGTTTAATGTAGCCAAGGCTGCACTGATGGCCTCTTCGGCTAAATCCCAAATACAGACATTGGCACCCGAAGCTAGAAGGCGTTCCGCAATGGCATAGCCAAGCCCAGCCGCTCCACCGGTAACAACGGCACTGCGCCCGGACAATTCGATCAAATTGGCGCCCATTACTCCGCCACCTTGAAGCCCACGGCGCCCAGATGTTCGACCGAATTGCGAACGCTGACACCTGGACGAAGCGCTTCGGCGGCGGTGGCGCCGCCGGCCATGATGATCCACCCCGCCTCAAGCCGCTCGCCAAATTCGGCCACCATTCTGGATGCCGCCGCCAGCGACCGTGCCGGATTGCCCAATATGGCCGCGGTCGAGCCGATTTGAACGGGGCGGCCGTCAAATTCCATCACCATGCCGAGGTTGGAATGATCAAATTCGGCATGGCACCATGGACCGACCACAAATCCGGACGAGGAGGCATTATCGGCCACCACATCTTCGACGGTGAATTTGAAATCCTTATAGCGGGAATCGATAATTTCCAGAGCTGGCGCCATCGCTTCGACCGCCGACATGGCCTGAATGGTCGTCACCGGCCCTTCCAATGGTTCTTTCAAAAGATAGGCGACCTCGGGCTCGACGCGCGGATGGACATAGTCGCCAAACGAAATTTCGCCGCCGTCCTCGACCAGCATTGCATTGGTCAGCCGGCCCCAGATCATATCATCGACACCCATTTGGATGATCTTCGCGCGGCTGGTAAATCCCATTTTCATTCCAACGCGATACTCGCCGCGCGCCAGTCTCAGCCCGATACTTTTTTCCTGAATGTCATAGGCCTCCGGTAGGGTGAACGCCGAGGCTTCGGAAAGCTGCTGAATGGCACCGCCTTTGCGCGCTGCATCGTCGATGGTTGCAGCCAGATCATCAAATTTGTTACCCACGGAATTTTCTCCTCAAATTGGCTGCGTCAAGCTCAATATGGTGGCGCCAGGGCTCATTCCGGCGCGAATGCGGCGCGCGCCGATCCGAGGCCTGAAATTCGCACCTCGTAAACTTCGCCCGGCTCCACCTTGACCATTGGCCCCAAGGCCCCCGACATGACCATGTCCCCGGCGGACAAGGGCCGGCCCCTCCGCACCATTTCTTCGGCCAGCCAGCGGACCGCATTGATGGGATGGCCAAGGCACGCAACGCCGGCGCCAACGGACACCGGCTCTCCCCGGTTTTCCATGACCATGCCGCACATGCGCCCGTCAAATTCGTCGAGGAACACTTTGTCATTGCCGATCACCATCAACGCCGCCGACGCATTGTCGGCAATGGTATCTTGGATATTGATATCCCAGCCTTCTATGCGGCTTCCGACAATCTCGATGCTGGCCGACGCATAGGCAACGGCATTGACCACATCGGTGGTCGTCGGCCGTTCCATGGTCAGATCCTTTTCGAGAATATAGGTAATCTCACCCTCGACGCGCGGCTGCAGCACGGCCGATGCGGGCACTTCTTCGCCATCGGGAACCGCCATATCGTCAAACAACAAGCCGAAATCCGGCCGATCGACACCAAGCTGTTTTTGCACCAGTTTGGACGTCAACCCGATCTTCCGTCCCACTAGCCGGGCGCCGCTTTTAAGCCGGCGATTGGAGTTAATCTCCTGAACGGCGTAGGCGGCATCGATGTCGCCTTCGTCCAGCATCGTGCGGACCGGCGGGCATGGATTTCCGCTGTCATAGGCCGCTTGCAGCATACCTGCGGCTTCACTGATTTTGTTCGGATCGCTCATGCCACGGGTTCCCTGTTCAATGTTGGGCGCAATCGACGCAGGTCTCGCCAACGATTTTGCGCAAATGGCACCGGCATGCGCCTTTAAACTACGGCGCATACTCCTAATCAACGGATTCTTGGGTTTGACTATTCGCTTATTCTGCAGCTTGGCGGACGCTCGCCCAGTCGGGTGGACGCAGTCCTTCGGCAACCGTCGATAAATCAAGGGTTGGCTCGGCATTACCGGCTATAACCCGTTGCATTGCCCGGTACTCGGGCGCGTAGTCAACCACCGCATAATGCTGCGTGGCGAAGTTGTCGAATATCCCAATCGAGCCCATTTTCCATTGGAACCGAACTTGGAAATCGGGCCGTTTCACCCAATCGAAGAGCGCTGCGAGCAGGTGATCGCTCATGTCCAAATCCATATCAATAAATTTCTTGGTCCAATTCGAATTAACATACAAGGTCAGCCGGCCGGTCACCGGATGGTTGATCACCGCCGGATGAACGACGATGGGATTTTCCCTGATCTGCTTAAATTCCGCCTCATTGGCCGCATCGGGCCCGCCATCCGCGCTTCGCAGGCAGGACCAAAGCCGGCGCATGTGAAACGGCATATCGTGCTCGGCACTGAGACTCAAAAGCATGGTCTTCATGGGCGCCGGCAGTGCATCAAAGGCGGCACCGGTGGAGCACCAAAGCGTATCGCCGCCCGATTTGGGGAGCTCGATCGGCTGCAAAATGGTCACCAGGTTGGGCCGCTTGCGGAACGTAACATCCGTATGCCAATGGGCGTTGCCAGATGGGCCATGGCCTTCATGATCGGTGATATGAACATTGGGATGATCATCCAGTGGCCGCATAAATTCGTGCGGTGTCACTTCGCCGAACATTTTTCCCAATCGGCTTTGCGCTTCCGGAGACATTTCCTGATCCCGGAAAAACAGCACATGAAATTGCCAAAGGGCGCTGCTGATTTCGTCAATCATATCTTCGGAGGATAAATTGCCGAGATCGACACCGCTTATCATCGCGCCCACAACCGGGGTCAATGGTTCGACTTTGATATGCCTATAGTCCATCACATACCTTCCAATGTCCTCTAGCTTTGTAAATGATCCCGGCCCAACCTATGGTGAAATACTAATAGCACAAAAAGGTTGTATGGGCTCGGTGCTTTGAATTTCTTGTGGATCAGCTAAAATTCAGGATTAACATTGCACCGGAACGCCCAGGAAGGAAAATCCATGAAAATTGCCATACCCGACTTAATCTCCAATTCCTACTTCCCCGCCGCCGCCGCGGTTGAGCTGGGCTTCTTCAAGGAAGAAGGCCTGGATATGGAATTGGAGCTCATATTTCCGGTTGATCGGACCATGGAAGTCCTGCGCGATGGCGGCATTAATTTTGTCGGCGGCTCGGCGCATTCGACGCCGCACGCCTTTCCCGAATGGCAAGGCGGAAAGCTCTTGGCTTCGCTCGCCCAGGGCATGTATTGGTTCCTCATCCTGCGCACCGATATCGGCGCCAAACAGGGTGATATCGAGGCGGTAAAAGGCCTCAATATCGGCGCCGCGCCGCTGGTTGATCTTGGGCTGCAACGGCTGCTGATCGAATCCGGAATTGATTTGGAAAGGGATAAGGTAAATATCGCTCCGGTGCCCGGCGCCTTCTCCGGCAAGAATGTGAATTTCGGAGTAACCGCCGCCAAGGCTTTGGAAGACGGTAAAATTGACGGCTTTTGGGCCAATGGCATGGGCGCCGAAGTTGCCGTGCGCCGGGGCGTAGGCACCATGGTCATCGATGCCCGCCGGGGCGACGGTCCGCCGGCGGCCTTCAACTACACCATGCCGGCGCTGGTCACATCGGAAAAAATGATCAGCGAAGAGGCGGACGCCTGCGCCGCCGCGATCCGCGCACTGGTCAAGACGCAGAATGCCTTGAAAGAAGATGTGAGCCTGGCGACAAAAGTCGGGCGCAAACTGTTCCCGGCGGAAGAAGCCGAACTTATTGCCGACGTGGTGGAACGGGACCTGCCCTTTTATTCCACGGCAATCTCTCCTGAATTCGTCACCGGCATGAACAAATTTCAAAAAGATGTGGGCCTGGTAAAGGGCGATTTCGCATACGATCAGGTGGTCGCCACCGAATTCAGCGAATATTGGTCCTAATAGGCATGGACGAGCTCGACATATATCACTAGCAGGGATTCGGAAACCAAAGCGGGTTTGGCGAACGCCCTGCCCTGTTGATAGTTGATTTCGTGAACGGATTTACCGATGCCGATCAATTCGGCGGCGGCAATATCGTGGCGGCGATCGCGGCCACAAAATCATTGCTGGCAACGGCGCGGGTTGCCGGAATTCCGGTGGCGTTCGCCCGCGTGGTCTATGCCGACGATGCATCAGACGCCGGCGTATTCTGCTTGAAAGCGCCGGGATTGAAGGCCTTGACCGAGAATGCGCCGGAAAGCCAGGTGGTGGATGATCTTACCCCGGCCGCCGGTGAATATGTTATCCGCAAGACCCAGCCATCGGCGTTTTTCGGCACCAATTTGGCCGCCTGGCTGGTGGCCAAGGCCGTCGATACCTATTGGTCACGGGCTGCACGACATCCGGATGCGTCCGCGCCTCGGTGATCGATTCCATGAGTTATAACTTTCGAACCATCGTCGTTACCGACGCCGTCGGCGACCGCGCCATGGCGCCGCACGAAGCCAACTTGTTCGATATGGAACAAAAATATGCGGATTTGATGACCGCTGAAGAGGTTGCGTCAAAAATTACCCAACGGGTTCAATAGTCCTTGAGCAGCTTACCGTAATTTTCAAACTTGTCGGCAATACCAGCGGCGCGCAATGCGGCCCAGAATGTTGCCTGATTGCTGGTGATCACCGGCTTGCCCAATTTACTTTCCAGCTTGGCGATCAAGCCGAGCACCGGAAAATCCGTGCAGGAAACCACCATCGCCTCTGCCTCCGCCCGATCGGCGCTGACGATATGATCCTGAATGTCCTTAGGGTCGGTCCGGGCGATTTGGGTATATTCCTGGCGCCCTCCCGCACCGATGCCGAGCCCTTGAATATGGACCACATCGAAACCCGCGCCTTCCAGGAAGGCAACCTCGTGGGCGTTGAGGGCATCGTGGTAGGGCGTGGCGACCGCGATCCGTTTGACGCCCAGCACTTCAAGCGCCGCGACAATGGCAGCCGCGGTGGTGACGCTGGCTGTACCGGTCACTTTTTTCATAAAATCGCTCAAGCCCGAGGCAGGCTGAACCATGGAGCCGGCCGTACAGCCATAGGCAATGGCATCGACACCTGCTTCAGCCAGATCACGGCTCGCCTTCTCGACATCGCTATAGAGGGCGGCTTGGCCCGCGTCGCTGGTTGTATCCAAATGCAACTTCATGCGCGCCGAATGAATGGTCACGCCGTCCGGCGCCATCAAATTCCATTCCGCCTCGTTGACGGTGTTGGTGGGCGGTACGATGACCCCGATTTTTGCGCGCCAGCCATAAGGCGCCCGATGCCGTCCGGCCGCGCCGGTCACACGCCCGCCATCTCCGGAAACAGGCCCGCCTGCATCACCTGGCCCGGCAGCGGCGCATCGAACATGCATTCAGCCCATTTTGCCGTTTCGATCAGGCGGTCCAAATCGATGCCGGTATCGAAGCCCATGCCACGCAGCATGAAGCAAAGATCCTCGGTCCCAATGTTGCCGGTTGCGGCGGGTGCAAACGGGCAGCCTCCGATGCCGCCTACCGACGCATCCAGATAGCGCACGCCCGCGTTAACTGCCGCCGCCGCATTGGCAAAACCGGTGTTGCGCGTATTGTGGAAATGGCAACTGAGCGCCACCCCAGATCCGATAGCGGCGCCAATCGCCTCGATGCGCTCGCTCACCTGGGTCGGCACAGCGGCGCCGATAGTATCGGCTAGATTGATTTCCGATGCGCCGGATCTAACCAGGCTTTTGGCGATTGCGGCGACCCGTTGCAGAGGAACGACACCTTCGAACGGACATCCGAACGCCGCGCCGATCGTCGCGGTCAGCTTCAGCCCTGCTTTGACAACCAGGTTCGAGACTGCCTCAAAATCGGCCAGTGTTTTTTTGATACCGGCGCCTTGGTTACGCTGGTTGAAACTTTCGCTGGCGACCACGACGAAGCGCACCTCATCGACGCCGGCATCGATAGCCCGTTCGGCGCCCTTCAAGTTCAGCGCGAGACCGGCAAACTGGACGCCGCCCGGCCGTTTGATGGCGGCCATGACTTCCTCGGCCCCCGCCATCTGCGGAACCCGTTTCGGATTTACGAAACTAACCGCTTCCATGCGGCGTAACCCCGAAGCAGATAGGCGATCAATCAATTGAACGCGCTCGGCAACGCTCCAAATGCGCGCCTCCGATTGCAGCCCATCCCTCGGCCCGACCTCGCAAATAAGGATATTTGGTGCGGGCTCAGATAATGCCGTCATCGTCCAACTGCCTCAATTCATCATCACTGAGACCTAAGAGATCACCGTGGATTTCGTTATTTGGTATGGGCATGCGCTATTGTCCGCGCTCAAATAAATTATGGGGCTGTCCTAGATAACTACCTTTGATTTGCCATTTTGATCCATTGCCTGAGCTGCTTCAATAGTTGCTTGGGCGATCCCTCGTTGAAGCGCCATTCGCACTCTTTGAGGAACAGGTGAAAGTTCTGTTTCGGGACGCCATTAAATTTTCGCAAATGCCGCTTCGCCTGGTTCCAGAAGTTCTCGATCCCGTTGACGTGGTTG
>JAYGEH010000169.1:0-10511 GCA_046582475.1 Rhodospirillales bacterium
CCATGGCGGTTGGTCTCGGCCTCAAGCTGTCGGGTCCCCGCATCTATGACGGCGCCGGTGGCGACGGGCCCAAGCAGGAGCCGTGGATCGGATCGGGGCGCGAGGCTGCCACGCCCGCCGATATCCGCGCCGGACTGCGGCTCTATGTAAAAGCCTGTCTGGCGTTGTTTGCACTTGTCTTGATTGCGGCGTTGCTGGTGGCTTAACGGGCAAGCGCTATCAGCGCGTCGATATCCAGGTGGGTTTCCATGGCGGCGGCCAGATCGTCCAGAGCCGTTTCCACCGATGGTTCGTAGGCGAGGCCCGACGGACCCGAGGCGCCGAGGCGGGCGAGGAAGGCGCTACGGAATTCATCGGCGGCGAACAGGCCGTGCAGGTAGCAGCCCATGACGCGCCCGTCGGCGGACATCGCACCGCCGTCTTGTTCTCCGAGCTCCAGGAACGGGCGCGCGGCATCGGCGCCCTCCGAGCGGCCCATATGCATTTCGTAACCGCGCACCCGGCCGAGCCCGCCAGAGGCGGCGCCCTCGGCGGCGCGCAACGTCTTGTCGCCGCCTAAGCGGGTTTCGATATCCAGATATCCCAGCCCCGCGGTTTCGCCGGGCGCGCCTTCGATACCGTCCGCGTCGATGATGCGGTTGCCGAGCATCTGATAGCCGGCGCAAATGCCCAGCACCTGGCGGCCGCGCCGCAGATGCGCCGCCAGGTCGATATCCCAGCCTTGCTCCAGGAAATCCTGCATGTCGGCGATGGTGGTTTTCGATCCCGGCAGGATCACCAGATCGGCGTCGCCAGGCAACGGCTGGCCGCGTGGCACCATGACCAGTTCCACATCGGGCTCCGCCAGAAGCGGATCGAAATCGTCGAAATTGGCGATGTGGGCGAGGCGCGGCACGGCGATCTTGATTGGCTGCCCGCCGCCAGCGCGCTCCCGGTTTTCCAGGGCCATGGCATCTTCATCCGGCAAACGGGTGGCCATCGGCAGATGCGGCAGCACGCCGAGGCTTTTGAGCCCGGTCTTTTCCGCAATGATCGCCAAGCCGCCGTCAAACAATCTGATATCGCCGCGAAATTTGTTGACGATGAAGCCCTTGAGGAGCGCTTGCTCGGCGGCCGGCAGCAATGTCCAGGTGCCGACCAGGCTGGCAATCACGCCGCCCCGGTCGATATCGGCGACCAAAAGCACCGGCACATCCGCGGCCAGGGCGAACCCCATATTGGCAATATCGTTTTTGCGGAGATTGACCTCGGCGGCGCTGCCGGCGCCTTCGACGATGACAAAATCGGCCTCATCTTTAAGGATCGCGAAGCTTTCCAGAATCTCCGGCATCAGGCTTTGCTTGAAGGGCTGAAATTCGCGGGCGCTGTAATTGCCGCGCACCTCGCCCAGCACCACCAGCTGGGCGCCGATATCCGATTGCGGCTTCAACAGGACTGGATTCATATACACCGTTGGCGCCGCGCCGCAGGCCCTGGCCTGCAGCGCCTGGGCGCGGCCGATCTCGCCGCCGCCCGGGGTCACGGCGGCGTTGTTGGACATGTTTTGCGGCTTGAACGGGCGCACCCGGTGGCCGCGCCGCAGAAACGCCCGGCACAACCCGGCGGCCAGCAGCGATTTGCCCACGTCGGAGCCGGTGCCTTGCAGCATGATGGCCTTGGCCGTCACGCGCTTAGAACTCGATACCGGCCTGGGCTTTGAAATCGGCGCGGAAGTGATGCTTTATTTCGGTCATCTCGGTGACCAGATCGGCGATCTCGATCAATTCCGGCTTGGCGTTGCGGCCGGTGCAGATCACATGCACATCCTTGGGTTTGTCCTTGAGGAACGCCGTCACCTCGGCGATCGGCAGATAGTCGTTGCGCAGCACGATATTGATCTCGTCCAGAAGAACCATGGTATTGGCCGGATCCAGGACCATCTCCTGGGCCCGCTCCCAGGCGGCGCGGGCGGCTTCGATATCGCGGGCCCGGTCCTGGGTCTCCCAGGTAAAACCTTCGCCCATGGCGGTGATGGTCACCAAATCGGGAAAGGCTTCGAGGACAACGCGCTCGCCGGTCTCCCACTTGCCCTTGACGAACTGGACGATGCCCACCTTCTGGCCATGGCCGATGGCGCGCGCCACCATGCCCATGGCGGCGGTGGTCTTGCCCTTGCCCTTGCCCGTATGAACGATCAGCAAGCCGCCTTCACGAACCTTTTTGGCGAGGATTTTGTCCTTGGCTTGTTTGTGCTTGCGCCTTTTTTCGTTGGCGTGCCGGTTGATGTCGTCTTCGCTCATTGTGCTACTCCTTCGATCAAGCGCGCCAACAAGGCGCCGGCGGAATTGGATTTGGGGTGCCAGAAGCCGCGCTCCACGGCTTCTTCGAAGCGCTCGGCGATCTCCTTGAGGGCCGCGGGATTGGCGGCCTCGATAAACTCCCGTACCTCCGCGTCTTCCAGATAGGCTTCGAACAGCTGGTTGAAATGATGGTCCTCGACCACCCGGGATGTGGCCGCGAAGGCGAACAGGTAATCCACGGTGGCGGCGATCTCGAAGGCGCCCTTGTAGCCGTGCCGCATGACGCCGGCGATCCATTTCGGGTTTGCGGCGCGGGCCCGCACGACGCGGCCGATCTCGTCCGCCAGGGTACGAATCTTGGGGGTTTCGGGGCGCGAATGATCGTTGTGATAGATCGCCGGCTGGGTTCCCGACAGATGCCGGACGGCGGCGGCCATGCCGCCCTCGAACTGGTAATAATCGTCACTGTCGAGGATATCATGTTCCCGGTTGTCCTGGTTATGGACAACCACCTGGGCGCCCTTGAGGCGGGCTTCGAAGAGGCTTTGCTCAGGTAAGCCCTCGGCACCGGCGCCGTAGGCATAACCGCCCCAGGCCACATAGGCGCGCGCCAGATCGGCATCCCCGTCCCAGCATTTCTCGTCGATCAGGGTCTGCAGCCCGGCGCCGTAGGCCCCGGGTTTGGAGCCGAACACCCGGTAGCCGGCTTTTCTTTCCGCGGTTTCTGAATCCAGGCCGCCGGCGCGCAAGGCCGCCGTGTCCTTCGCCACCTGCGCCGCCAGCGGGTTGACGACGGCGTCTTCGTCCAGGGCGGCGACGGCGCGCGCCGCCTGATCCAGCAATTCCACCTGCACCGGGAAGGCGTCCCGGAAAAAGCCCGACACCCGGAACACCACATCGACGCGCGGGCGGCCGAGGACGCCGGCCGGCATCACCTCATAACCGATGACGCGGCCCGATTGCTTGTCCCATTGCGGAGCGACACCCATCAGCGCCAGGGCCTGCGCGATGTCATCACCGCCGGTGCGCATATTGGCGGTGCCCCAGGCGCTGAGCGCCATGCGTTTGGGATATTCGCCGAAATCCTGGAAATGCCGCTCGACCAGCAGCCCCGCCGATTTCCAGCCTAGCTTCCAAGCCGCCGGGGTCGGCACGGCGCGGCAATCCACCGAATAAAAATTGCGCCCGGTGGGCAATACATCGAGCCGCCCCCGGGTCGGCGCGCCGGAAGATCCGGGCGCCACGAAGCGGCCATCGAGGCCGGTGATCAGCCCGTCCAGCTCGCGGGTTCCGCAACCAGCAATCATCGGCGCCAGGTTGGCTTCGATGAATTTCAGAACCGGGCCGGTTGCATGCCAGCCGGGATCGGGCGCGGCATCGCCGGCCACAAACTTTTGCGCCAGCAATTCCAGCCGCTCCACGGTGTCGCCGTTGCTACGCCACGGCTGATCGGTCACATCCAATGCGCCCGGCGTTGGGCCATCCCATTTGGCGCCCATATCGCAGTCCAGGGGATCGAAGCCGTCAAAATCGAGATCGGCGGCCAGGGCGCGGATCAGAGAGGCGTCTTCGCCTTCGCCGGCGCCGCGCGGCAATCGGGTCAGCGCCACCAGCAGGCCGACCGCTAAGCCGCCCACCGGCGCCACGCCGAAGACATGCAGCCCGTCGCGGATTTGCATTTCTTTCAGCTCACACAAATAGTTGTCGATCTTGGCCAGCGCCCCTTGCTCCGCCTCGCCGCGATGGATGCCCACGTCTTTGTCGAGCCCGATGGAGCGGCTGAGATCGATAATCTCGGCGCCCAGCAGTTTCAGCCGCCTGGGGTCCATGCCGGCCGCCAGATAATATTCGTCCACGAGCTGCTCCAGATCGCGGAGCGGCCCGTAGCTTTCGGCGCGGCTCAATGGCGGCGTCAGGTGATCGATGATCACGCCTTGCGTGCGGCGCTTGGCCTGGGTGCCTTCGCCGGGATCGTTGACGATAAAGGGATAGAGGTGGGGCAACGGCCCCAGCGCCACTTCCGGGAAACAGGTTTCGTCGAGGGCCAGGGCCTTGCCCGGCAGCCATTCCAGATTGCCGTGCTTGCCGAAATGCACCATCGCGTGGACATCCACTTCGCGCCGCAGCCAGGCATAGAAGGCGAGATAGCCGTGCGGTGGCACCAGGTCGGGATCGTGATAGCTGGACTGGGGATCGATGTTGTAGCCGCGCGCCGGCTGCACCGCCAGGGTGACATTGCCGAAGCGGTGGGCGCCAAGGCGGAAGGCGCCGTCTTCGACAAACGGATCGTCTTGCGGCGCGCCCCACCGGTCCGTAACGCGCGCCCGCGTGTCCTCCGGCAGGGTTGCGAAATATTCCCGGTAATCGCCCAGCCCGTATTCCATGGCGCCGGTGCGCCGCCCTGGGGCATTGGTGGGACCGGCCAGGAGCCGGGCCATGACCTCGGCGCCGGTGCCCGGCGGATCATCGCCCAGATCATAACCGGCCTCGATCAAGCCTTGCAGGGCGGCGGCGATGCCGGCGGGGGTATCCAGCCCGACGCCGTTGCCGAGGCGCCCGTCCTTGTTCGGATAGTTGGCGACGATGATGGCGACGCGGCGCTCCTGGGCCGGCGATTTCCTGAGCCTGGCCCAGGCGGCGGCCAGATCGGCGGCGAAGTCGATGCGGCTTGGCACCGGTGCGTGGCGCACCAGGGCGACTTCGGTCTCGGCGTCGAAATCGGCGGAATCTTTAAAGGATATGGCGCGGGTGATGATGCGCCCGTCCACCTCCGGCAGCGCGATATTCATGGCCAGGTCCCGGGGGCTGAGACCGCGAGAGCCTTCCCGCCAGTTTGCCTCGCCGCCGCCCGCCAGGATCAATTGCAGGACCGGGCAATCGGCATTCGTGAACGGCGTATCAGCCATGGTGCCGCCCGGCGCCGACACCGCGAAACCGGTCAGGTTGAGAATGATATCCGCGCCCGCTTCGGCCAGGGCGCCAGCAACGATCTCGGCCGACGCCGGGTCCTTGAGGCTGCCGACAAACAGGGGCAGGGGGCCCAGGCCGCGCGCCGCCACCGCTTCGATCAACGCATCGACGGGTTCCAGATCGCCCGCCTGCACCAGCGCCCGGTAAAAAACGATCGCGGCCACCGGCGCGCCATCGATCCAATTTGCGCGCACCCGGTCCAGATCGGGCAGGTCGACCCCCGGCAAGTAAAACCCGGCGCGCACCAGCGGCGCCGGTTCCCGCCAATCATTATCGCGGCCCAAAAGATGGGCGCAGTATTTCAAGAAATTGCGGGCGTTGGCGGCGCCCCCATGGGCGCAATATTGCCACAGACGGTGGCAGGCTTCGGTGGGCAGCGTCGAAGGACCGGTCAATTCCGGATCGGGATGATCGTCGCCGGGAACCACCGCCAGCATGATATCTTTTTCCCGGGCCAGGGCCGCCAATTGCTCCAGCCCGTAAGGCCAATAACCGGCACCGCCCAGCAGCCGGACGATCACCAGCCGCGCGTCTTGAATAGTGTTTTCCAGGTAAACGTCCACCGACATGTTGTGGCTGAGCTGCATCAGGTTGGCGAGGCGGAGGCTGGGCAAACCGTCCCCATCCCCGTCTGCAACGATCCGGCGCCGCGCCAGGGCCAGCACCGACAACTCGCTGGACGCCGCCGACAGGAAGGCGATATCCCCCGGCGTCTGGCCGAGATCGACGGCTTCGTCGCCGTCCGCTATCTGACCCGGCTGGGTGACCAACAGGTGCATGGGCTATCCTTGGGCTCAATCGCCGCCGAGGGCGCGCCGGGCGGCAGCCTGATCGAAGCCGGTAAGGCCGATGACCACCAGACGGGTCCGGCGCATCTCGGCCTCAAACCAGGGGCGGTCGAAATAGGTATCGACCCGGGGCCCGACCCCCTGCACCACCAGGCGCGCCGGCTTGCCCTCGATATGGGCGATGCCCTTGATCCGCAATATGCCGTCCAGGGCCAGGGCGGCTTCGATGCGGGCGGCGATCTGGGCGGCATCTCCGGCGCTGCCCAGTTCCACCACGAGGCTTTCGAAATCGTCGTGGTCGTGGTCTTCCTCGGTATCGTGGTGGGACCAGCGCCGATCGATATCGTCTTCCACCGCCGCACCCAGACCGAGCACCAGCATCGAGTCCAGCCGTCCATGGATGGCGGTGAGCGCCTTGACCGAGGGCCGGGTCTCCTTGTTCACGATCTCCAAAACACCATCACGGGCGGCATCGTCCATCAGATCACCCTTGCTGATCACCACCAGATCGGCGGACGCCAACTGGTCCTCGAACAATTCCTGCAACGGACTGTCGTGGTCCAACTGCGCGTCCGCTTGGCGCTGATCCCGCACCAAGGCCGGATTGTCGGCGAACAGGCCGGCATCGACGGCGGGACCGTCGACCACGGCGATAACCCCGTCCACCGTGGTGCGCGAGCGCACTTCCGGCCATTGGAAGGCCTTCACCAAGGGCTTGGGCAGCGCCAGGCCGGAGGTTTCGATAACGATGTGGTCGGGCCGGTCCTGGCGCCCGATCAGGGATTCGAGGGCCGGAATAAAATCGTCGGCGACGGTGCAGCAGATGCAGCCGTTGGTCAGTTCCACAATGTCGTCTTCGCCGCAGGTTTCGATGCCGCAGCCTTTCAAAATCTCGGCATCGACGCCGAGATCGCCAAACTCGTTGATGATCAACGCCAAGCGCCGGCCATTGGCGTTCTCCAAAAGATGGCGGATCAGGCTGGTCTTGCCGGCACCGAGAAATCCGGTGATCACGGTGACGGGTATTTTGCCGAGGTTCTGCATGATTTTTTTCTGCCTTTTGTGTATCTACTTCAATATTTGAGGAATGCCTGCGGTGACCAGATAAACCCGGTCCGCCGCCGCCGCCACTTGCTGGTTCATGCGTCCCGACGCATCCTGGTAGGAGCGGGCCAGAGCATTTTCGGGCACGATGCCGCCGCCCACATCGCCGGAAACCAAGACCACCGGGAAACTGGCATCGCCAAGCGCCCGGCACAAGGCGTTGATTTCGGTTTCCGGGTTCCGATCCTGATGCATCAGATTGGCAAGCCAGATGGTCAAGCAATCGATGAGCATGGGGGCACCGGTTTCGCCGTTGGCCTGCACCGCGCCGGTGATGTCGAGCGGCGCTTCGATGGTGGTCCAGATGCGCCCGCGCCGTGCCCGGTGGCGCTCGATACGGGCGCGCATTTGCTCATCGATGGGCTCGGCGGTGGCCACATAGATCGCATCGGCGCCGGCAAACAGTTGCTCGGCAAACTGGCTTTTTCCGGACGCGGCGCCGCCGAGCACCAATATCGATCCTTGAAGTTCCACCTGAGGGGCCATATGCGAAGTTCCTCCACCCGAGGCTGATAACGCGTATCATTTCCATGCCGCCCGGGGAGGTCTCCTGGCTTCGGCGTCAATCTTCCCGCCTTCCCGGCCTTTCGGTCAGTGGCCCGGGCGCCGCGGCGCCTGTTGAGGGTCGATCCAGCCGTTCACAGTTGCGGGGGCAGCGCCGGCCTCGCACCGGCTTCCCTGTCCTGTCGGCGGGGCAACGCTAGCATTTGGGCCAAGTGCCTGCAAAGTTTTTTGGAACGGCTCTAAATTTCAATCCAAATCCCGCGCCCGTCCCCGGGTTTTTTTTGTCCTGCTCCGCTGGCGTTTGCTGTCCAGGCGTTTGGCCTTGGCGGCGCGCGACGGCCGCGTGGATTTGCGTATCTTCGGCGGCTCGGCGGCGCGGCGGATCAACGCGGCCAGTCTTTGCCGCGCGTCCTGGCGGTTGCGCTCCTGGCTGCGGTAGCGCTTGGCGGTGATGATGATAACGCCGTTCAAGGTCATGCGCCGGCCGGCCATGCCGCGCAGGCGGCGCAACACATCGGCGGCCAGGGCCGGGCAGTTGGCCGCGTCGAAGCGCAATTGCACGGCGGTTTCCACCTTGTTGACGTTTTGGCCGCCGGGACCGGGGGAGCGGATGAAATGCTCCTCGATCTCGCTTTCGGCGATGGCGATGGCTTCGGTGATCTCGATCATGGCGGCATTGTAGCTGCAAAAAAGCGTGTGGCGCGCGCCGAATAGCTAAGCTAAATTGGAAGGACAATAAATCCGGCAAATTTCAGGGAGGCGATCATGCCCAGCACCGATATCAGCTACACCACCCGCCAAGGCGAAACCTTCACCGGATACCTGAGCCGCCCGGACGGCGACGGTTCGTGGCCCGGTATTCTCATGATTACCGCCATATTCGGCATCGACGACGAAATGCAGGAACTGGCCGACGCCTGGGCCGCCGACGGTTTCGTGGTTTCGGTTCCCGATATCTTTTGGCGGGTGATGCCGGAACCCACCGCCGATATGGAAAAAGCCTTCGGCCGCTACAATGATTTCGATTTCGACAAGGGCATCGACGATGTCGAAGACCTGTTGGGCGATCTCCGCGGGCGCCCCGAATGCAACGGCAAGGTGGCGGTGCTGGGTTTCTGTTTCGGCGGCCGATACGCCCATTTGAGCGCGTCGCGCTTTGGCGCCAATGCGGCGGGCGCCTTCCACGGCACCATGATCGGCGCGCATCTGGACGAGGTGGACAAGGTTGCCTGCCCGGTCAGCTTTCACTTCGGCGATGCGGACCCTGTCGTCCCGGTGGAAGAGGTGGAAGCCATCAAGGCCGCCTATGCCAGCCACGCCAACGCCGAGATTGCCCTTTACGAAGGCGCCACCCACAATTTCTCCATGACCCGCAAGGACGGCTACAACGCCGAGGTCGCCAAGACATCCCGGGCCGCCGTGCTCGCGTGCTTTAAATCCATGTAGGAGGGCGCGGCCAAGACACGCGGCTGCGGCTGACCAAATTGTGATCGCGGCGCTCTGGTATATTGCCAGACTGCGTCCAATCTGTAAGGTAACGCATAGGATTATTGAACAAGGCCTGGAGGGTTTATGGCCAAGGTGGAAATTTACACGTCGCCCTTTTGCGGCTTTTGCTGGCGCGCGAAATCTTTGCTCAAGCATAAGGGCGTCGAATTTGACGAAATCGATATCACCTTCCATCCCGGCCGGCGGCCGGAAATGATGCAGCGCGCCAATGGCAGCGCAACGGTGCCGCAGATCTTTATCGACGATGCCCATATCGGCGGCCGCGATGAATTGCTGGCCCCCGACCAAAAGGGCGGGCTCGATCCGCTGCTGGCACCCGGCTGATCGTAAGGGCGGTACAATCCCATGGCTTCTTCCTTTGTCGCCGCCTGTGTCCAGCTGAACGCCAAACGCGAGTTGGAAGCCAACCTGCCCGATATCCGCGCTGGCATTTTGGACGCCGCCGGCCAGAGCGCGTCGCTGATAACCCTGCCCGAATGCACCGCCATGTTGGAGCCCGATAGCGATCGCCTGCGCAGCGCGGCACCCACCGAAGACCGCCATCCCACGTTGCATCTGGTGCAAACCCTGGCAACCGACACCGGCGCCTGGATCTTGCTGGGCTCGGCCGCCATCCTGTTAGAGGGCGGCAAGATCGCCAACCGCAGCTATTTGTTCGATGGCAACGGCAGCGTGCGCGCCAGCTACGATAAAATCCATATGTTCGACGTGGAGCTTGGCGACGGCCAGCATTACCGGGAATCGGAAACATATGCGCCGGGCAGACAAGCGGTCCTGGCCGAACTGCCCTGGGGCAATCTGGGCATGACCATTTGCTACGATCTGCGCTTCGCCTATTTGTACCGGACCCTGGCCCATGCGGGCGCCGATTTCCTGGCCGTACCCGCCGCCTTTACCCAGGTTTCGGGCGAGGCCCACTGGCATGTATTGCAACGGGCGCGGGCCATCGAGACCGGCTGCTACGTCATCGCCGCTGCCCAATGCGGCACCCATGCGGAGGACCGCAAGACCTACGGCCATTCGCTGATCGTCGATCCCTGGGGCGCGGTCCTCGCCGACGGCGGCGAGAATGTGGGCGTCATCACGGCGGAAATCGATGCCGCCCAGGTGGCCGAAGCCCGCCGCAAAATCCCCGCCTTGACCCACGACAAGGTGATTGCCATGCCTGGCAAAAAAGCGCCCGTGCGCGCCGCCGAATAAAATGTTAAATAATATTAGGGGCTGTCCCAGATAACACCTTTTGGTGTTATGAGGGACGGCATGAGAAAGAGCCGGTTAAGCAAAGGGAAACAGGATCGCCTGATTGAGCATTTTGTAGCTGGGACGACGGCCCGTTGCGCGGCGGCGCTTGTTGGCG
>JAYGEH010000173.1:0-6020 GCA_046582475.1 Rhodospirillales bacterium
CATCGGGTATTTGCCCATATGGGGGGGGCGGAATTTATATTTGAACAGGCTCATGTCAGTCTCCGTAAGCTTGGAATATCCGAGTTAGCCGCCAGTTTGCGCCGCCGGGGGCCAAATATTCAACCACACAATTCCTAGTGAATTCGCAAGAGCTCGGAAATCGTCTCCGGATCGCGGCGCCCAAAACCGCATTCGGTGGCGATATCGTAGCCGCTGACGTATTTGTCGGCTTTGTCGGCCGCCCTAGGCGCCGTCGGTGTGATGAACCAGGCCGAGGATCAATTTGGTCTCCGCCGGCAGATCGAGGCCAGCCAAGGGCGCGAAATAGGCGTCGTCGGCGCGGCCGCGCGGCACCGGCATATGCATGAAATCGACGCGCCGGGGCGACGCGTTGACGATGCCGTTGGCGAAGGCGACCGAGGTTGCGAGATCGGCGGGCTCGACAATATGCTTGTGGCCGGGATCGCCGTAGCAAAGGTGGATGCCCAAATCCACGTCTTCGGCCAGCAGCCCGCACAACCGGGCGATCCGCTCGACAGAGCCGGCGACGGCGTCATCGTAGGGCAACGGCGGGCCGCCATCGGCGCCGATAATTTCGTAGCAGACGTCCCATTGCACGGCGAGCTTGTGCTCCGGGATTGCCGCTTGCACGCGCCCGATTTCGCGGGCCATGGCCGCTTCGATGGCCGGCTCGGCGCGCAAGCGGTCGGCGGCGACGACGAAACCGCAGACCAGCGCCATCGGCGAGGGCACCGATGCCTGAAAGCGGGCGACCGCCGGAATTTTGCCCGCCGCCTGCAGGGCCGCAAATATTTTGTAAGACGCCGCCGCTTCGGTTGCATATCCCAGCTCGCCCAAATCCAGATCATCCGGGCCGGTGCCGTCCTTGATGCGGTAGAAAGAGCGTTCGACGCTGTCCTTGAAGCCCGGGACCTGGACGTGGGTCAGTTCCACCCGCAAATCCTGGCAAGCGTCGAAGGTTTTCTGCTGCCAGCGGATCCAGTAGCCGCGGGGCCCGGTTTCGCCATCGGGAATGCGCGGGCAATTGGGCCCGAGGATGTCCGCGACGGCGGTGAACACCGCTTCGGCGTTGTCCAAACCAACACTGCCGACCAAGTGTGCATGCCGTGCCATCGATCTACTCCTCTCAAATATAATTATTCTTAAATAACTATTGTATGTGCCGGCAGGCCAACTCAATCATGCAGGATAAGGAGAATGCAACATGGCTCAGAACGGAAAAGTACTTTTGGTCGGCAGCGTCGGATTGGAAGACGCGGACCAGGTGTTCCGCGCCCTTGGCGAGCGGCTGGGGAGCCGCGCCAAACGCTATCCCGACGGTGAGACGGGTCCCCGCTATTATTGGATCCGGTGGGTCGCCGAATTGTTCCAGGGCCATCCGCAGCTTGCCGTCCATGGCGGCAACCAGGGGGTCGGCGAATTCCAGGGCCAGGCGGAAATCCCGAGCTTCACGTTGGCCGATGGCGTGGGCGGGCAGGATTTGAATTTCGCTACGCTGGGGTATGCCCAGGCGGCGCTCGAGTCGCATGCCAAATTCCAGGCGCTGAAAGAGAGCGGCGTGATCCCGCCGGGCACCCGCTTTCAGGTTTCGCTGCCCACCGCCATTGCCCTCTCGACCACCTTCATGCATTTGGACAGGCGCGGCGAGATCGAGCCGGCTATCGAGGCGGGATTGATCCGGGACGCGGGCGCCATCGCCGCGGGAATCCCGGCCGGCGAGTTGGCCATCCAATGGGATGTCTGCCACGAGGTTGTCGCGCACGATGGCGCCGAAGGGCGCTGGGTCCTGCATTATGACAATATCCTGGACGGCAGCGTGGAACGCATCGCCCGCTTGCTGGCCGCGATCCCGGACGGAGCCGAGGCCGGCATTCACCTATGCTACGGCGATCCCGGCCATGCCCATATCATAGAGCCGAAGGATTTCGCCACCTGCGTCGCCTTCGCCAACCGGATATCAGCGGCAGCACCGCGCGAGATCCAATGGATGCACATGCCGGTGCCGAGGGGCCGCGCCGACGATGCCTATTTCGCGCCCTTGCAAGACTTGAAACTGGCGCCGGAAACCGAGCTTTATCTGGGCCTCGTCCACCATACGGACGGCGCGGTTGGAACCCGGGCGCGCATCGCGGCGGCCGGCAAGTATGCGGATAATTTCGGTATCGCCACCGAATGCGGCTTCGGCCGGCGCCCGGCGAAGACCATTCCCGAACTCTTGCGCATCCATGCCGAGGTGGCGGACGGCGCTTAAATTACGGCAGCTTGAATTCCGGATTATAAATCAGGCCAATGACGTTGCCCCACGGGTCCTTGACCGAAGCGACCATGATGTCGCCGCCCACATTGACCGGATCGGAATCCGGCGCCGCGCCCAGTTCGATAAACCGGGCCACTGCGCCGCCGATATCCTCAACCCCCCAGTAGCTTAAAACGTTGGCGGTCTTGGCGTCCGCCGGTGTGTCGTCGGGCATCAGGCCGAGCTCGAACCCGGCGATAGTGAAACCCACATAAAACGGCTCGTCGAAAGTGGGCGCCGCCGCAAACGCCTCCGCATACCAGGCCTTAGCTTTTTCGATGTCGGCGACTTTGTAGATGGTGGTGCGCAGGCCGAGAATATGCGTCGGCATTGTTGTTCTCCATTGCTGGCAGCATAAAACTTGCCGATAGCATAACCGATAATTGGGAGGGAGCCATGAGCGAACATGCGGATTTGGCAGCGGAAACAAGAGACCGGTTCCCGGCCAGCCACGATATCATCGTCGCCGCGCGCCAGAATTTGCGCCAGGCGGGGTGGGATTATGTTTGCGGCGGGGCGGAAACCGAAACCCGCCTGCGCCGCAACCGCCAGGCCCTGGACAGCCTCGCCTTCCGCCCCCGGGTGCTGCGCGATGTCTCAAGCGTCGATACCTGCATCGATTTTCTCGGCCACAAGATGGCGATACCGGTGATGCTGGCGCCCATCGACGGGTTGCAGGCCTGGGGACTGGCGGCGGCGGGGGCGGCGGGCGTCGTCCGCGTGCTCGAGATCATCCAAAACGAGATCGAGATTTCCATGGGGCTTTTGGGTGTTGCCCAAGTGGATCAGTTGAGACCGGCCTACCTCACCCAAGGCACACCCGTCCGCCTGCCCCACGAAATGAGTGCCTTTCCGCACGTGCCGGTGGACCGCCTGGAAGAGGCCGCACCGGTTTACGGCGGACACCTAGTGAGTGCTATAATTGTCTCGCCATGGACAAAAAACGCCAAAACAGGCTGCAAAAGAGCCTCGTTGCCAAGCGCCAGGAGTTGGTGCGCCTGGCCGCCGCCACCCAGGCCGACCGCAAGCCGGTGGAGCTGGATCAAACCCAGCAGGGCAGGCTGTCGCGGCTGGATGCAATCCAGGTGCAGGAAATGGCGCTGGAACAGGATCGCCGCCGCGAGATCGAGATCGCGCGCATCGATACGGCGCTCGGGCGCATGGCCGAGGATGCATACGGTTTTTGCGTCATTTGCGGCGAGGACATCGCGCCCCAGCGGTTGGACAACAATCCGGCGGTGCCCACTTGCATCCAGTGCGCCAGCAAATAGCCATATCAATCCAACGGAAGGACGCTTTGACCGCCGCCGCCAGGCGCGCCCCGGAAACCACCGGCACACAGATATTATGGCCGCGGCGGCTAGGGATTTAGCTCCCGGTAGAGGCGGTTGGCGATATCCAACAGCGGCGCCCTTTGCATCGGGGCAACCAGGGCATAGGCATATTTGGCATCGATCCAGTAGAAGGCGGACGTGCCGTTATCGTCCTCGAAACGGAATTCGGTGTTGTTGCTGCCATCGCCGGCGGCGCGCACATAGACGGTCATGCGGGTTTTAGCGGCGTTTTCGTACATGAACTGGGCGGCGGGCATGGGGCCGTCGGCGAGCAGCCGTCCGCCCATCAACGAGAAACCGGCGCTGGAAAGATCCGGCGCCTTGAGGCTGACGCCGAGCCGCTTGGACAGCCATTTGAACAGATGCGCTTGCTGGCTCGATGGCACTTCAACCGGGTGGCGCCGCTCGGCGACGAAGATCCTGTGGGCGCCCATGGCATTGGCGGCAAACGACGCGGGCTCGGGCGCGGCCCGGTCACCGTGCGCCAGCCAGCCAGCGATACCGCCGGCGGCGAAGATCGCCAGCGACGCCGCGAGGCGCATCCAGCCGGACTTTTTACTTGCCATTGCAGGCGGCGGCGTGAGTTGCCGGGCGGCGGCGCGCACCGTGACGATATCATTAAGCACGGTTGGCACCGGCTCATCCGAGACCGGATCGAAGGTCCGCGAAAGGCTAGTGTTTTGCAGCCGGTAGGCATGCACCAATGCCGCGTCTTCGGGATGGTCTGCCAGCCAGGCTTCCAGGCGCACCTGTTGATCCGGGCTCAGCCGTCCGTCCACGAATTTTTGGATGTCGTCGGGGGACATGGATTCAGGGTTGCTCACTTGACTCTCCTTAGTCTGGGCGCGCCGTCGGAGTCCAGAAATTCGCGCAAACTTTTGCGCCCCCGGCCGAGGCGCGACATCACCGTTCCGATCGGGATATCCAGCACCTCCGCCGCTTCGGCGTATTCCAGCCCCTCGAGCCCGATCAATAGAATGACATGGCTCTGATCATCGGGCAGTTGGTCCAAGGCGTCGTTCATGTCGCGCAGCAACAGGGGCTGGTCCTGGCCGGGCCTGGCGGCGCGCCTTTTGGCTTCATTGACGTGAATATTGTGCATGATCGCCATCAGCCAGACCCGCATATTGCTGCCGGGGCGCCACAAATGCAGCCGGTCCATGGCGCGGGTCAGACATTCCTGGACCAGATCGTCGGCCAGTATCTTGTCGCCCAGAAGCGCCCGCGCATAGCGCCGGAGATGGGGAATCTGCTCAACGATGAGGCGGTGCTCTTCATTCATGGAACAGGCGATCCGGCAAAAAATTCCGCCCGCCGCTTTAGGGGGGGGGACTTGGCGGCGGGCGGTTAAAAACCTACGCTAAATAACGCGCAGGCGTTAATTCTTTCTCGGACCCCGGTAGGCCTTGTGGCAGCTGCCGCAGGTTCCTCTGACCGCGCCGAAGGTTTTTTTGACCGCAGCCATATCGCCGCCGGCTGACACTTTGATCAAATTATCCGCGGCAGCGCCGAGGGCACTCAATTTCGCGTTGAAATCAGACATATTCTGCCAAATCGCAGGCTTGGCGCGCGATGCTCCGCCGCCCGATCCCGCGGGCCACTTGGACTTCAATGCCTTTGCGTTGGCGGCGAGGGTGCGCGCCGCTGCGCCGACCGATGCGGTATCCTTGGCGCCGCCGATCTTTTTAAGAGCGCCGCCGTTGCTGCGCATCAATTTGGTGCGTTCGGCCTGAACCGGTGTTTTGCCCTGCGCCATTACCGGCGTAGCGGCGAGCCATGCCGGCAATGCCAGCACGGCGCCAAGGGCCAACAAAATAAGACTGCGTTTCATCATTCGCCTCCGAGCTATAAGGACGGCCAAAATCAGCCGCCTACAGGGATATACAAATGAACGCGGACTTTATTCCCAGATATGCGAAATTAATTTATGGCCGCCGCCCGGCGACCAGGCGCACCTTGCGCGGCGCGGCGCGCCACATGGCATAGATGGAAATCGCGCACATGACGATGGCGATGGCGAAGGCCTGGCCATAACCGCCCCGGAGATCGAACAAAAAGCCGGTGGCGAAGGGGCCGAAGGCGGCGCCGAAGCCGCTGGCGATACCGAGCACCCCGAATATAACTCCATAGCGGCGCCCGGCGAACAGTTCGGCCGGCACCGAGGCGTAAATCCCGGTCATGCCGTAGCCGAGAAAGCCTTGGCTGGCGACCATCACATACATCAGCCAATCGGACGGCCAGCGGTCCAATGCCAGCAACAAAACGTAGGTCAACAGGAAGCCGGAATAGGCCAGGCTCCAGGCCCATTCGCGGCCGATCCGGTCTGAGAGATGGCCAATGGCGATTTGGCCGCCGATGCCGGTCAGGCC
>JAYGEH010000186.1:0-4619 GCA_046582475.1 Rhodospirillales bacterium
GGCGGCGGCGTCTTCGAGGGGCAGGGTCGCGTCTTCGGCCATGCCCCAAAATAGCAAAAATCCGCTTTTGCCTCAACGTATTAGGCGCATCGCCGGCAGCGGTTTCTATCCACAGCCAGCCGGAATTATGCACAGGCCTTCCCCCTTGGTAATCCAGCCTATGCGTCGAAATTCATGGCACCTTATGACTTATCCACAAACGGCGTTATTTATCCACCGGATACCCCCAGCGGCTAGAGCGGTTCCGGATAAATATGAACCATTTGACCGGGATGATTTTGCCATCATTTCTATCCCAAGTGTGCGAGGAGCGCGCCGCATGGCGATGCCTTGGCATCGGCAAAGGCGTGCGACGACGTCCACGCATCGAATGCACCCGGCCTGCGGTGGGTCAAATCGGCTCCTAAGGCGGCGCCCCGGCCCTTGCCCGATGCAAAGGCATCGCGCTGCGCACCGTGCCTACCCGGAAAACCGATTTGTTCCCATCAAATTGATTCATATTTATCCGGAACCGCTCTAGGTTCACGTGACACCGTAGGAGAGACCCGCCTGGCCTGCGGGCCCTACGGTTAGGGCATCCCCTTTAATTCCCGCGTCACTTCTATTTTATTTTGGCCGTTTGATCCCCGCCAAATCCTCCAGCAACTCCACATAGCCGAAGAAATCGGCTTCGCCGCGGCCGGTTCCGATCATCGCGTTCCATTGCTGGCGCACCAGGGCGGTGACTGGGAGCGGCACGTTGGCGTCGGCCGCCGAGGCCAGGGCCAGATCGAAATCCTTGGCCATCTGGCGGGCCGTGAAGGCGGGGCGGAAGTCGCGGTTCTTCAAGGTCTCGGTTTTGTAATTGATAACCGGCGCGCCGGCCGCGCTGGAGGCGATGATATCGACCATTTGCGCCCAATCGAGGCCGCCAGCCTCGCCGAAGGCCAGCGCCTCGGCCATCATCGAGGCGGTAATGCCGATCATGATATTGATGCTCAGCTTGAGGTAGCGGGCCTGCTCGTCGGCGCCGATATAGAAGATCTTGCCGCCCATGATCTCGAACAAGGGCTTGGCCGTCTCGAAGGCCGCTTCCGGGCCCGATGCCAGGATCACCAGCCCGCCGGCTGCCGCCTGCACCACCGAGCCGTTGACCGGCGCCCGCAAATAGCCCATGCCGGCTTCCTTGGCGGCACCGGCCAGGCGTTCCGATATGGCCGGCGAAACCGTGCTCATATCGATAAACACCGTGCCCTCGGCGGCGTTGGCGAATACGCCGCTGCCGCCGAGCGCCACCGCTTCCAAAGCGGCATCGTCGGCCACCATGGAAATCACGATTTGGCCCGCCGCCGCGGCTTCGCCGGGCGACGCGGCCGCCGTGGCGCCCTTGGCGGTCAGCGCGGCGCATTTATCCATGCTCCGGTTATGGACGGTGAGCGGATAGCCGGCATCGGCCAGCCTGTGCGCCATGGGCAGGCCCATTTTTCCGAGGCCGATCCAGGCAATGTCGGGCAAAGTGTTCATCGGGGTTGCGCCTTTCTGGCTCCATGAAATGTTGACGGTTGTTTACAACTTGACGGTTGTTCACAATAAGGAAATTATTTTGCCCGACAATAGCCTTAAAAGAATGGCAGTATCGCGGCAGCGCCGCCAGGGAGATAACCCGTGCCGGACGGATCGGAAGTTCGCTACGAAGTTCATGTGGAGGAAGACGGCCGTTGGACCATATTCACCGACGCTCCGTCTAAAAAAGGCGCCATCGCCGAAGCCCAGAACCTGTTGGCCGGCGGCAAGTTCAGCGCCGCCAAGGTGACCGAGGACCGGGGCCAGACCAAGGAAATTCTGATCTGGCACGAGGAAGCCGGGGCGCGCGCCGCCAAGGCTATCACCATCACGCCGGTGGAGGATGCGCCGGTCTGCAAAAAACTCGACAATTTTTACGGTATCGAGGCGCGCCTCCTGATGGGCCGCCTGCTGCGCCAATATCTGGACGAGCAGGGTCTGACACCGGTCGAACTGATCCACGATTTCGTCAATATCCGCAGCCTCAAGCGCAACGATGATTTGGTCAATCAGGCGATGCAGTGCATCGGCGGCATCTTTGCCAAGAAGAGCGGCAAGAAACCCCTCGAATGCATGAATTTTCTCGACAAGATGGCGGACCAGATGGTGGCCCGCGCCGAAACCTTCAAGGACTTCGCCAGCTATCAGAAATTGCTCAAGGACGGCGGCATCAAGAAAGTCATGGAGGCCGCCGCCAAGGAAAAGGATGACGGCGTCCGCGACTATATCATCCGGGGCGCCCTGGCCGCCCAGATGGCCAAGTCCGGCGACTGGGAAGGCAAGCTCCTGGTGCCGCTCGGGATGGCAGAAAAAACCCGGGACGCCGCCGGGCTCGCCTATCTCGACGAAGCCATGGCCGAGGTTCTGGACGGCTCCGAAGCCGCCCAGGAAATCCTCGGCTATCAGCGCAATCTGGCGAGCGCCTTGCAGACCATGGTGAAAATCTGCGCCGGCGGCTATTCCATCAGCGACGACACCTCGGCGCCGCTGGAACGGTTGAGCGCCTTGATGGGGGCGAAGGATCTGCCCTGGACACAGCGCGTGCTCATGGAAAAAGTCGGGCGTGCCCTGTCGGGCATTGCGCCCCTGACCAAGGGCAGCCGCGAAGACGAGCAGGATGCGTTTCGGGGTCTTATGCGGGAAATGCTGGGCCACAAGTTTTTCGCCAATTCCGGCCCCCTCTGCGAAGCCGCCACGTTGCGCGCCAAAAGCGTTCTCCGCGAAGAATATGAAGACGAAAGCTCGGAAAAAGCCATCGATAATATGATCTTCCTGCTTCCGGCCATCGCCACCAAGCTCGGCTATCTGTTGGATTTGTGCGGCACCGATTTCGGCGCCAAGTCCCAGGATCATATTATTGCCTGCCTGGCCAATCTCCTGGCCGGCGTCACCACGGTGGGCCAATTGGTGGAATATGGCGCCGGCGCCGAACGGATCGTCAGCGCCGCGGCGGGAATTCGCGACCGCCTGTTGAAGACCGGACTCCCCGAAGAATGGCGCCAGCGCTTCGGCAAGCGCATCTACGATCTGTTGATCGCCTATCAGGAAAGCGGGTCCAAATCTTCAAAATCACCAGCCGCCAAGGAACAAGCCCCGAAAGCACCCGCCATCAAGGGCGAGCGCCCGGTGCCGGAAAGCAAAAAGGACGCCAAGGGTGTTTCCGACGCGCCCCTGGCACGCAACGAATATGAAGAAGGCGATATCATATTCTCGGAAGGCGAGCCCGGCGATACCGCTTATCTAATCCTGACCGGCACCGTCGATATCATCAAAAAGGCCGGTGATGCCCATGTGGTCATCGCCCAGGTGGGCCAAGGCGCGATCATCGGCGAGATGGCGCTGATCGATTCCGAACCGCGCATGGCCACAGCGCGCGCCGCCGCCAAGACGGCGGTCACGGTCATTCCGGCAAAGGAGCTGGAAATTCGCCTGGCGCGGTTGGCGAAATTCGATCCGGTGCTGCGCCGCATGGTGGGCATGATGGTGCAGCGCATGCGCGACGCGAAATTCACCGCCGCCGATTCTTGAATTTCCGTAACTAAGTCTGGTCAAAGCAAAATATCCCGCATCGGCCGAATAGCGCGGCTGCCCGGAAACACCGCCTCCTCAATCGCCGCTTCGGACAATCCGGCGTGGCCGCGTAGCAGGGTTTTGAACAGGCTCCAATAGTTGTTGGCCGGCGCCAGGTCGCGGTTTTGATAGAGCGCAGCGGCCGAAAGGCCCGGCCAGGTCCCGGCAATGCGCCCGCCCCGAACCGCGCCGCCGAGCACGAAGGCGATGCCGCCGACGCCGTGGTCGGTGCCGCGGCTGCCGTTCTCGGCGGCGGTGCGGCCGAACTCCGAAACCACGGCGGTTCTGTCCCAAGCCGGGCCGAGGCGGGCGCGGAACGCCGCCAATCCTTCGGCCAGGTCATGCAATTGGACGCCGAGCCGGTCGACTTGCCGGAAATGGGTATCCCAGCCGGTGCTTTCGAAGGCCGCGATCCTCGGTCCATCACTGGCGCTCATCAGTTTGCCGGCCGCTTCGGCGAGAAATTTAAACTGGCCCCGGCGCCGCGGCCGGGCGCCCATATTCATGCCGGCGGTGGCCAATTTGGATCGCCGTGCCTCCGCCAGCGCCGCCGCGAACAAGGGATCATTGGCATATATATAGGCGAGGCGGGACAGCAAATCCTCATCGGCTTCGGGAAAGCTGGTCGGCGCCCAGGTGCGAACATTGGCCGGCCCCCGCAATATCAACGGCAAGGCATGGCCGAGGGCAAGACCGAGCCGGCGATCACCGTCATTGAGATGAACGATCGCGCGGTTGAGCCAGCCGTCGGTGGCGCCGTGCGGTTGCATGGTTCCGTTTTCCAAAAGGTTCTGGCCGTCGAAATGGGAGCGGGCGCGATAGCTGGTGGTGGCCGCCGGAAGGATCAACATCTGGCCGGCTTGATACATTTCCAGGAGCGGCGCCAGCGCCGGATGCAGACCGAAATAGCCATCGAGATCGAGGGCGCCGCCGGGCTCACCCGGCGCCGGAACGGCAATATTCGGGCGCAATTCCCGGTAACGGGGATCGCCATGGGGCGGCGCGGC
>JAYGEH010000206.1:0-10770 GCA_046582475.1 Rhodospirillales bacterium
GAGCCTTTGTTCAAGACCGGCGATCAGGTCCTGATCCATAATTCCAACCCGCCCGGCCACCGCCGGACGCCCGATTACATCAAGGGCAAGACCGGTGTCATCGAGCGCTATTGCGGGCGCTTTATTAACCCGGAAGAACGCGCCTATGGCTTCGACGGATTGCCGAAACGGCATCTCTACCGGGTACGCTTCCGGCAAGCGGAAATCTGGGATAGCTACGACGGTCCCGACGCCGATTTGCTGGAATTGGAAATTTACGAGCACTGGCTGCGGCCATCGGCGTAGCCGGGCCCGAACTAAGAAAGGCGATCATCCAATGAGTGACACGCAAGCAGAGGTGAACGAGCATGGCCACGAAGTGTTGGCCTATTCGGACGACAGCCGCCACGACGTGGACGAGGCGGATCATTATGTTCTGATGGCCGACGCGATCCGCGATCTGTTGATCGAAAAGGGCGTCATCGAGGCCGGCGAGGTGCGCGAACAGCTGGAATTCATGGATACCCGGTCCGAGGAAATCGGCGCCCAGATCATCGCCCGCGCCTGGGCCGACAGCGATTTCAAGGAACGCCTGCTCGCCGACGGCACCGAAGCGATCAAGGAATTAGACATTCCCATGCTCGACGCGGAACTGATCGTCGTCGAAAACACCGCCGAAGTTCACAACATCGTGGTTTGTACGCTGTGCTCTTGTTATCCGCGCACCATCCTCGGCATGCCGCCCGACTGGTATAAAAGCAAAACCTACCGCTCCCGCGCGGTCAACGAGCCGCGCGCGGTGTTGAAGGAATTCGGCACCGAACTGGCCGACGACGTCACCGTGCGGGTGCACGACAGCAACGCCGACATGCGCTATCTGGTACTGTCTATCCGCCCCGAAGGCACCGATGGCTGGAGCGAAGCGGAGTTGGCCAAGCTGGTCAGCCGCGATTCCATGATCGGCGTGAGCCCGGCGCGGCAACCCTGACCGGCTGACTTCCAGGCGGTATAATTTTCGCGCATGCAATTTGCGCACGGCCGGTAGCCGGCGGCGATGGCGGTATCTTCATCGGCAAAGAACACCCGGTGTTTGACGTAATGGCCCCTGGCGATCCAGCGCAAGGCAACCCGGCAATCGAGCCGTCCGTATATTTTGGATTTCCGGTGGCCGCCGATTTTGCCCTTGACCGGGCTTTCGAAAACTAGGCTGCCGGCGCCAGTCAGGATGTAGGTCTGCATTGCGCGCCGCATACGAGTTTGCCGATGATCGCATTTGTGGTCGCCGAGCCCGCACCCATCCGTTACGTTTCAGGGTTGCCGGATGCGCGCTCGAGATCGGAAAGCCGGTATAGCAACTCTGTTAACCGCGCTCCCAAATCGCCGGTTGAACCAAGAATTAATCCAAGGACGCCGCGCCCGGTCAGGTATACAACGTGCGGTGTCAGATCAATTCTTTTAAATGCCCAGCCCACAATTACAACACCCGAAACCACAATGATTGCCCGATTGGACGCCTTCATAAGGTCGCGCGTTATGGCGATGAGATGATTGAGCGATTCCTTCGTTGCAAAGACATTCACCGGATAAATATCCATTCCGGAGATCACCGCGGTAACCATTATTCCACCGCCGCCGAACAGCACATACATGATTCTGTCCCGATCCAGCAATATATCGGAAAGACCGTTCGGCAGGGGAATCAAGCCAAGATAAATCGGCCCGGCGTAAATAACGAGGGTATATAATGCAGCGACAATTAAAAAATACGGAAACTCAAAAATCGCGACGGGCTTTCCGGCGATGCGGGTCAGCCAGTCAAAAATGGACTGGCGCTTGAGCAGGATTAGATTGTGCAGGGCGGCCCCGATTATAATCAAACAGACCAATTTGACTATATCCAGTCCACTCGACAGACGCATCCAGGGCGTAATCAAAAGAACAAACCCCAACCCGTAAGTTGATATGAGCAAACCTGAAATTGATTGTCGGCTCGATATTACAACTAATCAGGTCGAATTCAATTGGCCGCCGTTAAATCGGATAGACCAGAAGGATATCGATGCGCCGGGAATCCAGAACGACGGTGCGTTCGCGCAACAACGGGACGCCGCCATCGATGGCGATAAGATCAAGATATTTGCCCACCGCGAAGCTCTCGCTGCGGCCGTCCTGCATGGTGCGGACCACGTGGAAATTGGTGCGCGCCTGGATGTGGCCATCCCTGGCCGGGATCAGGCGCGGCCGGCCGAGGATATGGCAATAGGTGTGCGGCTCGAAAATACTTGCGGTCTCCAAAGCCTTGATGCGGTCGGCCATCATGCCGCGGCCTTCGCAAAGAATTATTCCCAGCGGCAGTCCGCCATCGAAGTTCTCGCGGGTGGTGATTTTATAGACGCCGTCTTCGGTGAAACGGTGAGGCCAGGATTGCAATTCGCCGTCGTCGATGGCGTGCGCATAATCGATGAGGAAGTCCTCGATCATGGCGCGCTCGGCCGCGTCCAATACCGGTTCCATTGTTTGCGTCGCCATCGGGCAGCTCAATCGAAACCCATGATGCCGCGATAGCCGGTCCAGAAGCCGCGAATGGCGACCTCGGTGGCGCGCGATTCCTGGCTCGATTCGACGCCGCGCCCGCCCATTTCCACATAGGCGTTGTGGCCGCTATCGCCGTGCGTGCCGCGCTGCACAAACTCGTTGATGCATCCGTCTTCCAGCGATATCAGGCCGGCGGCGCCGGTCAGGTTGCCCTGCATGACACGCATCCGCGTCTGTTCCTCGGTATCGTCTTCATAGCCCAGATACAGCCAGAACAATTCGGTCTCCTCGACACCGCGTGGGGCGAAAAACCGGACGCACAGGGAGTTGAGGGTAAAATGGATGGTGAGGGTTGGGAAAAACGCCTGGATCGAATGGGTGATGCCGTCGTCGAATTCGTCCCAGGCGTCGAGCAGCCGAGGGCCCTCCAGTTCGGAATCAAACTGGACGGAGTGCACCTTGGCGGCTTTGTATTCTTCCACCTCGTTAAAGGTGGCGCGCTTGGCATAGGAGATGTGATGCCATTTATCGTCGGCCATGACGATGCCGCCATCCATGTCGAGGCGATTGATTTTCATCGCGCTATAAAATGTGTGCAGCAATGTGGCGTGATAGGGATCGCGCACGTTTTCAGCGTAAAGTTTCCAATTGTTGTGCAGTATCTGGCTGTGAGCCCCAAGAAGTTTCAACGGCCGGCCGAGGCAGCGGTGCAGGTAATCGGCCATCGGTTTACCGAAAAATTTTTCCACCGGAGGCGTTTGCTCCGAAAACGTGCCGAACACCAGCCCGCAGAATATCTCGGCGCGCACCGGTTCCAGCCGGTGGTTGTCGATGGCGAAATCGTCGGGCATTCCGTCCTCGCCGCGCAGGCCTTTTTGAAAGGCCAGGCCTTTCAATCTGCCATCCATGGCATAGGTCCAGGAATGGTAGACGCAGGTCATCTGCTTGGTGTTGCCGCGTTCCTTGATGCACACCAGGGCGCCCTTGTGGGCGCAGCGGTTGACCATGGCATGTACCTGGCCATGCTCGTCGCGGGTCACGATAATCGGAATTTCACCCACCGTTGCCAATTTATAATCGCCCGTATTGGCGACGTCGATTTCCAGGCAAAGAAAATTCCAGACCTTGCCACGGAATATGCGCTCTTGTTCCAGCGCGTAAATTTCCGGATCGGAAAACAGGCGGAATGGAATGCGGCTGACCCCGGCTTCCGGCCATTGCAGGGGATCGCTCAATCGGGCCTCGTTGGGTATATCCATCATCGTTGCCTTTGGCAGTTGAACCCGCCCATGCCGGTGACCACCGTCTGTCCGCTCATGGCGTCGCTGACGGCGGATGCCAGGAATACCAAGGTGCCCGCCAAATCGCCGGCGCGCAAGTGGCTTTGCAAGGCGCGGGCGCCGACACTACGCGCTTCGCGCTCGGCACCGGCGGCAAACGCGGCCACCTTGGTGCAGATAAACGGGCAGCGCAAATTGACCGCCATGAAGCGGTCCCAATCGGCAACCGGTAATTCGGTCACCGGCACCGCCGCCGCCCGGGCACCGCTATCCGGTGCAAAGCGGCCCAACAATCCGGTTGAGCGTTCGCATCAATTCTTTTCTAATGCCGACCATGAAAGCCATCATGCTGCGCGAATTCGGTGGCCCCGATAAACTTGTCTTCGAAGATGTGGCGCGCCCCGAGCCTGGCGCCGACGAGGTATTGATCCGCGTGGCCGCGGTTTCGGTGAACCAGGGGCTTGATTTTCCGGCCCGCGAAGGCACCTATGCGCGCCCCGTGACCTTGCCGCATGTCCTGGGCGTCGATCCCTCGGGCGTGATCGAGGCGGTGGGCAGCCGGGTGACCAGCCACCAGCCGGGGGACCGGGTCTATGCCGGGTTCGTGATTGGCTGCGGGACCTGCGCTGCCTGCCAGGCCCAAATGTATTCTGCCTGCAAAACCAATGCGATGCTGGGCATTACCCGCTGGGGCGGCTACGCCCAGTTCGTTGCCGTGCCGGCGCGCAATGTGAGCCTTGTGCCCGAGGCATTGTCGTTCGCCGACGCCACCGTCATCGCCCGGCATTTTCCGACCGCCGCCAACATGCTGCTGGACAAGGCCCAGCTCAAGGAAGGCGAATGGATTTTGGTCATGGGCGCCGCCGGCGGCCTTGGCAACGCCGGCGTGCAGGTGGCCAAGTTTACCGGCGCCCGCATCATCGCCGCCGCCGGCGCCAAGCCCCGCGTCCAGCGCGCCTTGGAAGCCGGCGCCGATTACGGCATCAATTACCGCACTCAGGATCTGGAGGCCGAGGTGATGCGCATAACCGGCGGCGCCGGCGTCGATGTTTTGTTTGAAAATATCGCCGATCCCGAATTGTGGCCGGGCGCCTTCAACAGCCTGGCCCGCAATGGCCGGCTGCTTACCACCGGCGCCCATGGCGGCGGCGAGGTGACGTTGGACGTCTCCCGGCTTTATTTGCGCCGCATTTCCATTCTGGGCGGCACCGACCCAGCGCCCGGCGGCGTCGAGCAGGCCTTCAATATGGCGGTTGCAGGCAGGCTCGATCCCGGTATCGACCGGATTTTGCCGTTGAAATCAGCGCCGGAAGCGCACACCGCCATCGCCGCGGGCAGCGTCAACGGCAAGTTGGTGCTCGACCCGCAACTGGACTAGAATTAACCACAGGGAGGATCAGGATATGGCGGATCATTTACCGGGCAAGGAATTTTACATCGTCGATACGCGCCCTAAAGACGGCGTTTCCCGCGACGAGATGATGAAGGTTTTGCCGGACCATCTCGACTACCAGATCAAGCTGGAAAAAAACGGCACGTTGTTTGCCGCCGGACCGGTCGATGGCGAGGACGGCAACCGGGTTGGCGGCATGATCGTTTACCGGGCGGACAATTTCGATGCCGCGCGCGCCATCGCCGACGCCGATCCCATGCACGCCGAAGGGGTGCGTGGCTACACCATCAACAAATGGACGCTCAACGAAGGCGGCTTCACGCTCAGCTTCACCTATTCCGACCGCTCCGCCGGGATCGATTGATTAACCGCCGCCGCCAGATTGGCAATGATCTCCTCCATATCGGCCAGCGCCTGTTGCCGTGGTCCGACGGCGATGTGCGGGCTCAGCACCACATTCGGATAGTCTTTTAACGGCTCGTCGCCGGTGAGCGGTTCGGAGTATTGGACATCGAAGGCGGCGCCGCCGAGGCGGCCCGAATCCAACGCCGCGATCAAGCCATCCCGCTCGACGATGTGGGCGCGCGACGCATTGATCAATATGGCGCCTTCCTTCATGCGCGCCAGCGCGGCGCCATCGACCATGCCGCGGGTGGCATCGTTCAGGGGCACATGGATGGAGACGAAATCGGCGCGTTCGAACATGGCCTCGAAAGTGACGAATTCCGCGTCCCATTGGGCTTCCACCTCGGGCGGCAATTGCCGTCTTTGATGGTAGAGGATGTGCATCCCCATGGCCTTGGCCCGGTTTGCCACCTCGCGCCCGATCTCGCCAAGTCCAAGGGCGCCGAGGGTCGATCCTTGCAGGTTTTTCAAACCCGTGATGCGCGCCCGGTTGCCCCCCGATATATGATCGGTGTCGAACATCGCTGGTTGGTAGCCGAGGGCCTCGAGGGATGCGAAATCGAGGGCGCCGTTGGTCTCGCAGATTTTGCGCCCCACCGCCAGCATTAGGGCGATCACATGCTCGCCGACGACGCCGTTGATGCGGCGGCGGAAGACCGGCGTCTTGACGCTTGCGCGGGCGCAGGCATCCAGATCGATATTGCGCGCATCCAGCCCGAAATTCTGTACCACTTTTAGTTTTGGCGCCAACGCCAGCTCTTCCTCGCCGATGACCAGTGCTTCGGTGACCACCGCGTCGGCGTTGCCCAAGGCGCCGCGCAAGGCGTCCTGGTCGGGGACCATGCACACCTCTGCCGGATACAAAGCGCCGCAGGATTTCTGCACGCCTTTGATCCAGCCATCCACGTCGGGCACATCGAAGGACAGGTAATCGGCCAGCGCCGCCGCTCTGGCCGGCACCACCTCGGGGTCGAGCAGGCACTGGATGAAGCGCAGGATTTTATCATCTTCGACAACGACAACGGGCATAATGGCGTTCCTCAACGGCAATTGCAGGCGGCGGCACCGAAAGCGTAATCTCCGGCAACGGCAATTCAAGGACAAACCGTCATGGCCCGCGTTAAACTGATCGATCCCAATAGCGATCCCGCCTTCGCCGAACTGGCCGCAAATATTCGCGGCGCCCGGCGCGGCGCGTTTATTAATATCTACAAAATCTTGCTGCAATGCCCGCCGCTCTGCGGCGCCTGGTTCGATTTCAACAACGCAGTCAGATGGCAGACCGAACTGAATGGCCGCTTGCGCGAGATTATCATCATCCGCATCGGCCACTTGAACGGCTCCGAATACACGCTCCGCCAGCATGTGGGCGCCCTGGCCGAAGCCGAGGGCTTGGGCGCGGAGGCGTGCGCCGCGTTGAAATCCTGGCGGGGCGCCGATCATTTCAGCGAAAAGGAGCGCGCCGCGCTGGCCTTCGCCGACGCCATGACCGAGGACATCGACGTTCCGGACCAGATTTTTGAGCCCCTTCGCGACCATTTTTCCGAACGCCAAATCGTCGAGCTGGCCGTGCTGATCGGCAGCTACAACATGCACACGCGGGTGTTCCAGGCGCTGCAAGCCGACCTGGAATAGGCGAAAGTGTCCTGATCGCGAAATTCACGATAGCGAATTTAGCGTGAATCAGGCCACTCACTTAGGGAATCTAGCGTGATTCAGACGCCAAAATTTGGCGCATAAAATGCGCCGAATTTTAGTGTCATCACTCTAGCCGCCGTTTCCGTTCATGGATTTCCGGAACGGACTGGCCGGGTAGACACCGAGGATGCGCACCTCGTGCGAATAAAATTCCAGCTCCTCCAGGGCGAGAGCCAGATTGGCGTCTTCGGGATGGCCGTCCACCTCGGCATAAAATTGTGCGGCAACGAAGCCGCCGCCGACCAGATAGCTTTCTAGCTTGGTCATATTGACACCGTTGGTGGCGAAGCCGCCGAGCGCCTTATAGAGCGCCGCCGGCACGTTGCGCACCCGGAACACGAAACTGGTCCGCAAATCGCCGCTGCCCGGCCGTGGGCTGCCGGCATCCAGCGACATCACCAGAAAACGCGTCGTGTTGTGCTCCGCATCCTCGATATTGGCGCGCAAACTGTCGAGCCCGTATATCTCGCCGGCCAGTTCGGATGCAATGGCGGCATGGGTCTTTTCGCCGCGCTCGGCGATATCGCGGGCGGCGGCGGCGGTATCCACATGCACCACCGCCTCCAGCCCCAACTCCTGGATCACGTCGCGGCATTGGTTGAGGGCGTGCACGTGGCTGTGTACATGGGTCAATTCGGCAAGCCCGGTGCCCTTGACCGCCAACAGATGATGCTCCACCCGCTGGAAATGCTCGCCGATGATATGCAGGCCGCTATCGGGTAAAAGATGATGGATATCGGCGACCCGTCCGGCCACCGAGTTATCTATGGGGATCAGCGCCAACTCGGCCTTGCCGCTTGCGACGGCGGCAAAGGTGTCTTCGAAGGTACGGCAGGGCAGGGTTTCCATTTCCGGATGCACATGGCGGCAGGCGAGATCGGAATTGGCGCCGGTCTCGCCCTGAAAGGCGATGCGATTTTTCGTTTCAGCCACAAGCTATGTCCTTGGAAGGCAACAAATTCAGCCTCCTATAACGATTTTACGCCGCAACTACCAGCCCGCGCCGCCGCCATGACCTAGCGCGATACCACCACGTTGAGGATCGCAAACTGGCCGTTGTTGACGGCGGCCAGGCCGCGCTCCAGCGCCCCGTGCAATTGGCCCGGGTCTTCGGCGCGCTCGCCATGGCCATTGAACAAGGGCGCCAATTGGGCATAGTCGGGACCGTTGATGTGTACGCCCCGGAGATTGTCATCGGTCACCGCGACGCCGTCGGCGTAATAGCGGGAACAGCCGCCGCGCATGGCGGCGTAGCGTTTGTTGTTGAAGACAATGATCAGGCTGTAGCCGACGGCCATATCGACGGCCAGGGTTTCGTGCCAGGTATCGATGAAGTTGGGACCGTCGGCCTTGTCATGGTCCTGGCGCGCCATGGCTTCCCAAACCGGCGCCCATTCGGAACCGGGCGAAGAGATAATGTGATCGATGCCCAGTTTACGAATCGCCTCGACCACCGCATCGCCGCCGTCCAGATAATTTTTCATGTGCTTCGTTCCTTCTGGTTCAAAGGCATTATTCGTCGTCCCGTTCGACCAGATTTTCGAGGGCGCCCGGCGCCTCGATGGTCACCCGCCCGCGGCCGAGGGTGATCCAGCCCCGGCCGCGCCAATATTGCAGATGCTTGTTGATGCTTTCGCGGCTGGTGCCCATCAACTGGCCCAGTTCGGCCTGGGATATCTGGATGCCGGTGAGCGCCGTTTCCTGACTGGAGTCCCCGTAATATTTGGCCAGGCTCAGGAGCCTTTTCGCGAGCCGCGCCGGCAGATCGAGAAACGCCGAATCCTCCAGCATCTCGCTGGTTTTGCGGATGCGGTCGCAGACCATTTCCAAAAGATGCTGGGTCAGTCTTGGCTCGGCGGCCATCAACCCTAAGAAATCAGACCGTTGTACGCGGAAAAGCTGGCTCGCCGCCATCGCCGATGCATCGGCGGTACGCGGCTTGCCGTCCAGCAGCGCGATCTCGCCGAAGATATCGCCGGGATCGATAATATTGAGGATAATCTCCTTGCCGTCGGCGTCGCCGGACGAGATGCGGATGCGCCCGTCGAGGACGCCGTAAAGGGCATCGCCCTCGTCGCCTTTGAGAAACAAAACCTGATTGCCGGCCAATTCAACCGTCGTGCCCAAGGCGGAGATGCGCTCGATGACGTCCGGGTCCAAGTTTCGAAACAAAAAATTACGCGCCAAAAGGTCGCTAATTTCCAAAATTTAATCCCCCAAACCCCGGAAACAGAAGGTTATTCGACGCAAACCAGCGATGAATATGGTTATGCAGGCGCTAATTTCATGCAAGCAAATTATTTTCAGAAGTGTGAACCCGTTAACAGAACTTTTGCACCCCGTGGCGTATATTTGAAACCATAAGAGGTGAATTTGTTGGAGATGCAAAGGGTATCCAACACCAAAACAGGAGCATCCGAGATGCAGTTGGAACCGACAATGAAAACGCCAGAAACTCAAAATTCCTTTTGCGCCTTCATATCGACCTTGGCCGATTGGGCCGAAGGACCGGTGGAAAAAATCCGTTACCGCAAGCTGGGCGCCGTCGACAGACGCACGCTGAAAGATGTCGGTTTGAACCGCGCGCAGGTCTTGATGCCGCCCAAACATTAAGCGCCTTTACGATCCGCAAAAATCATTGAGAACGCCGCGCCTGGTATCGGGCGCGGCGTTCCGGTGTTTTAAGGGCGCGGCACCGAAAGGATTGCAAAAGCCCCAATTTGTGCGAAAAGGGCAATCCCACGGGGCAATGAGCGCGAAGGACCGGATCCATGTGGAGTTCGAACACCAATTACATCCTGGGCGGTATTGTCGTCGCCTTGTGGCTAATTTTCGCCGCTGATTTTATTGGCGATTTATTGATTCCGGTGCCGGAGCCGCCCAAGGAAATCCCGGCCCAGAAAACGCCAAGCAGCGCCGCCAAGGCGCCGGCGGCGGTCAAAACCAGCCAGCCGGCCCAATCTTTGCCTAAGCTGCTCGCCGCGGCCAGCGCCGAAAAGGGCAAGAAGGTGGCCAAGAAATGCGCCTCCTGCCACAGCTTCGACAAGGGCGGAAAGAACAAGATCGGGCCCAACCTCTACGGCATGATCGGGCGGGGCCGGGGAACGGTGGGCGGATACAGCTATTCCAAGGCGATTCTGGCGATGGGCGGGACATGGGGCTTTGCTGATCTGGACAAATTCCTGACCAAGCCGAAAGCCTTCATGGCGGGCACCAAAATGTCCTTTCCGGGCCTCAAAAAAGCCGGCGACCGGGCGGCCCTGATCCTTTACATGCGCGGCCAGGCCGATCAGCCGGCGGCCCTGCCCAACTGAGGCGTCCCCGGCGGCTGGCATGACCGATCAGGCCCGATCATTGGACGCATTTGTCGCCCTCGCGGTTGCCCTGGCCGATTTGGCGCGGCCCATCATCAAGGGCCATTTCCGCACCGGCACGCCGATCAGCGACAAGCCCGATGCCAGCCCGGTCACCGAAGCCGAC
>JAYGEH010000300.1:0-4201 GCA_046582475.1 Rhodospirillales bacterium
AAGACGCCCTTGATATCAACGGCACCGTTGCCTACGCCCAGGCCCTGAAAGACCGGGGCTGCGATTTC
The DNA here is from genome assembly GCA_046582475.1 of Rhodospirillales bacterium. GTDB lineage: Bacteria > Pseudomonadota > Alphaproteobacteria > Rhodospirillales > UBA2165. The sequence goes on from JAYGEH010000300.1 coordinate 69, forward strand.
ATCGACGTCTCGTCTGGCGGCCTGTCGCCCAATCAGGCCATCTCGATGGATTTGGAGCCCGGCTATCAGACCAAGTTCGCCGCCCAGGTAAAGCGGGAAAGCAGGTTGCTGACCATCGCCGTCGGGCTGATTACCGAACCGAAACAGGCGGAGCATATCCTGCGCTCGGGCCAGGCTGATTAGATCGCCTTGGCGCGGCAGATGTTGTACAACCCGCGCTGGGCTTGGCACGCGGCGGAAGAATTGGGCGATTTGCCCGCCTTCCTGCCCCAAGATGGCCGCGCCCACCGCTCCTTCAACTGGAGTTCGGCGCGGTAAGTGCCTGGTTCTCGGATTTTGATTTGAAAGCTGTTGCGGTTATAATCCTGGTACTTTTAGGCAACGAGGTTTGAACATGGCATTGCGTGACCGCATAAAAGGCGCCTTATTGGGCAAAAATTCGAAGGATCAAAAGCCCGATGCCAAGGCGCCTGACGATGAAGAGAGCACGGTCAAGCATTATACCCTCGACCGAAATCAATGCTGGGCGATTTTGATGACCCGCGTCGATTCCGCCCACGAATTGGCCGAATATGACTGGTTCGGGCCAACCATCCAAAAATTGATCGAAATGGAATTGGTGCAGACCCAGGAACGCGACGATGAAACCGTCTGGCGCCTGACCGGGATGGGCGAAAACTTCGCCGACTATTTGTCGAAGGCCGGCATCCGCCTGACCATCAGCGGCGACCAAGGCATCCTCTAGCGGCCTGTGTCCTCTAGCGCTTGGCTTTGGCGCGCCGTGCCAGCTTGTCGGCCAATCTGGGCGCGGTTCCGGTGCGGCTCCAAGGGCATAGTCCAATACAGATACCGCAGCCCTTGTTTTCGACGAAATAAAGGATGCAGGCGTCGAAATCCACATACCATTTGGTTTCGCCGCGCACGGTCTGCTTATCGGGGACGATGGCGTCGACTGGGCAGACATTGGTGCAGACCTGGCAGGAAGCGCAGAAATCGTCGGCGCCGAATGCGTCGGGCGCATCGGCGATCAACGGCAAATCGGTCATCACGCAGGCCAGGCGGAACGACGAGCCGTACTGGCGATTGATCATGGAACCGTGTTTGCCGAGCTCGCCGAGGCCGGCCGCGATAGCCGCCGGGATCATCAGCACCGGCCCGGCTATGGGGCCGCCGTGGGGATGCGCGTCCCAGCCATGTTCGCGCAACCAGCCGGCCAGCTTATAGGCGGCGCGGGTTCCCCTGCCATATTGGTTCTGCACCTCGGTCTGGGATTTTTCGCTGGGCGCCGTTTTCAGGCATTGCCAATCCATGGCGACGGATAGCACGATGATCCATTGATAATCCGCTTCGTAGCCTTCGAACACCCAGTCCTGGTTGAGGCGCGTAATGCCGACAATATCGGCCTCCAACTCCAGCGCCGCCGCCTTGACCCTGGCGGCGGCATCTTGCGGCGTCCAATCGGCTTTGCCGGCGGCAAGCTCCGGCAATGGCTTCGCCGTGAATTCCATATTTGCGGCCCGGTGTTTGCTGGCGCCCGCCGAGGTGCCGTTGGCGAAGAACCATTTTTGCAAATCGCCGTGCGCGAGGATATCGGGATCGTGCCACAGGACCGGCGAGGCGTTGCGTTTTTCCCCCTCGCCGAGTCCGTTAATGTCGTTGCCGCTGGCCGCCGGCAACAGGTCCAATACTTCCTGGCGTGCCTGGAACGGCGCTGGCGTGCTGTTATCGGTCATGGCGCGGCCTCCGCTTGCCTTTCCGGCAATCATATTGCCTCATGGCCCAGTCCTTCAAGGGCCGAGCCAAACGCCGGATCATTCATTCAAGGGGTTTACGAAATTGCTCGGGGGGTTTCTGGCACTTCTGGCAGCCGCGTTTTTCGGGCTGAACAACGCCGCCACCCGGCGCGGCGTTCTAACCGGCACCGTTCTGCAAGGCATGTCGATATCGGTGCCCATCGGCCTGCCGCTGTTTTTACTCGCCGCCCTGGCCACCGGTGGCGTCGCCGAAATTGTTAATTTCCCTGTCGCCTCGGTACTCCTGCTCATCACCGCCGGCGTCGCCCACTTCATCTGGGGCCGGTTCTGCAATTACATGGCGCTGCAGTCCATGGGCGGCAATCTGGTGGGACCAGTGCAGCAATCGGGCCTTTTGATCTCGCTGGCCCTGGCCATCATTTTCCTGGGCGAAGTTTTGACGCCGCTGCGCATCATCGGTATCGTTCTGATATTCCTGGGTCCCCTGGTTATGCTGCGCTCGCGCGAAGCCAGGCGCCAGCGCGAAGCGGCGGCCACCGAAACGGCGCCCATCAAGTTTCAGCCCAACTATGCCAAGGGCTTTACATTCGCGGCCTTGTCGGCGCTCGGCTACGGATCGAGCGCCGTTCTTATTCGCGGCGTCGTGGCCGATGTAAGCTTCGGCACCAGCCTGGCCGGCGGAGTCATCGCCTATGGCGCGGCCACATTGGTTTTGGTGCCGATCCTCCTGTATCCCCGATTTACCGCCGAGGTGATGTCCATGCGCCCGGTGACCGCGAAATGGTTCACTTTGTCGGGCTTCGTTGTCTGCACCTCGCAGATTCTGCGTTTCATGTCCCTGACCATCGCGCCGGTCACCGTGGTTGCGCCGATCCAGCAAACGACGACCATATGGCGGGTCATTTTCGGCTGGTTCCTCAACCGGGAATATGAGGATTTTTCGTTCTGGGTGATGGCCGGCATCGGCGTCGCGCTTTTGGGTGCCCTCACCTTGACCCTTAGTACCGAATTCGTCATTGCCAACGTCCCCCTGCCGGACCTGTTGATTTCCATCGCCCGTTGGCAGTGGCCTTGAACGGCAACGGTGATTATTATCAAATGCGCATACGCATTTTAAGGAGACTATGAATTGGCCAATTACTACAGACCCGATCTCGGCGCCAATCCGGAAGACCCGTTCGCCCGGGACGATGCGGATAAACTGGTGCGCCGTTCATACTGGCTGGACATGGGCGATCAATCGGTTGTCCTGGCCATGACCCAAGGCATCGGCGCCCACCTCCACAACGATCAGAAACGCAGCCATCTGGAAGATATCGGCCGCGCCCATCTGATCGACGAAGTCTGCGTCCAGGAAATACTGCCGCCCGCGGAGGATGCGCAATGACCACCGTCGTTCTTTGCCACGGCGCCTGGGGCGGCGGCTGGTGCTGGACCGGCGTCGCCGATATTCTTCGGGATCAAGGCCACCGGGTGTTCGTTCCCACCTATACCGGGCTCGGCGAGCGCGCCCACCTGGCCAGCCCGGACGTGGATTTGAGCACCCATATCCAGGACGTGCGCGCCCTCATCGAATGGGAACGGCTGGACCAGTTCGTGCTCGCCGGGCACTCTTATGGCGGCATGGTGATCAGCGGCGTCGCCGATAAGGAATGGCGGAAAATTACGCGGCTCATCTATCTGGACGCCTTTTTGCCGGGGGAAGGACAATGCCTCAACGACCTGACCAGCCCCGAGCGCGCCGCCGCCGCCCAGGCCGCCGCCGATGAACATGGCGATGGCTGGCTGTTGCCGCGCCCGCCCGGCAGCATCTCCGACACAATGCCCGCCGAAGGCCGCCAGTGGATCGAAAGCCTGAGCCGACCGCACCCCTTGAAGAGCATGACCGAAAAATTGTCCCTCGCCGGCAACCATCTGAAGATCGCCGACAAGGTCTATGTGCTGGCCTCGGAAAACCCGGGATCGCCGTTCCACCAATTCGCCGCGCGGACCCGGGCCGAAGAAGGCTGGACCACGTTGGAGCTGCCCACCCACCACCACATATTCCAATCCATGCCCCCCGAGACCGCCGCCATTTTGGCCGGGGAATAACAGAAAAGACCGTTCATGAACGATATTGTCACCACCAAATCAGGCCGCGTCTCCGGCACCACCGCCGAGAGCGGCGCGGCCATTCGCATCTTCAAGGGTATTCCTTATGCCAAGGCGCCGGCAGGCGATTTGCGCTGGCGCCCGCCGCAGCCGGCGGAACCGTGGCAGGGCGTCCTGGCCGCCGATACCTTCGGCCTCGACTGCCCGCAGGAGCCGTTTATGCCGCGCTCTCTGGCGCCGGGCATGGGCGAGGATTGCCTGAATCTTAATATCTGGACCCCGGCCAAG
>JAYGEH010000312.1:0-8815 GCA_046582475.1 Rhodospirillales bacterium
GCCTATCGAACAGCTTGTCCTGGTCGGCCAAAGGCAGCGACCAGACGGGCGCCGGCAAAGCCGCAGCAAAAATTGCCGCCGCCGCGCATCCGGCCGCCAACCGGTATTTATTGCTCGCAATCATGCTCAAACCGTTTGCAGTTTCAGACCATGGGATATGAACATGCCAGAGGCCTGTTTTCAGCGCCGGAGTTTAGTGGAGTTTCCGGCGCGGGTGAAGGGGCGCGCAAAGCCCCTTTTGTGTTGCCCTGAATTCTCTATGATAAGCGCCTCGGGATCGGAGTAATTCGTTTAGGTCATGGACTCATAAATGGCGACGACTATGACGTGCGTTATTTTGTTTCCTGGCAAGGAGCTAGGAGGGAGTGATGCCAAAGTATCATGACCGACGACGCAACGTAGTCCAGGGGGCAAAAGAACCACGCCCCAAGGGGGGTCGGAAAATAGCCCGTTTCGGTGCGTCCGGCGCCCTCACCGGGGCGAAGGCCCCGCTTTCGCGCCCCTTCCTACCGAAACAGGCTATTTGCCGATCACAGTTCGCCGCCATTTATGAGTCCATGACCTAATATCGAAGCACCGGACGATGCCCAATGCCGCCAATTTTGAAACCCTTGCCATTCAAGCGGTGGCCTATCTTTTGAACGAAGACAAGACGCGCCAGGGATTTTTGAATGCCACCGGCCTCGAGGAAGAGACCATACGCGCGGGTCTTGAAAATCCGGGCTTCCTTGCCGGTGTCCTGGAATATCTTTTGAGCCGCGAAGATCTTTTGTTGGATTTTTGCGAGCAAAACGAAATTTCTGCCGATTTGCCGGCAAGGGCACTGCAAACATTGTCTTCGGGCGCCAGTTGACTGCCAAAAATTTGGATTGGCCATTATGCATCGCCAAGTAAATTTCGGGTGTCCTGGGACTTGGTATTTTTGACAAATGGGCTAATCTACAATTAAATCCAATAGGGGATTGGGGTTTCAGAATTAGGCTAGGTCCTGGGACATTGGAAAGCGAAAAATACACCATTCTTGTCGTCGACGATGAAGACGATATCTGTACATTTTTGAAGGACTACCTCGAAGCCCATGGCTACGGCGTGTTCACCGCCAATGACGGTGACGGCATGCGCAATGTGATGAATGACCAGGAGGTCGATCTGGTCATATTGGATTTGGTCATGCCCGGAGAAGATGGCCTGACGCTGACCCGCGGTCTTCGTGAAAATTCCAACGTGGCGATCATCATTCTGAACGGCAAGGATGAAGAAGTAGACCGGATCGTCGGCCTGGAAATGGGCGCCGACGATTATGTGGCCAAGCCGTTCTCGTCGCGGGAGCTTTTGGCGCGGGTGAAAACCGTTCTCAGGCGCACCGGCGAAGCGGCGCTGCCGGCCCCATCCGAAGCCACCGGCGCAACCCGGTTTGCCGGTTCGCGGCTGGATAAGGTGGGACGCACGCTTACGTCCCCCGATGAAAACGATATCCCGCTGACCACCATGGAATTCAACCTCCTCAAGGCCTTTACCGAAAATCCGAACAAGGTGCTCGACCGCGACAAACTCCTAGATATGGTTCAGCACCGGAATTGGGAGCCCTATGACCGCAGCGTCGATGTTTTGGTCGGGCGGTTGCGCAACAAGATCGAAACCAATCCGCAAAAGCCGGAACTGATCAAAACCGTACGCGGCGCCGGCTATGTATTCGCCACCACCGTGGACCACGAATAGACGAACCCGAATTCGTCAGGTTAGGTTTCCTTAAAAATATTATGCAGCCATGCAAACGGATCGTCCGGCGCCTCTGCCGCCGGATAGATGCCCATAAGCACGCTGCAAAGGTCGCCTTGCCGGTGCAGGCGGAGGCAAGGCCGCATGGCCTTGGTGCCATAGTTGTCCGAAATCCAGCTTTCGCCGGATTCCGCGGCCCAGGCGCTGTTGGCGGCGAATATCAGTCGGAATTGCTCGGACGCCGACGTCAAACTCCAACTGTTTCCCGAAATCGTAGCCAATTCGATGCCCGGATCGAAATGCAGGGTTATGGAAATCTTGTGCTCACCCCGGCCCTCAAATTCATCCCGCACCGCCAGCGCATGGGTGGATTTATCCAAAATGATAGTGCGCACCGGCGTAACCGGATTTTGCAGCCGCTCATAGCCGGAATGGGCGCCAGTCAATCGATCGACGGTCTCGCCGATGCTCCAAAGACGGACATCAGGCGCGGCATCTGCGCGCAGCAGAAATAACTCCCCCTCGCCCACATACCGGTTTGCCTCTTGATCATCGATCACCGGTGCGTTGTGGGCGCTGGAGCTCCGAAATCGGTTCCGCCATTGCGGCGATGCCGTATAGACGTAGCTCCCGGAATCCGCCAAAACCGGGATACCTTTCAAGTAAGCCTCGAAGGAAAGGCAGTCGTTGTGGCCGTGGCCGCCGCGCCCATCGGAGCCAACCGGCGCGCAATCGATAAAAATATGGTCATCGCCCGCCGCCATCACATAGACGCCGCTTTCCTCAAAGCCCCTGGATTGGGGTTCTGGGATTTCGCCGGACCTGGGCGCCGCGCCCAACGACCATAGCAGTTCGCTTTGCGCATCCGGGCTGGGCTGCGGCGAGGCCTCACCTTCCAGGCTCGCCGCGATCAAGGCGGCCAGATAGCTGTGATCGTTTACCGACTGGCCGCCAAACGGCAAAACACGGCCGTTATCGTTATCTCCCCATAGCGGCGCGCGTCCGTCCGGGCGGGTATAGGCCGCCGTGAATTCCGCCATCTTCAGAAGGCGCGCCTGGAACCCATCCTGGATGTCACCGCGGTTCGCCTGGCGGCAGCGGGCGGCCCATAAAAACAGTTCCGCGACCAGCCGGTGATAGCCGCTGGAGCCTTCGAAATCGACACCGTCGGCGCCGGTCTGGCGGAAAAGTTCCTGGCCGAGAATACCCCAACCCCGTTCGGCCCAGTTTGCCGCCGGACCGGCACCCCGGAAGAAGGACCCGGCGAACAACAGGCCGGCGGCATCGGCAATAAGATGATTACCGCCGGCGCCGTAATCTTCCATATAGCGCGCGCAAAACACCCCATGGCCGTACAGGGATTTGAGGAACGCTTCGCGGAAGGTTTCATCCTTCCAGGCAGGGGCGTCGGCGAAGACGTGAAACAGCCAGGACCAAGTGAACAGGCGCGTGGCCGCTTCCATGGCGATGCCCCAATTGACGCCGCGCCCGTAGGTGTTTTTATCGATCCAATCAGCCAGCATCCGGCGCACGAATTCAGCGCAATCGGCACCGCCCGTGATCAGGTAGTGCTGGCCGACCGGGATCAGCCACTGCAGGCGCGACACCTCCCAGGGCACCTTGACGTCGCTGGGTTTGCCCAGGCCATTCAAATCCAGATCCCGAAAATACCTGTCGGGCCAGCTAATGCCGGCATGGAAATCCCGGGACCAATCGGGCGGCAGCGCCATGGTCGTGGCCTCCAGCCCGAGGATCTGAATTTCACCGCCGAGCACCCGTTTCGCGGCGCTTTCGATACGCCGCGCTTCATCCGGGTAGCGGCTTGAAATCTCGCCGCCCTGGCTTCGCGTGGTGATCGCCGGGAACCCATTTTCAGCCAGACGCTGCCAGAGCCCGTCCACATCGGACGCGCCGAACAGTCCGGCGAATTCGGTCCCCGTCAGGCGCGCCGCCGGCGGTGCCCGGTAGCGGTCCGGCCAGGCCCGGCCTTCTTGAAGAAGGCGGCGCAGAATTTCACCCGGCGGCCGGCGTACGGCGCGCCGCGCCCTTTGCAGCCAAATTCCCAATGCATTCCCCATCAAACGCCAATTTAACGAAACCATTGCCGCGGCGGCTATCCAACCGCTACCCTGCGGCTACCATGACATCATCTTTATAGCTAGCCGCCGAATATGCTGACACGATTCGTACCGTCAACAAAAGAACAACTGCCGGTCATCGGGCTCGGCACTTTTCGGGCCTTCGACGCCCGGCTCGGCGGCGCCAATCGCGAAGCACTGACAGACGTGCTGCGGCTGTTTTTCGAGGCCGGCGGAACCCTGATCGACACATCGCCCATTTATGGCCGGGCGGAAGCCGTCATCGGCGAGTTGCTGGCAGGGGCATCCTTTCAAAGCCAGGCATTTCTTGCCACCAAAGTCTGGACCAATGGCAGAAAGCGCGGCATCCGGCAGATGCAGGATTCGCTCGCCAAGCTGCAGCGGCCAAGCATCCGCCTGATGCAGGTCCACAACCTGGTCGATTGCGAGACCCAATTGGAAACCCTTCGGATTTGGAAAGATGACGGCCGCATCGATTATATCGGCATCACCCATTACACGCCGTCCGGATTTGCCGACTTGGCGGATATTTTGAAAACCAATCCGGATATTGATTTTTGCCAATTTCCCTATTCGATCGCGGAGCGCCGGGCGGAGGCGTATTTTCTCGATCTTTGCGCCGATACCGGCACCGCGACCCTGATTAACCGGCCCTTCGAGCAGGATGGATTGTTCGGACGGGTGCGCCGGGCCGGCCTGCCGCCCTGGGCCGGGGAATTGGGTATCAGCGAATGGGCGCCGTTCTTCCTCAAATATCTTTTGTCCTTCGAAAGCGTCACCTGCCTCATACCGGCCACCGGCAATCCAGCCCACATGCGGGCAAACCTAGCCGCCGGCGTGGGCGAATTGCCCGATGCGGCGATGCGCCGGCGCATGGTTCAACTGTTCGAAACCTTATGATCGCGAAACTGCCGCTCCCTTCGAAGAGCGATCACAAGCAGGTATGGCAGCTGGCGGCGCCGATCATCATCGCCAATCTGTCGGTGCCGTTGCTGGGCGCCGTCGACACCGCGGTTATCGGCCATCTCGATCAATCTTTCTATCTGGGCGCGGTGGCGATCGGCGCGGTCATATTTCATTTTATCTATTGGGGTTTTGGCTTTTTGCGCATGGGGACAACCGGCCTTACCGCGCAAGCCCTTGGCGCCAGGGAATTTGGAGAAGTGCGGGCGATATTTTACCGGGCGCTGTCCTTGGGCACCGCCATCAGCCTCGTCATCTGGCTGGCGCAAATTCCCGTATTGTGGATCGCAACGGGCCTGTTTGAGGCCAGCGATCAAATCGAGGACCTCGCCAGCACCTATTTTCACGTCCGCATCTGGAGCGCGCCGGCGGTCCTCGCCAACTATTGCCTGATCGGATGGTTCATCGGCATCGGCAATACCCGCGCCGCCCTGATGCTGCAAGTTTGGATGAACGGGCTGAACATCGCGCTCGATCTTCTGTTCGTTATGGGATTTGGCTGGGACGTGGCCGGTGTCGCGGCAGCCACGGTGATCTCGGAATATGCGGCGGTTGGCGCCGGCTTGCTGTTATTTCGCCGCGCCGCTCAGGCAATGGATGAGAGCGGCTTGCGGCCAAGTATTATCGATGCTGCAAAAATCAAGCGCATGATGGTTATCAATCTGGATATTTTCATTCGCACCTTCTGCCTGGTCTTCGCCTTTGCCTTCTTCACCGCCCAGGCCGCCAAAATCAACGACGACATCCTGGCGGCGAATGCGGTCCTGATCCAGTTCCAGCATTTCCTGTCTTTCGGTCTCGATGGATTTGCCCATGCGGCCGAGGCCTTGGTCGGGCGCGCCATCGGCGCCGGCAGCCGGGCCAAGCTGCGCGCCGCGGTGGTCGCCGCCGGCATCTGGGCGCTGGGCCTCGCCGCCATTTACACAATCATCTATGCGGTTACCGGCCATTTGATCATTCAGGCGTTGACCGGCATCGATGCGGTGCGCGCCAACGCCGGTGAATTCCTGGTCTGGCTGATGATCTCGCCGATCATTTCGGTCTGGTCGTTCCTGCTCGACGGCATTTTTATCGGCGCCACGCGCACCGCCGAGATGCGCAACGGCATGCTGATCTCCCTGGCGGTATTTCTGGCGGCCGTCTTTATACTCAAACCGATTTACGGAAATCACGGCCTGTGGCTGTCGCTGATGCTGTTCATGGTGGTCCGCGCCATCACCCTCGGCGTTTATTATCCAAGTTTGGAGCGCGGCGCCGAGCCCAAAGACTAGAATTCCAGCGGTTGCCTTTGCAGGGTTTCGGCCCGCTCCAGTTTGACCAGAACGGCGGAGCCTTTTTTGTCGGGGTCACGGTCGCGCTCCGGCTGAATCATCATCTCCCAAATCTTTTCGCGGACATCGTCATCCAGGTGCGTGGTGGCCGTGCCGTAGAACCGGGCAATGGCGCCGGCAGGCAGAAGATCGCGCATCGCTTGGTCCCGGAAATAGACTGTTACCTTGGTGCCGTCGGTAACGCTGTCATGGGTGCGGCCGCGGCCCCGGTCCCAAAACCCCAGGGTCTCATCGTCATAGACGACGATGCTGCCGCGCGGGCTGATTTGCGTGTAACCGTCTTCGCCCAACACACCCACCAGGCATACATTGTCGGGATAGGCGGAATTGATCGCGCCGTGAAGGGCGCTTGGAATTTTTGCTATTTTGTCGTTTCCCAAATAAATTTAAAATTCAATGCGGTGCCAGTGAAACAGCGCTCCGGCTGGCGGGGGCACGCTCTTTATACCGGCCCGGCCGGTCTTATCAACCCGCCTGGCTTGCGCCGTAATTATGCTTTCCTTTTGGCGGGCGAGAAGCGCATCAAGATCAGAAAACACGTGGAAGATACCGGCGTCTGGCCGCCGCAGGGAGATCCAACATTGAAGATATTGGATTTGCAGGAGAACAAGATCATGCTGCCGGCAACCTTCGCGCCGATGCAGCAGCCCGATTACCGGCCGCGGGGCCGGTATTAATGGACGACCAGGGTCCTGGGCAGCATCCGCCGTATGCGCGCCAGATGTTTGGCGGCCGGATCATATTTGCGCCAACGTTCCTGCTCGGCGAACGCGTGCTTGTAGGCTTCGGATTTTGTATCGTGAATACCCATGACCTGATGGCAATTCGCCGCATCGGTCACAACCCAATTTTTTTCGGCACCTTCGTAATGCACTGAATAACGCATTTTGAGGACTCCCTAGTGGGTGATAGGGAAATCTAGGCGCAGAATATTTAAATTTGGTGAATGCTACCGGCCGTGCCGGTCCAGGGCCCAATTGGAATCGCTGGAAGGTTCCTTGCGGGCCGATCCCGTTGGCACGAATCGCCGCGCGAATAATTTCAGACCGCGAACGATCTTGGTCATCAGCCAGATGATCAGGACCAGGAGGCCGGCGAACAAAAAGAAAAATGCCAGCGGCTTGAAAAGCATGAACACCAAAATGAAGGCGACCAGCACGTCTTCGGCCACCGACGCCAACAGGTTGGTGATCGGCTCGGGCGAGGTGTTCAGGATCATGCGCGAGCCCGATTTCGCGGCGTGGCTCAAAGTTGCCAGCAACCCGCCGCCAGCCAGCGACAGAGCGAAATGCGCATCGGGCGGCAATCCCGATGGGACGCCTTCGAGCGCCGCCACCGCGAGCAGCGCGCCGCCGGGAATTCTGATGAAGGTATGCAAGATATCCCAAAGCGAATCGAAGCCGGGAATTTTATCGGCAAAAAACTCGACAATGTAGAGGGCCCCGGCGGCGGTGAGCACATAAGGGCTGCTCAAAAGCTGCAGACTTGCGGGCAATTCGGTGAGGCCGAAAAATTGCAGAGCGCCCAACACAAAGGCAACCCCATAGAGGTTAAACCCGCTCATCAACGACGCCCCAAGAGCCAAGGCCAGGCTTTCGATAATCCCCACTATGCCGCCTCATTTTGACCGGCCGAGGGGTGGCGTTGCCCCAGGTACCGGCGGTGCCTCATCTATAAAAATATTACCCCGGGCCCCGATAAGCACAAAGGATTATTTCGGCAAGATATCCACAAGGTTTACACATCCCAAAAACCCTATTTGACAAGTGCGGCGGAACAACTTCTAGTTAAATTGTCTCCTCAAACTCGCGGATTGAGATTGCACATGGATACCGCAATTCCCAACGACTTAAGCGCCTTTTGGATGCCGTTCAGCGCCAACCGGCAATTCAAGGCGGCGCCGCGCCTGCTGGTAAGCGCCAAGGACATGCATTACCGCACCCACGACGGCCGCGAAATTCTGGACGGCACGGCGGGGCTTTGGTGCGTCAATGCGGGCCACGGCAGGGCCGAGATCACGGCGGCCATCCAGGCCCAGGCGGGCGCCATGGACTATGCGCCGCCGTTCCAGATGGGCCACCCCAAGGCGTTTGAGCTGGCCGCCCGCCTGGCCGGCATGGCGCCCGATCCCCTCAACCATGTTTTTTTCACCAATTCCGGGTCCGAAGCGGTGGATACCGCCCTGAAGGTTGCGCTGGCCTATCACGGGCGCACCGGCTACCCCGGCCGCCGCCGCCTGATCGGGCGGGCGCGCGGTTATCACGGCGCCGGCTTCGGCGGCATTTCGGTCGGCGGCATCTCGCCCAACCGCACCAATTTCGGCGGCTTGCTCCCCGAAATCGATCATCTGGGCCACACCCACAATCTGGAACAGAATGCGTTTTCGCGGGGACAGCCGGACTGGGGCGGACATTTGGCGGAAGAGTTGAACGATCTCGTGGCCCTGCATGGGCCGGGCGCCATCGCCGCCGTCATCGTCGAGCCCATGGCCGGTTCCACCGGCGTGCTGGTGCCGCCCAAGGGGTACTTGGAATCCTTGCGCGCCATTTGCGATGCGCACGGCATTCTGTTGATTTTCGACGAGGTGATTACTGGCTTCGGACGCCTCGGCGCCAGCTTCGCCGCCGCGCGTTTCGGCGTCACCCCCGACATCATGACCCTGGCCAAGGGCCTGACCAATGCCGCCGTGCCGATGGGCGCGGT
>JAYGEH010000348.1:0-1708 GCA_046582475.1 Rhodospirillales bacterium
CCATGGCCTTGCCCATTTCGTCAACCATCATGGTGCGCCAGATTTTTTCCGCGTGCCCGCCGCCGAACGGCGTCTCGGCTTGTAGCCCCTCAAACATCGGCTGCAACATCTGGCCGAGGAAAAATGCCTCGAATTCCTGGGCGGTCTTGGCCGCCTGGACAGCGTTATCAACCTTGCCCAACCGCGGCGCGACCCGGGTCGATTGGTAGGCGGCGATGCCTACATCGATTAAGGCTTGCGCTTCCATCACATCACCCGAATTTCAGCTTGTAGCGCGCCGGCGGCCTTGACCGCCTGCAAAATGGTAATCAGATCGCGCGGTCCGATGCCTAACGAATTAAGGCCATTGATCAAATCCTGAAGCGTCACCCCGGACTCGACCACGGAAAGTTTGTTGTCGGCTCCCTCATCGACCTGAATATCGGTCCGGTCGACGGTGGTCGTTGTGCCAACTTCGGCGAATGGGCCCGGCTGCGATACCTGCTTGGTTTCTGTAATGCGGATGGTCAGGCTGCCCTGGGCGATGGCGACCGTCGAGATGCGGACGTTTTCGCCCATAACGATGGTGCCCGATTGCTCGTCGATAATGATGCGCGCCAGTTGGTCCGGCTCGATCCGCAATTGTTCCAAATCGGTCAGCAGCCCGACCACGTTATTTTCGTATCCGCGGGGAACGCGAAGATTGATGGTGCCGGGATCGCTCGGGCGCGCCGCATTGGTTCCGAGAAAGGCGTTGATGGCCTGGGCAATGCGCCGGGCGGTGGTCAGATCCGGATTGCGGAGGCTGATGCGGATCTGCTTCAACGATGCAAGGTCGAAATCCAATTCCCGTTCGACGATCGCGCCGTTGGCGATGCGGGCGCTGGTTGGCACGCCCTTGGTAACGGTTTCGGCGTCGCCTTGGGTGGAGAACCCGCCGACCGCCACCTGACCTTGCGCGACCCCGTAGACTTCGCCGTCGGCGCCAAGTAACGGCGAGACCAGCAAAGTTCCGCCGAGCAGGCTCGACGAATCGCCGAGGGCGCTGACGGTGACGTCAAAGCGGCTGCCTTGCCGGGCGAAAGCCGGCAGCGAGGCGGTAACCATGACGGCCGCCACGTTTTTCGAACTTAATCCGTCCTGCGTCGTTTTGACGCCGAGCCGCTCCAGCATCGCCAGCAGGCTTTGCTTGGTGAAATGCCCATCGGAAAGAGTGTCGCCGGTATTGTTCAAGCCGACCACCAGTCCATAACCGACCAGAAGGTTGTCGCGAATGCCTTCGAAATTGGTGACATCTTTGATGCGCGAAGCCGCGCCGCCGGGGCTGGCCGTGCCGGTCAATAGCGCCGCCGCCAGAATTGTCGCCGCAAACAGGCCGAAAACGGTTTTGATCAGACTGGGTCCGGTAATTTTGATTTCGGGCCTGATTTCGGCTCTAAATTTCAGTCCCACCATTACATTTCATCCTTTGCGCGGACCTTCGAAGGAAGCAGTTGCGCCTATTTCCGATATATAAATGCGAAAATCGTGCCAAACGCCGTTGGCCAAATAAATATTTAAAAACAGATGCTTAATGAAAAACCGGATTAATTGGCGGGTCCCTGCCAATGCGCCTGGCGCGCTGCGGGGAAATTATTGCCGGGTACCATGGTGACCGGGATCGATCCGGCTTTCGGCCAGATCCTTGGGCGCCACCGTTAGGTCTTCAGATTGGCCGCCGTCCGGGTCA
>JAYGEH010000373.1:0-1765 GCA_046582475.1 Rhodospirillales bacterium
TCAAGCCCGTGGACCGCGACGTTCTGACCCTGATGCGCGACAGCGGCTGCAAGACCGTTGCCTACGGCATCGAAAGCGCCAGCCCCGACGTACTGTTGAGCATGAAAAAGAAAATCACCCTCGCCGATATCAACGAGACCCTGAAAATAACCAACGATGTCGGCCTCGGCATCGGCGGCAACTTGATTTTCTGCGACCCGGCGGAAACCCAGAAAACGGCGATGGAAAGCCTTAAGTGGTTTACCGAAAACACGCGATACATCATCCGTATGGCCATGGTCGGGTTCCACCCCGGCACCGTGCTTTACCGCGACGCCGTGGCCCGGGGCCAGATCAAGGACAAGATCGAATATCTGGAAAATAACGAATATGAAATCAACGCCACGGAAATACCGGATGCCGCATATTCGGAGCTGAACGACTACATAAATTTCCTCGCCAAGGTCATCGGCATCACCGGCAAAATCACCTCGGTCACGGAACGGGGCAACGGTCTGATGGCTCTGGAAACAGAATGCCCGCACTGCCAGGCGCGGAACACCTATAAAAAGGTCTACAAGCGCCAGAATGTGATTACCTGGATTTCATGCCGCAGCTGTAACCGCCGCCACAAGCTTCCTCTGTTCGTGGTCGGCGAGATCATCCCGGCCATTGCCGATACCTTCGAGCATCCGGCCGCCGGGGACAGGGCGGAAAAACTGCACGCCTATCAGGAGATCGTCAAACAACCCTTTGCCCATTACAGCGCTCTGTTCGAGCTTGGCAAACTCTACCTCGAAGCAGGAGATGTGGCTGAGGCGGCTTCCTATTTACTGATCAGCCTGAACATGAATCCCTGCAACCCGGACTATCACCGCCAATACGCAGAGGCCATGCGCCGAGCCGGAGACGAAGATATCGCCCGGGTCCATGAAACCCAGGCACAACTATTGGAAGAGGCCGGCGTGCAAAAAATGATTTACGTCACGGTGGACAGGACCGGAACCGAAGCTCCATTGCCGCCGGTCGACCAAAACTTGTCGGTGGATCAATTGTTCGGCCTGACCGTCCAGACGTTCAACGCCAAACGCCTGGTCGACTCGGAGCGCTATTGCCGGGCGCTGCTCAAGGCCCAGCCCAACAATCTCAACGGCATCAACATCTCGGGCTTGATCGCGCAACAGGCCGGGCGCCATGACTTGGCGCTCGAAAAGTTCTGCCGTGCCATCGAAATGGTCGACCAGACCAAAACCCCGATGTTTCAAAGCCTCAGCACCTCGTTGAAATACCTGGGCCGCTATCAGGAGTCCGAAACGATCCGCCAGACGGTAAGCGGGATGATTCCCGAAGAAAAACCCGCGCCGTTCCGAAGATCGGACTAATAAACCATGGCGTAAATTCGCCAGCCGCTTGTGATGCGGCAAACTTCCATACTGTCTCCTTTCTGACCGACTTTGCCGAAACGGCGGCGTTTATGGCCAACCTGGACCTAGTGATCGGGGTGGATACATCCGTCGTTAATGTCACCGGCGCCCTGGGCTGGTGGACCGCGACGACAGCGCCTGGCACTCTTCCATGCGGCTGTTGCGCCAGAAAACGCGCGGCGACTGGAACGGGGTCATGGAACGGGTCTCGGTGGCGCTCGGCGAATAGGCCGGAAGCTTCCGAAATTGACACCGTTCTCCACTACCCCGACTATGTCCGCACGTGCGAATCTTCTCAGCAGGCATGGCATCCGATGAACAAGGCAGAAAATGGCCTTCCCGGGCAAAATCTCCAGGCCCTT
>JAYGEH010000438.1:0-8250 GCA_046582475.1 Rhodospirillales bacterium
CCGTTCAAATCTTCCATGATTTCCAAATCCCAAAACCTTAAGCGAAGATGCTTTAAGCTTGCAAAAGGGCGTTGATCTCATCGCAAATGGCCATCGGGTCGAAAGGCTTTACGATGACGCCGAGCGCCCCCAGTGACTTGAAATGCGCGAGTTCAGCCGGCATCGCCTTGGCGGTCACGAATATTATGGGCGTCGTCTCCAGGCCCGCGATTTCGCGCAATTTGCCCAACGTCGTCGGCCCGTCCATACGCGGCATCATCACATCCACGAGTATGAGATCGGGATCGAATGCCGCTGCCTTTGCGATCGCCTGATCACCGGACGCACAAGGCTCGACGGTAAACTTGCAAACAAGCTCCAGCGCCGAACACAGGACCTCGCGGATATCGTCTTCGTCCTCGACGACCAGCACTTTTTTTATAGTGCCGGTCATTGGGCGACTGCTCCGGGCTTGGTGACCATCGCCTCGATCATGTTGAGCAGATCGTCGTTGGAGGTCTGCGTCTTGACCAGCGCATGCTCCACCTTGGCGGCGATGTCGCTGGAAACTTCTTCCGCCGAATAGATGATCACCGGCGTCGGCAAATTCCCCTGGTTCTTCAAAAACGGTATCAGGTCCAATCCGGAACCGTCGGGCAACGCAACGTCGAGGATGACCAGCGACCAGCGGGTCAATTCTAGCTGCCGCCTGGCTTGTGCCATGTTCGCCGCCACGCTCACCTCGGCCATATCGCCGATCATATTGACCAGCACTTCGTTCAAATCCGCATCATCCTCGACAATAAGGATTTTGCTTTGGCCGCTGGCGCCGATCTCGGTGCCCCGCTTGATCGCCCGGATCAGCCGGTGTTCATCAATGGGTTTTTGCAGCCAATCCATGACCCCCAAGACCGACGTCAACACCTCTTCCCGGGAGTCGTTGGCGATAGCCGAAACAACGACAACCGGAATGTCCTTGGTCGCATCGTTGGCGCGCAGCTCTTGCAAAAAGCTGACGCCGCTTTCGCTGGGCAACAGCATGTCCAGGGTGATTGCCTGATATTTGGTCTTGGCGATGGCGGCCCGGGCTTCCTCGGCGTCATGGGCGACATCGCACCGGGCGCCGTATTGCTGGAGCAAGATGCAAATAAACTCGGCCACATCCGGTTCGTCCTCGAGCACCAGAATATGGAGCCCGTTCAATATCTTGGGCTGCGCCGCCGGTCCATCGGCGGCGTCGGCAGCCGGCTCCGGCGCGGTGATCCGGTTTTTTCCATATTCAACGAGATCGAAGTAAAAGCTGGCGCCGTTGCCGGGTTCCGATTCGAAATCGATTATGCCGCCATGTTTTTCGATGATCGCCCGGGATATGTTCAACCCCAGCCCGGTGCCGCCCTGTTGGCGCACATTGGAGGAATCGGCCTGGGTAAACCGTTCAAATATATTGGCGCGGAATTCCTCGGGAACGCCGGCACCTTGATCCGATACGCTGACCCGGAAATTATTGCCGTTGCGTCGCAGCGATATTTCGATGGTTTCGCCTTCGGGCGAGAATTTGGCGGCGTTGGAAAGAAGGTTGGCCAACACCTAGTTGAGGCGTTCCACATCGCCATTGATGAAGGCTTCGGGCGCAATCTCGGGTAATTTGAACACAACATTCTTGTCTTCCGCATAGGGTTTGTTGATCTCGACGGCATTGGTCACCAGGCCGGTTAATGACATCTTCTTGAAATCGAATTCCATCTTGCCCGATTGCAGCTTCTCCATATCCAACAGATCGTTGACCAAGGTGATAAGCCGCTCGGTGTTGCGTTCCGCCAGCTCGATCATGCGCGTGCTTGGCTCGGGCATCTCGCCGAAATTGCCCGATGTGACAAGGCCGAGCGAGCCCTTGATCGCGGTCAGCGGCGTGCGCAGCTCGTGGCTGACCGTGGAAACAAACTCGCTCTTCATGCGGTCGGCTTCCTTGCGGTCGGTGATATCCCTGGTCACCCCCAGAAACATCACTTCGGTGCCAATATTGATCTTGGCGACCTCAAGCTCCATGGGGAATATGCTGCCGTCCCGCCGTTGCCCCTCGACCTCGCGCCCGATGCCGATGATCTTTGCCTGGCCGGTGTTCAAATATCTCCGAAGGTAGGATTCGTGCTCGCTTTTGAAGGGCTCGGGGGTGAGCATGTTGACATTTTGCCCGATCATATCGGCGGCGGAATATTGGAATATCCGCTCGGCGGCGCTGTTCACCGTCTGGATAATGCCACGCTGGTCGATGGTGATAATGCCGTCGAAAATATTGTCGACGATGGCCCGGGTCCGGCCCTCGGCAGCGGCACGAAGGCGAAAAAGATAATGCTCAAGAGGGTGAAGATGGCGGTTCCGTAATAAATCGCCCGCTCGGAAAATTGGAAGTTGATTTCGCGTCTTTCCTCGATCAGCCAGCCGAGCCAGCTCAAGAACATGATGATCGACAGGAATTGGCGCGAGGCAACCCAGCTCCAGGGAACCAGCGAGGGAATGTCCGATGGCATGAAGGGCCGGAAAAAGGCCGACGTTACGATGGCGTGATGGCCGTCCAGAAATCCGGTGCCAAGAAATCCGACGCCGACAAAAAGAAAGATACTGTCTTTCCGGCTGTAATAGCGCACCAACGCCATGGCCCCGACGATCCACGCCAGAAGCGCCGCGATGGCCTCCATAACCGTGTGCAACTGGGCGCTGCCGACCCATCCCGAATCGTGGCCCAGCAGCGGTCCGGCAATCAGCACCACGTCAACCAGCCAAAAAAATTGCGGCGCGCGCGCGGAGTATTTGATCGACAAGACGCATCTCTGGCCTATTTCATTTACGTCGATTTCAAATATATGGGCATGGTGCGGGATGTCTAGCAACAAACCCTGGTACGCCCGGCGCCAAGTGCCGTTAGCCGCACGACGGCCTGTAATCGACGAAACCCCAGCCGAATATGTTGTTGCGGCCGCGCGCGCCCAGATCCTTGGAATTGGCCGCAAGGCGTTTGGTCAGAATGGCCAGGCTGGGGAACTTATTCGAGGACGCCAATTCCAATCCGGCGAGGGCGGTGATGAACGGTACCGCGAACGAGGTGCCGCTCTGATAGGCGCCGCCGCCGGGAATGGCGGTCCAGGCGGCAACGCCGGGCACGGCAAAATCAATATAGGCGCCCCGGTTGGCGCGGCGATAGGAGCGCAGATTTGTATCGATTGCGGTCACCGCCAGTACATTCCGATAGGCTGCGGGATAGGCGGGCCGCGCAGAACGTCCGAAATTTCCGGCCGCCGCCACCAACACCACATTGTTTTTGAGCGCTTTATGCACCGCCGCTTTCATCATCGTGCTGGAGGAGCCGGCGATGCTCAAATTGACCACTTGGACATTAATGATGATCATCCAGTCCATGGCCTTCATGAAAGATTGAAGGCTGCTTACCAAGCGGCCGGACGGTTTCACTTCGAACACGTTGGCGGCATAAAGCCTGGCGCCGGGCAAGAGGCCGCCCCAACCTTCGATGCTCGCATTGCCGATCAGCATTGCGGCGATGGCAGTGCCGTGCCTGGGTGGGCTGGGTTTTCTGCCCGCTCTGTGAAAGGATTTGAATTCGATGTTTTTGCCCAACAGGGCCGGGTGGGAGGCATCGATACTGGTATCGATGATGCCGAGGGCGAGGTTGGCGCCGCATCGCTCGGGAAGGTTTTCCCAGCCCATGGCCCAGCGCGCCCAGCTTTTGCCCTTCCATTTGGGCGTGCCCCCGCGCCGGTTTATGGGCGGTGCGGCGGCCAGGTTATAATGCTGGTTGACGTCGACGAGCATGCCCGGAAAGCGCCGTTGCAGCCGCCGCCTGATGGTTAATATGGATGGATCCGACGGGCCCGAGCGGGTCTGTTTGAGGCGCCGGAGGGTCATGCCGAGGCCATCCAAGCGGGTGCTTTCGGCGGTGGTCAACCCCAGTGATGCGGCGCTGGCGGCGAACCCGGACGGCGCCCCCCGACCAGCAATTCGCCGGGCTCATAAGGCAAATGGTCCGCATTCGAGCGGGCCGCGGCGCTGCTCCAAGCGTTTCGTTCGGCGCCTCTCTTGACGCCGCCGGGCTTGCCTAGATGGACGCTCGGATGGCGCAAGGCTTGCGTGGTTTTCCGCGTGTGCGTGGCTTTGGCGGTGCGCTTGGCGGCCGGAAGATCCTCGCCTGGAAGCAAGGCAACGACCGATGCCGTGACCGCGAGAACCGCCACCAGGGCCGCGCCTATCAAATTCAGACGGGACATCTCAAATACCGGGTAATTTCGCTATCCAAGATATTGGAATGAAGCGCCCCGATTTAAAGATGCGCGCTTGAATATCCTCGGGGCGGAATTTCGGAATGTCCGCACTTTGGTGATCGGAGAGCAGGGCGTGACAAATCCCGCCAATTTCCGCAAAATTGCGCACAGCCATGGAAACCAAGGTCCTATTATGACCGACGCCGCCCAGACCCCGGGAACCCACCGCAATATCCCGGCCTTCGATCTGCATCGGCCGGCCAGCATCGCCGAGGCCTGCCGGCTGGCCGAAAAGTTTGCCGGCCGCTGCGTATTCATGGGCGGCGGCGTCGATCTGCTGCAAAATCTCAAATCAGGCCTGGCGGTGGAAAACCTTATTTATCTCAAGTCGGTGCCGGAACTGAGGGCCATCGGCGTCGAGGATGGCACCTTGCGGATCGGCGCCTGCGTCACCCACCGTGATCTGGAGACCGACCCCTTGATCGCCGTTCACGCCCCCGCCCTGGCCAAGGTCTGGGGCGAAATCGGCAATGTGCGCATCCGTATCGCCGGAACGCTGGGCGGTAATATCCTCAGCGGCGATCCGGGCTATGACGGGCTGCCGGCATTGATCGCGCTGAACGCGGTTGCCGTTTTCGAGGATACCAATGGGCGGCGCGCCGTGCCCGCCGCGCAACTGGCCGGCGCGGAAAACGCCGGTCTGTTGACGGCAATCGAGGTTCCGATCGCCCCCTCCCGCAGGTTTCTGATGGACCGCAGCCTGAAGCCGGTGGTCAGTGTCGCGCTATCGGCGGATGTCAGGGGCGGGGCCGTCGCCAATGCCCGCGTCGGCGTCGGCTGCGCGTTCCGCATTGCAACCGGCGGACCCCTGCCCATGGCAGGCGATTTGACAACGGCGGACGCGGCCGCGCGCGGCGCCGCCATCGCCCAGGAATTTGCCGGCCAATTGCCCGACCCGCTGGACGACGTGTTCGCCTCCAGCGGCTATCGGCGGCGCATGATCGCCGTATTGCTGGCCCGCCAACTCCGTGCCTTGGCGGAGGCTGGTTAGATGAAGACGGTTTCCATCCGCTTCAACCTGAACGGCCGCCAGGTGTCCCACGAGGTACCGGCAAACCAGACGCTGATCGATCTGATCCGCCGCCAGGAAAGGCTCCTCGGCACCAAACTAAGCTGCGATCAGGCGGTGTGCGGCGCCTGCACGGTACTGGTAAACGGACAGCCAAGGGCGGCCTGCGCCACATTCGCCTTCGAGGCCGACGCCCAGGATGTGGTTACCATCGAGGGCCTGGCCGACGGCGATGGCTTGAGCGCCGTTCAGCAGGCCTTCCTCGACAACGCCGCCTTTCAATGCGGCTATTGTACGCCGGGCATGATCATGCTGGCGGCGGCCCTTTTGCAACAAGATCCGGACCCCGGCGAGGCCGCCATCCGGCGCTGGATGGGGGCGAATATCTGCCGCTGCACCGGCTATCAGATGATTGTCGAAGCGGTGCGGGCGGCGGCGGGCGCAAAATCATGACCGGCGAAAGAATGCGCACCATCGGCTCGGCGCAGCCGCGCCGGGATGGCATCGGCAAAGTCACCGGTAACGCCCGCTTTGCCGCCGACGTGGAATTGCCCGGCATGCTGCACGCCAAGGTGCTGCGCAGCCCGCACGCGCATGCGCGCGTGGTCAGGATCGATACCTCGAAGGCCGCCCGGCTGGCCGGCGTCCACAATGTCGCCACCCGCGATGATTTCGCCGGCATGCAGCCGGTCTATGGCTGGCTGATCAAGGATCAGCCGGTCCTGGCCATCGATAAGGTCCGTTACGTTGGCGATATGATCGCCGCGGTCGCCGCCGATGACGAAGCGACGGCGTACCGGGCGCTTGATCTCATCGAGGTGGACTATGAATTGCTGCCGGATTTGCAATCGATCGAAGCGGCGCTTGAAGCGGACGCGCCGGCCCTGTTCGAGGAGCCGCCGATCGGCTTCGTCAACACCTACGGCCAGGGCGCTAGCGCCGAAAAAGATCCCCGCAAAAATGTCTGTTACCGGTTCAATTACCGGACCGGTGATGCGTCTGTTTTCGGCGGCTGCGATCACATTTTCGAAGACACTTTCACGTTCTCGCGGATGCAGCATTATTTTTTGGAACCGTATGTTGCGGTGGCCCAATGGCAGGGCGATCAGGTGGAAGTATGGTCGGCAACCCAGTCGCCATTCCTGAACCGCAAGGAATTGGCCCGTGTGTTCCAGCATCCAGAGGAAAAGATCACCGTCAATGTGCTCTATGTGGGCGGCGGGTACGGCGCCAAAACCGGATGCAAAACCGAACCCATTGCCGTCCTCTTGGCCCGCATAACCGCCCGGCCGGTGCGCCTGGCCTTCACCATGGAAGAGCAACTGCTCACCAATACCCAGCATGCGGCGGTGCTGAAACTGCGCACCGGGGTGATGAACGACGGCACCTTGGTGGCCCGCCAAAGCGAAATCCTTCTCAACGCGGGCGCCTATTCGGACGCCAGCCCGCTGGTCGCGGAGAAGGCGGGATACCGCATTCCAGGCTCCTACCGCTGGCGCCATATTGACACCCAGGTCGATTGTGTCCTCACCAACCAGGCGCCCGCCGGCGCCTTTCGCGGTTTCGGCGGCACCCAGGCCGCGTGGGCGTCGGAGAGCCAGATCGATATGATCGCCAGGCGTCTTGGCATCGATCCCTACGCGTTGCGCATGAAAAACCTGAAAGACCTTGGCGAGGCTTTCGTGCCCGGTGAGAGCGCCATCGATTCCGATTTGCGGCTCGGGCTGGATTTGATTTGCGAGCGACTGGACTACCAAAACCGGCCCAAACGCCGCGGCCACGGCATCGGGCTCAGCGTCGTTTTGAAAGATGGCGGCGGCGTCAACAAGGCCGCCCACGCCATGGTAAAGGCGACCACCAACGGCGGCATTATCGTGAGTTCCGCCACCGTGGAACTGGGCCAGGGGGCGCACACGGCGCTGACATCGATGGCCGCCGAAGTGCTCAACTGCGAGGCCGGGCGGGTCACGTTTGCCGCCATCAGCACCGGCTCCACGCCCTGGGAACAAGGCACGTTCGCCAGTTCCGGCACCACCATAATGGGCCGGGCCGTGGTCGCCGCCGCCGCCCAGTTGAAGGAGAAAGTCCTGGCATTTGCGGCGGAGGATTTGGGCTGTTCGCCGGACCAGTTGATCTTGGAAGACTGGACCGTCCGCAAAGGCAACGAGGTTATTCCGCTGGCGCCGATGATTATGAAAAATTTCGGCGGGCCCGGTTTTGAATTCACCGGCACCGGCTACTACAAGCCCCGGGTGCCCGATGATCACAGCGCGCCGTTGGAGACGCCAGTCGATTTCTGGGAGATCGGCTGGGGCGGCGCCGAGGTGGAAGTGGACCAGCAAACCGGCCAGGTGCGGGTTCTGAAACTGGTGGTCAGCAGCGATTTCGGCCGGATTGTTCACCATGGCGCCTGCCGCGGCCAGGACGAAGGCAGCGCCATGATGGGTTTGGGCCAGGCCTTGTTCGAAACGGTTCTCTACGACGGCGGCCGGCCGGCCAACGGCACGCCGCTAAGCTACCGGGTGCCGCTGTCAACCGATCTGCCCGGCGAATTTATTTCCATCAGCCAGGAGCAGGGCCATGGCCGGGGTCCGTTCGGGACCAAGGGCGGCGGCGAAGGCGGCATTCTCCCGGTTGCCAGCGCCATCGCAAATGCTATCGACGACGCCGTCGGGGTCCGGATAACCGACTTGCCGATCACCCCGGAGAAAGTATTGGCGGCGCTCGACAAGCAGAAATAGCCGGCATCATCGATGACCGCTTTCGCGCGCTATATTGGTATCGATTATTCCGGGGCCGGGACGCCGGCCGCCAGCCTCAAGGGCCTCCGCGTATTCATGGCCGCGCCAGACGCGCCGCCCGATGAAGTGTTGCCGCCGCCGGGACGCCGCAAATACTGGACCCGCAACGGCATCGCCCATTGGCTGGCCG
>JAYGEH010000046.1:0-13756 GCA_046582475.1 Rhodospirillales bacterium
GGCAAAGCGAATATATTGGCTGCGATGATTATTCCATCGCCGATATCGCCAGCTATAGCTGGACCAAGGGCTGGGAAACCTATGATTTCGATCTGGACGAGCATCCCAATTTCAAACGCTGGCTGACGGCGCTGGAAGCCCGCCCGGCGGTGCAGAAAGTGAACTCCGAAGCGGCGCGCATTCGTGCCGAGATTCAGGCGTCCGCCTAACAACATCAACCGACAACAAGGAACAAAAACAATGATTGAACTTCATTCCACGCCGACGCCGAACGGCCAGAAGGTCATGATCATGCTCGAGGAATGCGGCCTCGAATGGACCCATGTGGAGGTATCGATCCGCCTCGGCGACCAGTTCAAGCCGGAATTTCTGAGGCTCAGCCCGAACAACAAAATTCCGGCCATCATTGATAAGGACGGGCCGGGCGGCGGCGATTATACCATGATGGAGTCCGGCGCCATCCTCATTTACCTCGCCGAAAAGACCGGCAAATTCCTGCCCTCAGGAGAGCGGGCGCGCTTCGACTGCCTACAATGGCTGATGTTCCAGATGGGCCATATCGGTCCCATGTTTGGCCAGGCCAATCATTTCAACAATTACGCCAAGGACAAGATCCCGTACGCCATCGACCGTTATAACAACGAACATGCGCGGCTCTATCAGGTTCTCGACAACCGGCTCGGCGCTTCGGAATGGATCGGCTGCGCCGATTATTCCATAGCCGACATGGCCAATTATCCCTGGGTCAAGGGCTGGAAGGACCGCGGGCTCGACGATGCGGCGCACCCAAATTTCATGCGCTGGATGGCGGCCATGGAGGCGCGCCCGGCGGTGCGGCGCAACAATGAAATGGCAGTGGAAATCCGCGAACGCATGGCCAAGGCCGCCGAGGGCAAGCCCGAAATCAACATGTTCGACACCAAGGAAAACAAGGACATGCTGGCCAAGGCGACCGCCGGCTAGAGAGGCGGTGCGCGCCGACGATCAGGATTTGTTCGAGCGGACTATTCTCGCCAGTCCGCTTCTAGGACCGGTGCTGGAACGTTGAGCGGAAGTGCGCTTGCCGGACGGCTGGCTGGTGGCCGGCGCCGTCGCGCAAACCGTATGGAACGCCAAATCGGATTTGCCGCCGGCTCACGGCATCCGCGATATCGACATCGTTTATTTCGATGAAAATGATCTTAGCGCCGAAACGGAAGTCGCCGAGGAAGCGCGCATCCGGTCTCTATTCAGCGATCTTCCGGTGGCTCCGGACGTAAAAAACGAGGCCCGCGTGCATCTTTGGTACGAAGCCCGGTTCGGCGCGGCGATCCCGCCCTACCAATCGGCGGAAGCGGCCATCGCCACATTCCCGGCCACCGCGACGGCGATCGGCATAAGCATGGATGATGGCCGGTTGAAGACAACGGCACCGTTCGGGTTGACCGATCTTTGCGCGCTTGTGGTGCGTCCCAACAAAGCCCAGGTCAGCGCCGAAATCTATGAAGCCAAGGTGGCCCGCTGGCGAATTTTATGGCCGGCCCTCGACATACGGCCTTGGCGGGATCGACAGGCCTAAATTGCGGCGCGGGCCGCGCGGGCGAGACGGATTTCTTCGCGCAGCAACAGCGTGGCGCCGAAGATAATGACGGCGGCGCCGGCCCAGGTCCAAGCCTCGGGCGCCTCGGCGAACAGGATGAAGCCCACCGCCGCCGCCCAAACCAGGCGCAAATAGCCGGACGGCTCGACCAGGGTGATCTCGCCGTCCCGGTAGGAATAGGTCTGCACCACGTGGGCGGCGGTGCCCAGCGCCCCCATGGCGGCCAGCATCAACAGCATCCCGGCGCTCGGCCATTGCCAGACGAATAGCGCCGGCACCAAAGTGTAGATGGTGAGCGTGATGCTCATAATTCCTACAATGGTCGCCGGTGTGTCGGTGCGCGACAGCGACTTGACCATCAGCTTGACGGCGGCGATGCAGACGGCGCCGATGATCAACAAGGTTGCCCCCAGGTTCCAATCCTGGATACCCGGACGCAGGATGATCAGCATGCCGGCGAAACCGATGGCCACCGACGCCCAGCGGATTGGGCGCGAGCGCTCGCCTAGGATAAGCACCGCGCCGATCGAGGCGAAGACCGGCGAGGAGAACGACATGGCGGTGGCTTCGGCGAGCGGCACCAGGGTCAGCGCCGTGAACCAGCACAGCATGGAAACGGCGTGCACGGCGCCGCGCCCGAGATGCATGCCAAGGCGCGTGGTTTTCAGCCCCGCCAATCCGGTTCTGAGGAAAAACGGCGCCATCGCCATCATGCCGAACAAATTACGGAAAAAGGCGATCATGAAAGGGTGCAGGCCCTCTGCCGCGACCGCTTTGGCGATGCCGTCGACCAGCGCCAGCATGGCCACCGATAGGATCATCAATAAAATGGCGCGGCCATTACGGGCGCCGCGGCGATCACCGATGGTGCGGCGTTGTGAGGCCGTGCGCGAAGACATGGAAGACCGGAAAACGGCTATTTGTCCGCGTCGCCGCCGTCGTCACCGCCCTTGAGGCGGCCCTTGGGAAACAGCTGCGATTGCCAGAGCCAGTCGGACATCTGCAAGGGCTCCTTGCGCGCCGCGCTGCCGAAGCCGTCATGCTGGTCCTTGTTCGGCCAGACATGGTCGGAAACCACCGCTCTGCGCGTAACGATATGCTCCTTGGTGGCGTTGACCACCATGAAATCGGTGGCCAGGGCCAGGGGCCCGGAATAATGCTGGCGTACGCCCGCTTCCATTTCCGGGGCCGTGTCGAAATCGTTGAAAAAATGAAAAATGACGGCAAGGCGCGGGTTCACCGCATTGAGCACATAGCCGGCCTCTTCCGGCGAGGAATGAATATAGGTGCCAATGGCGCGCGCCGAATTTTCATCGTATCCGGACCGTTCCATGAGTTGGCTGACGGTGTTGAAGGTTTCGTGGATCAATACATCGGCGCCTTTTGCATTGTCGATGAAAAACTGGCTGGGCGTGGTGTCGCCGGAATAAACGAACGTCAGGCCGTTCCATTCGAGGCGCAGGCTCACCGGACCGTCATAGATATGGACGGCGGGAAAGCTAGTGATCTTGACGCCGTTCTGCTCAAACACCAGGCCGCCAATCTGGGTGTAATCGAACTCGTGCACATTCACCTCGGCGCCAATGGCGGGCAGGGCGCTGACCCTGGTGTCGGTATCCCAGGCGTAGGATTCCCGCTGCTTTTCGACGAAATGGCGGAAGCCGTATTTGGGCTCCGGGCCGGATGGGCCATACATTTCCAATGGTTTCAGGCGCCCGCCGGTCCAACTGCCGACCCAGACTTGCGCGAAATCGCCCACATGGTCGGTGTGCAGATGGGTGGCGATCCAGGCGGTGACCGCGCCGTAGGGAATTTCGAGGGCGGTAAAATTCATCTGCGAGCCGAAGCCGAAATCGAAGACGAACTTGTCGCCGTTGCCAAGCTCGATCAGCCAGGATGCGTTGGCCTGGGAGCGGCGCAGGAACGGCCGGCCGGTACCGAGCGCCGTGATGCGCATTTCGTCGGCGGCCAATTCCTCGGTGCCGGGGTAGAAATGTTCCGAATACTGGCCGCGCGTTGCCTGGGTTTGGGCCATGTCGGTTGCCTCCTTTTTGGCGATCAGCCGTGGTCTTTGTCTTCGGCGCCTTGGCCTTCGGTATTGGCGTTATTGCTGGCCGATTTTCCCCAACCTGGGGGGTCTTTCAAATATTCCAGCTCCTCGGGCGTGCTGGTTCGTCCCAAGGCGGCGTTGCGGTGAGGAAAGCGCCCGAACCGCTGGATCGCGTCCAGATGTTCCCTGGCCGCCTTCATGGATCGTTCCTCGCCCAGGCTCTCCATCAGCGTGAATGCCTGCTCCTGGTCGGCGGCGATTTCCGAATGCTCGAACGGTAAATAACAAAAGGAGCGAAAACGCTTGCCGAAATCCTGGTCCCAGCCTTTGTCCAGGACCCGCCGGGCGGCGATGCGCGCCCGCTCGTCGGTGGCATAGGCGCGGCCCTGGCCGCGAAACATATTGCGCGGAAATTGGTCCATCAGGACCATCAGCGCGACGCAGCTATCGGGCGCCTCCATCCAATGATCCAAATCGCCGTCCGCCGCTGCCTGCCAGGTCGCTTCGAACTTGTCCCTAATCTCGGCGTCGAAGGCGTCGCTGGACCGGAACCAGGTTTCGTTCAATTCCAAATCGGCAGTCAAATCGGTGGTCGCGAACCAGAAATTTAGAATGTCATTGCAATCAACCATGCTCATTTTATACCGTCTTCCAGCGTAAACACTTCCATCGGCTGGCCGACGCCGCGCAGCTCGTGGGTGCCGAGCGAGAGCCAGGGCCGCTCCACCTGGCGCGCGAAATAATCGCTCACCAGCATCCGGCAACCGGTGGTCTTGGTCAGGGATTCGATGCGCGCCGCCTCGTTGGCGGCGGGGCCGATGACCGAAAATCCGACCCGTTCGGGCACACCGATATTGCCGCACATCACATCGCCAACATGCAACCCGATGCCGAAATCGATGTCCGGGTCGCCATTGGCGGCGCGCTTTTCGTTCAGACCGGCGAGCCGGCGCTCGGCCTCGGCGACGGCGGTCAGCGCCATTTCGCAGGCCGCCGTTTCGTCCATGCCCTCGCCCCGGATGGCGAAAATGCCGAGCAGCGCATCGCCGATAAAGCGCAGCACCTCGCCGCCGGAATCGATCACCGCCCCCGCCGTGCAGGCGAAATAATCGTTGACCAGGGTCAGGTATTCGTCCGCCGGCAACCGGTCCGCAAGGGCCGATGATTCGCGAAGATCGGAGAACCAGATGACCGCATGGATGGTTTCCCCGTCGCCCAGTTTGATATGGCCCGAGAGGACCTGCTGGCCGGCGTCGGGACCCAGATAGGCGCCCAATACGTTGCGCGTGATTTGCTCGCGGATGGCAATTTTGCAGGCGACGCCGAGCCGGCTTTGGATGCGCGTCAGCGAGCGGATATCGTCATCGGTAAATCCGCCGGGCCGGTCGGTGGACCAGGAACCAACGATACCGTCATGTCCGGGCGCGGCGTAATCGGCGCCTCCGAAGGGCACGATGTAGGCGAGATGATCGGTGGCACCGCGCTCTTTTAATTCCTCGAGCAGGGGAAAATCGAACACCGCCTCACGCCCGGTCAGCCGCCGCCTGAGGAACGGCAGCCGGTTGGCGATAATGTAATATTGCGGACTTTGCATCCACTCTTTGGTCTGCGCGTTGACCCCTTCGGGAAAGTGGTCCACCGGCTGCAGTCCGCTTTCCCGGTACCATATTAGCGATACCGCCTGATACAAAGGGTGCAGGGTCTGAAAGGCGATGGTCGAGCGCCACAGCGGCACCCCCGCGGCATCCAGGCGCAGCGAACATTCGGTCAAAAGATCTTCTAAATTGGCTGTTGCCAGCGCCTGGTTCATCAGCCAGTCGGCGACCGCGTCGATCAGGCTGTTGCCGTGACTGGCGCCGGGCAGTTCGGCGTTCATGGCTGACGGCCGGCGCCCGGACCGGCTGGCAAAGCCTGGCCGCAGGCGCGTTTAACCGTCGTCGCCGAGAATCTGATCACGCGCTTCCATTTCAAATTCGGTCAGCTTGGCGCGGATATCGGCGTCGGTTAAATCGCTGCCGGCATCGGCGATGTCTTTCATGACCTTGCGGATGACGTCTTCATCGCCGGGCTCCTCCAGATCGGAGATCACCACTTCCTTGGCATACTCATCCAATTGGGATTGGGTTTTGCCCAGCCGTTCGCCGAGCCATAGTCCCAAGAGCTTGTTGCGCCGCGAATCGACTTTGAACTGGGTTTCCTGGTCGAGACTGAATTTGGCTTCGTGCGCACTTTCGTGGCTGTTGAAATTTTCGGCCATTGTTCCTTGCCTGCTGTATCGTTGTTTGCGGCGGGCTGAAACCCGCTCGTGGCCTGTATTTACGAGGGATTGTGAGGCGTTGCAACACCCGTGGTCGCACCTCCCGCCGTCACGGCCCGATAATTCGTCCAGGGTATGGCGAGCCGGCGCGGAAGGGGTTATGTAAGCGCCATGTGCACCGTCATTATCCACCGCCGCGCCGATCACGACTGGCCGTTAATCCTTGCCGCAAACCGCGATGAAATGATCGACCGCCCCTGGCTGGCGCCTGCCCGCCACTGGCCCGACCGGCCCGAGATTACCGCCGGGCAGGATAGCCTTGCCGGCGGCACCTGGATCGGCATCAATGATCACGGCGTGGTTGCGGCGATCCTCAACGGCCATGGCGCGCTGGGACCGGCGGAAGGCTACCGGAGCCGCGGCGAATTGCCCCTGGAGGTGCTCGATCATGCCGACGCGGCGGCGGCGGCAGAGGCGCTCCAAGACATCAATCCCAATGCCTACCGGCCGTTCAATCTGGTCATCGCCGACAACCGCGACGCCTATTGCGTCAGCGTTGCGGCCACCGATTGGGGCGCCCGCGCCGAGGTGAAACCCCTGCCCTACGGCGTCTCGATGATCACCGCGCGCGGCGTCAACGACGACCGTTCGCCGCGTACGCGCAGCTATTTGCCGCAATTCCGCCGCGCCGCAGTTCCCGATCCCGAAACCGGAGATTGGCGGGATTGGCGGGCGCTGCTGAGCAGCCGTATCCATGAAGCCGCCGAAGGCGCCGACGGCGCCATGACCATCGTTACCGACCGCGGCTTCGGAACGGTTTGCTCGTCGCTGATCGCCCTGCCATCCATTGACTTCCCGGCGATCCGGCCCATATTTCAGTTTGCGCCAGGGCGCCCCGGCGAAACCGAGTTTACGGCTGTTGAATTGGGGGTGATCGGCGTTGAGACTTGATTGTATTGATCCCCGACGCCTGTTATAGGAAACGGGTATACCGTGGCGCCGGACGGCCGGCAATTACCGGTCCGAATTTCCACCCCCAGGGCGCTTTTGGAATTTCATACTATGGCAAGACGCAGAAAAATTTACGAAGGCACGGCCAAAGACCTCTTCGAAGGGCCGGAGCCCGGGACCATCGTCGCCTATTTCAAGGACGATGCCGCCGGGCGGCGGGGGCAGAAGCGCGGTACCATCGCCGGCAAGGGCGTTATCAACAACCGCATTTCCGAATATGTCATGACCCGCCTGGGCGAGGTCGGCATCCCCACGCATTTTTTGCGCCGCCTCAACATGCGCGAGCAGTTGGTGCGCGAAGTGGAAATCATCCCGATCCAGGTGATGGTTCGAAATCTCGTGGCCGGATCCCTGGCCGAACGATTCGGCCTAGAAGAAGGCCAGCCCCTTAGCCGTTCCATTGTCGAATTTTATTACAAGAACAACGAATTGGGCGATCCCATGGTGCTGGAAGAGCACATCACCGCCTTCGGCTGGGCCAACCATCACGAGATCGACGAGATGATGAACCTGGCCTTGCGCGCCAATGATTTCATGAGCGGGCTGTTTCTCGCCATCGGCATCCGGCTGGTGGATTTCCGCCTGGAGTTCGGGCGGCTTTGGGACGGCGAGCAGATGACCATCATGATCGCCGACGAGATCAGCCCCGATAACTGCCGGTTGTGGGACGCGACCACCGGCGAAAAGCTCGATATTGACCGGTTCCACCGCGGTTTGGGGAATATCGAACAGGCCTATCAAGAAGTCGCGCGCCGGCTCGGCATTTTGCCCGCCCCGGCGCCCGGCGACGTCCAGGGCCCGACCCTGGTGCAATAATTGCGAAGCTTCGGGGGGCGGCGCGTTTGAAAGCAAAAATCCATGTCACGCTGAAACCGGGCGTGCTTGATCCGCAAGGAAAAGCCGTCGGTCATGCGTTGCAAGCGCTCGGCTTCGGCGGCCTTGGCGAGGTGCGCCAGGGCAAATATATCGAGATCGACTTCGCCGGCAGCGACGCCGGCGCCGCCAAATCCCAGGTCGACGCCATGTGCCGCCAATTGCTGGCCAACACGGTGATCGAGAATTACGAGATTGAGATAGAAGCCTGAAATGAGCCCGGCCGCCTTCGGAACATCATGAAATCAGCCGTCATTGTCTTTCCCGGATCGAACCGCGAGCGCGACATGGTTATGGCCTTACGCGCCGCATTTGGCGTGGCGCCATTGGAGGTTTGGCATACCGAAACAGACCTGCCCGATACCGACTTGATTGTCATACCCGGCGGCTTTTCCTACGGCGATTACCTGCGCGCCGGCTGCATGGCGGCGCACTCGCCGGTGATCGGCGCGGTGCGCGATGCCGCTAAGCGCGGCGTTGCGGTCATGGGCGTCTGCAACGGTTTTCAGGTGCTTTGCGAAATGGGGTTATTGCCCGGCGCGCTGATGCGCAATACGGGGCTGAAATTCATCTGCAAGGATGTGCACTTGTGCGTCGAGAACGCCGACAGCCTGTTTCTCGGCGGCTATCAGGCCGGCGATGTGATGCGCGTGCCGGTGGCCCATCATGACGGCAATTATTTTGCCGATGCCGATACCCTCGACCGGCTCGAAGGCGATGGCTTGGTTGCCGTCCGCTATTCCGATGCGGCCGGTAATGTGACCGAAGCGGCCAATCCCAACGGCTCCCAGCGCAACATTGCCGGCATCTATAACGCAGCGCGCAACGTTTTGGGCATGATGCCGCACCCGGAAGACGCCATCGAGGATTTGATCGGCGGCACCGGCGGCAAGGCCCTGTTCGACGGCGTCGCCGCGGCGCTGGCGGGGGCGGCCTGATGTCCAGATCGTTGGCCCCCCTACCCTCTCCCTCCAGGGAAGGGCTATCGCATTTGGGCGTAAACGTGGCGTCCCTCCTTGGCGAATGCGGACGCCGCGCCACGCGCATTTGCCTCTTGCGCCGTACACAATGCAGGCTATATTAATTAGAACATATTAAAAACATCTAAAGCGGGAGAATCCAATGGACCACCCACCCCCAAACCGGTTTCCGCGCCCGCCGACGCGCCTGAAATGCATAAAAAAGCGTAACAAAGCGTCATAAACCGTCATAAGCGTAAGGGGGGTGTCAGAGATATGTCGCGTGTATTTCGGCCGTCCCATGGCCGCGCCTGACAGGGTTGGTGATGGTTCCTCCAAATGATTACAAATGTACAGGAATGGGTATCAATGGTGATGATTGTACAGGGACGATTTCGGCGAAATATGTCGCACCACGGGCGCCGCGCGCGGGCGGGGGGTTAAGAATATCATGAGACAGGCAACGGCAAATGATCGCCCCCCCACCCAACCCTCCCCCTCCAGGGGGGCGGGCTTCTACGCCGGCACCGCCACCTCTTCTCCCTCCCCCCTGGAGGGGGAGGGTTGGGGTGGGGGGGGATACCGATGACCTCCGCCGCTTCCGAAATAACACCTGAGATCATCGCCGAACATGGCTTGAGCGAAGACGAATACCAGAAGGTGTTGGACATTCTCGGGCGCGCACCGAACCTGACCGAGCTTGGCGTTTTTTCCGTCATGTGGTCGGAGCATTGTTCCTACAAATCCTCCAAGAAATGGCTCAAGACCCTGCCGACCAAGGGCCCGAGGGTGATCTGCGGGCCCGGCGAGAATGCCGGTGTCGTCGATATCGGCGATGGCATGGCGGTCATCTTCAAGATGGAAAGCCACAACCATCCCAGCTTTATCGAGCCCTATCAGGGCGCCGCCACCGGCGTCGGCGGCATCTTGCGCGACGTCTTCACCATGGGCGCGCGCCCCATCGCCAATTTGAACGCGCTCCGTTTCGGCCACCCGGATCATCCCAAGACCCGGCACCTGGTATCGGGGGTGGTCGCCGGCATCGGCGGCTACGGCAATTGCGTCGGCGTGCCCACGGTGGGCGGCGCTTGCGAATTTCATGCATCTTACGACGGCAATATTCTGGTCAACGCGATGACCGTGGGGATCGCGGCGAAGGACCGCATTTTTTATTCGGCGGCCACCGGGGCCGGCAACAGCGTTGTCTATGTGGGCTCGAAAACCGGGCGCGACGGCATCCATGGCGCCACCATGGCATCGGCCGAGTTCAACCATGATTCGGAAGAAAAGCGCCCCACCGTGCAGGTCGGCGATCCGTTTACCGAAAAGCTGTTGATCGAGGCGTGCCTGGAGTTGATGCAGACCGACTGCATCGTCGCCATTCAGGATATGGGCGCCGCCGGGCTCACCTCGTCGAGCTTCGAAATGGCGTCCAAGGGCGGCGTCGGCGTCGAGATGGATTTGGATGCGGTGCCGGCCCGTGAAGCAAACATGACCGCCTATGAGTTTCTGCTGTCGGAAAGCCAGGAACGCATGCTCATGGTGCTGAAGCCCGGCACCGAAGACACCGCGCGCACCATCTTCGAAAAATGGGAGCTGGATTTTGCCGTGGTCGGGCAGTTAACCGACACCGGGCGCATGGTCATGAAAATGGGCGGCGAGATTGCCGCCGATCTGCCCATCGATCCCTTGGCCATGGCATCGCCGGAATACGACCGGCCCTGGGAGAAGACGCCGGCGGAAAGCGAGTTGGCGGCAGCCGACGTGGCGGCGCCGGACAGCCTCATGGGCGCGCTTCGCACCATCTTAGGCGCGCCCGACATGTGCTCGAAGCGCTGGATCTGGGAGCAATATGATCATCTGGTGATGAACGATACGGTGGCCCGCCCGGGCGGCGACGCGGCGCTGGTGCGCGTCCAGGATACGAAAAAAGGCCTGGCCATGACCATCGATTGCTCGCCCCGCTATTGCCAGGCCGATCCGGTGCGGGGCGGCCGCCAGGCGGTGGCCGAGGCGTGGCGCAACCTCACCGCCATCGGCGCCGCGCCGCTGGCGGTCACCGATAATATGAATTTCGGCAATCCGGAGCGGCCGCGCATCATGGGTCAGTTTGTCGGCGCCATCGAAGGCATATCGGAGGCCTGCATCGCCCTGGATTTCCCGGTGGTGTCCGGCAATGTCAGTTTTTATAACGAGACCGCGGGCCAGGCGATCCTGCCGACGCCGGCGATCGGCGGCGTCGGCCTGATCGAGGATTGCGCAACGGCGGTGGGAATCGGTTTCGCCGGGGCCGGCGACACCATCATTCTGATCGGCGAAACCAGGGGCCATTTGGGCCAGTCCATCTATTTGCGCGAAATCCTCGGCCGCGAAGAAGGCGCGCCGCCAAGGGTGGACCTGGCCGCCGAGCGGGCAGGCGGCGATTTCGTGCGCGGCCTGATTTTGGACGGCGCGGTCAATGCCTGCCACGATTTATCGGACGGCGGGTTATTGGTGGCCCTGGCCGAGATGGCCATGGCCGGCGGCATCGGCGCCGCCATCGACGATGGTGCCGGCGAGGTGCCATTACACGCCTGGGCCTATGGCGAAGACCAGGGCCGCTATTTGATCACCGCCAACCATGGGGGCGCGGTATTGCGGGCGGCGGAGGCGGCCGGCGTGCCGGCAGCGGCGATCGGCGAGACCGGCGGCGGTTCTCTGAAATTCGCCGGCGAAAGCGCCGCCATCAATGATCTCAAGGACATCTTCGAAGCCTGGCTGCCGGACTATATGGGGGCGGCTTGATGCCCCGCGCCTTCGCGCCCACTTGCGTGAGCCGGGATTTATCCTACATTCCTTAGTAATCTCCTACGGTATATCCGTATTGATTTTGTGGACCCTAATGCGGAGTAAACCGGCTACAACCATCCCAATAGGGAAACGTTAAGTGAAGGACCGGCATATATGGCAATGGATATGGGCGAAATCGAGCGGCTGATCAAGGCAGGCATACCGGGCGCCGACGTCCAGATCGAAGATTTGCGCGGCGACGGTGATCACTATGCCGCCTATGTGGTTTCCAGTTCCTTCGAAGGGATGCCCCGGGTCAAGCAGCACCAGCTTGTCTATGCCGCCCTCGAAGGCAAAATGGGCACCGACCTGCACGCCCTGGCGCTACAGACCAGCGTCCCGGAAAATTAAACCCAGAAAAATAATTTTGGCAACATCTTCACGTTAGAACAAAGAGAACATCATGAACGACAACCCCGTCTTTGAACGAATCCAATCGGAAATCGATGCCGCGCCCGTCACCCTTTTCATGAAGGGCTCGCCCAGCTTTCCCCAATGCGGTTTTTCCGCCGCCGTGGTGCAGGCGCTGATGCTGTCCGGCGTCGAATTTAAGGGTGTGGACGTGCTGCAGGATGCGGAAATCCGCGATGGTATTAAGCAGTTTTCCGACTGGCCGACCATCCCGCAGCTCTATGTAAAGGGCGAGTTTGTGGGCGGCTGCGACATCATTCGCGAAATGTACGAAAGCGGAGAATTGCAGCAGGTATTCGCCGACGCCGGCGTTGAAACCACGGCTCAAGACGCCTGATCCGGCGCCAGGTTCAACGGATTATTCTGGGGCGCGCCGCCGCCGGTGGCGCGCCCCGAATGCTGCCGGCGCCAATTCCGCGCCGCGCCGCTCATCATTGAATTGCAAGACCCGCCAAAGTCGTTGTAATCAATAGACCGAACGGAGGCGGCTTTTGGCAATGGACAGCATCAACTCCAAACAAATTACCCTTCACGTGGGTTTGCCCAAAACCGCCTCGACATTTTTACAGCATGAGTGTTTTCCATTGCTGGACGGCGTTCACACCGCCTGCCTCGAGGAAGAAAGCGACCGCGAACTGGCGATGTTCTTTCAGGACCTTGCCTACGCCAACCCGACCTTTTATGCGTTGGAGGAAAAGCGCGCCGAGCTGGCGGCCCTCTTGGAGCGTATCGAAGCAGAAAAAATTCTGATCAGCTGCGAGGAGCTGTTCGGCTGGTTCCATCTGAATTTCGCCAACAATTCCTTTATCGCCGAAACCCTGAAACAGCTTATCCCGGAAGCCAAATTGATCATCGTCATCCGGGCCCAGGCAGATTGGCTGGAAAGCGCCTATAAGCAGACCTTGCGCCAGAATTCGGGCGAAACCATCAACCGGTTTCTGCGCTTTCGCGATGGCGGTTTTGAAACAAGCCGGTTGCTTCCCGGGCGCCCGTAGATCAACGTTAAAGAGCTGAACTACCACACTTATATTGATCAGTATGCCCGGCTGTTCGGGGCCGAGAATATTCTGGTTTTGCCGTACGAGCTGATGGCCGACGCCCAGAATGAATTCCTGCAGCGCATTGCAAGGTTCCTGGACACAAAATTAACCGGCACACCGGTCAACCGGATGGCCAATCGGAGTTATTCGCTGATCGCAAGCTATATCGCCCTGGTGTTAAACCGCTTTATGATCAACGAATATCATGGCCAGGGGATTCTGCCGGAGCGGCCTTTCCATGGCTATTTCAAAGCCAGGCGGAATGACAATTTTTTCTATCGCCTGCTGTCGTCCCTGACCAGCCGCATGAACCTGAATTATGTGCTGGAGCATATTTTTGACCGTGTCCTTTATATCGAAGCGAATTTTATTTCAACACCAAAGCGCCGCGCCATATTCGAATTGCACAAAGCCTCCAACCGGGCGCTGGAAGACGCGTTCCGCATCGGCCTCGACGGGCGCGGATATTACTGAACAATGCCCGCCCGCCGAACGATATTTCATAACACCCTATCGACTTCGGCGGGCCAGTTCATTGCCCTCTTTCTCGGCGTCGTCACGCATGCGTTCTGGGCGCGCGCCATCGGCCCCGGAACAATACGGCATCTTGGGGTTCGCGGTGACCATCGTCAGTGGTTGACCTGTGCCGGGAGTTTTCGATTGCATTGCATGTTGCGGGCGATGGGTCACTGAATGGGCACTACGTTGTGGCCCAGATGAACCTAATTCTGCGTCTTAGGAGACAAA
>JAYGEH010000160.1:0-4061 GCA_046582475.1 Rhodospirillales bacterium
CGACGCTCTTCCGATCTGGAGGGTTTCATCGGTCGATCGACCGCATCAAGGAATATGGTTGGCACGCGAAGATACATTCTGCGGGTGACGAATGGCTCGAACTCACCGATTTGCTTGCCAAGGTGACAATCCCGGTTGTCATTGATCATATGGGCCACCCTGAACTAGGTAAGGGCCTCAATCAGCCGTCTATCAAAATGATACTCAATCTTCTCCGCAAAGAAAATTGGTGGATCATGGTCTCAAATGGAGATCGTGTATCAGCGGAGGAGCACGGCTGGAGCGATGCTCTCCCGTTTGCGCGGATGCTCATCGAGGCTGCGCCGGGCCGCTCTATTTGGTGTACAGACTGGCCCCATGTGCAGTACACCAAACCCATGCCCAACGACGCAGAACTGGTAGAATTTCTTTACCAAGTGGCACCTGATCCGGTGCAGCGCCAAAATATACTGGTAGATAATCCTGCCCGCTTATTAGCCTTTTGATTTCCAGTGTTTTTCTGTTTTTTACTTTTTCACTAGCGAAATTCTATAAAAATATGAGGCGCTACCAATTCTGGCTTTCGACGCTCCTGTCGTCCACTAGAATTCTCCTATAGCGCTATTATTTGGATGGGCAGCATCGGTATCGATTGTTTCCGCAACGGGTTAAACGATCCCTGTCGGCGTCATCCCTCGAGATGGCCCACATGACATCGAACATCCCGATTACTATCGTTGGCGGTGGTCTGGCCGGTCTTTGCTTGGCCAACGCACTTAATACCGTTGGTATCAACGTAGAGGTGTTTGAAGCGGCGCTTGAATTAAACGAGATTGGCGCTGCGGTGAACATTAGCCCGAATGCCACCCGTGTCTTGCAGGCGCTCAGGCTAAATGACGAGATTGAGGCCGCCGGTGACCACGGGGCTGGCCTATTCAATCGAAACATGCAGACCGGGGATCCGATTGACACAGGCAAGCCAAAGAATGGGCCGGCGCCATGGAGTTCAACACAATATCGCTTCCATCGTGCTGATCTCCTCGGCATTCTGGCGAAGAACGTCGACCCAAACTCAATTCGCCTTGGCCATCGTTTGATTTCAGCTGCCGAGTATTCCGATCGGGTTGAACTGATATTTTCCAATGGGGTAACGCACGACGCAAAATTTGTGGTCGGTGCAGATGGCATCCGGTCCCTTCTCCGCCAGACCCTCTACGGCGATGATAATCCGAGTTATACCGGCCAGATGGTTTGGCGCACGCTCCTGCCGGGCCGTGATGTGCCGACGGAACTTTTGGAGCCCACTGGGCAAATCCAGTGGCTGGGACCTGGCCGCCATTTTCTGGCCTATTTCATTCGCCGTGGTGAGTTGGTGAACGTCGTTACGCAACAGGACACCAGCGCATGGGTCGACGAGGGCTGGTCGATGCCCGGTGACCCAGACGAAATGCGTTTGAGCTTTCCGAATCCGGAACCACGGCTCGCCAAAATCTTGGGCCTAGTGACGGAATGCTCAAAATGGGGCCTCTTCACACGCCCAATTACGGAAAATTGGGGCCACGGCCGGATCCAGCTAATCGGCGATGCTGCTCACGCTATGCTGCCCAATGCTGGCCAGGGAGCATGCCAGGGGTTTGAAGACGGCTATATCCTCGCGCGCTGGCTTGATGCGGTCGCGGATCCGATTGAGGCGTTCCGGAACTTCCGCAGTGTCCGCATTCCACGGGTCCACGCGGTCCAGCGTTTTTCGATGGCCGCAGCTAAATTCAAACATATGGACAATGCTGATAAACAGAAATCGCTGATCGACGGTAGCCGGGGAATCGTCCTGGGAGATACTGCCTGGATTTCCACATTTGATCCCGTTGCCGATTGGGATAAGGATCCACTTGTTCCCAACATCGACTATTCCGATTTTGAGCCGGAACCTTTGGGGCAAATTGAAATTGCGGACTGACGCCTTCAATGTGTGGGATTGTGCGAGCGCGGCAGCCTGAAAGGGCATTGTTGCAGTCCATTGCGGCCACCTTCAATTAACGTGGCAATGCCGTTATTGCTATCCAGATTGCCGCTCTATGAGGGAGAATATTGAATGTCCGACAAACCGGTTCTCGTTGTCACGCGCAAATTACCGACGGTTGTCGAAGAACGTTTGCAACGGGATTACCATCCGAAGCTTAACCCGAACGACAGGCTTTATTCCAGTGATGAATTGGTCGGACTCTGTGACGGGGCTTCTGGCATGATGCCTTGTCATACCGAACAGCTAACTGCCGAGGTTATCGCCCGCCTGCCCGCCAGCATCAAAATTATCGCGAATTTCTCCGTCGGCGTTGATCATTGCGACCTCGACGCTGCCAGGAAACGCGGGATCACCGTCACCAACACGCCGGAAGTCTTGAGTGAGGCCACTGCCGAAATCGCCTTGTTGCTGATCCTTGGCGCCAGCCGGCGCGGCGGCGAAGGGGAGCGGCTGGTGCGCTCCAAGGCATGGCGGGACTGGAGCCCGGATTTCATGGTCGGTGTTCAATCCACCGGCAAAAATCTCGGCATTATCGGCATGGGCCGGGTTGGGCAGGTGCTGGCCCGGAAGGCGCGGGACGGGCTGGGCATGACGATCCATTACCACAACAGGACCCGACTCTCGGCTGACCGGGAAGCCGGCGCCATATTCCATGGCTCGGTTGAGGCGTTGCTGCCGCACTGCGATGTCCTGTCCCTCCATTGTCCGGCAACGCCCGAAACCATTGGCCTCCTCAACGGCGAACGGATCGCCCTGTTACCGGACGGCGCTGTCGTGGTGAACACCGCCCGCGGTGCGTTGATACACGATGCAGCGCTGGTGGCGGCCCTCGGCTCGGGCAAATTGTGGGCGGCGGGATTGGACGTCTACAATAATGAGCCGGTGGATATCCATCCCGGCTACAGAGAACTGGACAATGTGTTCTTGCTGCCCCATATCGGCAGCGCCACCCGTGAAACCCGTGATGCAATGGGCTTTCGGGCCCTGGACAATCTGGATGCTTATTTTGCCGGACAAGAACCGGGTGATCGGGTCGCTTAGCCAATCAAGGTAAATTTTTGGTGATATTCCCTGGAGCGCGGGCTTCTCAATGGTAATATGCCTGCAATACTTTGTATTTGTATCAATCGACGGCAGGTGGCCAGCTATATCGGGATTGCCCCCAGTGCCTATGACAGCGGCGATGGACACCGCAGCTATTATCGTTCGTCCTGAAGAGTTAGTCCGTAGGTTCGATCAAATTCATGGCAAAAAAGATACGATACAATCTTACTTAAGAGTTACTCGAGAAGCTGAGCGCAGATGCATTGAATCTCGAGGGCTAAAAAAGAAGGAAGAACGAGCTATTGTGTACAACGAACTTCCTGTTCCCGAGATCAGAGACTTTTCAAAGTATCTCAACAATTGGGAATCAATATTCGAAAGCTGGTAGGAATAGTTGAAACATGTTTGATAATACCTCCGAGCAGCCACGAAAGCCTGAAAGGCAACTCAACGTCCTCGGGACACCTTTAGAAGTTTGCGGCACAGACCCGGTGACAGGGTTCTATCGTGATGGCTGCTGTAACACTGGTCCCGATGATGCTGGAATGCATACCGTTTGCGTTATTGTTACTGACGAGTTCCTGAAGTTCTCTAAGAGCAAGGGTAACGATTTGAGCACCCCAATTCCTCAATACGGTTTTGAGGGACTAAAAGCGGGTGACGCTTGGTGTCTGGTTGCACTACGTTGGGAGGAAGCGAGAGAGGCTGGCGCTGCTCCTAGAGTGAAACTCAGGGCAACCAATAATAAGACACTGGAATATGTGGAACTTGAAGACCTTAAAGCGCATCAGATTGACCTGAATTGATATAGAATTTACTGAGAAAATCTCTCAGGGTAATATAACGTGAAGTAGTTTCGACTTAATCTGACATTGCTCCTTGAAAGAGGAGTGGGTTATCGGTTTTGATAGCGGTGTGAACCGAAACCATCAAAACCATTAGGAGGTAATCCTCATGTTGCAGAGTAATCAAAAAATCATCCGTCATAAAGTCGGCCTTCTCAACCTGGCCGAGG
>JAYGEH010000537.1:0-17304 GCA_046582475.1 Rhodospirillales bacterium
ATCCACCACAAGGGGTGCGCGACGACGACCGGGAGCCTTGCAACGCCGCCCTCTGGGTCACTTTTCCCGTCGCCTCGGGGTGTCGAAAGGGTTTGCCGATGGGCCCGCATCGCCCGCACCCTTTCTCCTACCGAGGAAACGAGAAAAGAGATCGTAGGGGTGCAAATTAGATGACACAGGCCACTAGTCGTTGGCGGCGCGGATGCGCTCTTCCGATTGCACGCCGAGGGATTTCAACTTGCGATGCAGGGCCGAGCGTTCCATGCCTACGAATTCCGCTGTGCGCGAGATATTTCCGCCAAATCGGGCAACCTGGGCGACAAGATACTCCCGTTCGAATATCTCGCGCGCCTCGCGCAGCGGCAGCCCCATGAATTCCGAGGAATCCGCGGTCACTGTTCCAGCGCCCGGCGTCGTGGCGATTTCCGACGGAATACCCTCGGTTCTGATCGGTTCGGCCTCGTCGCCCGGCGCCATGATCAGAATACGCTCGACTATATTGCGCAATTCGCGGACATTGCCCGGCCACTCATAGGCTTGCAGTTGGGCGATCGATTCTTCG
This sequence comes from Rhodospirillales bacterium, assembly GCA_046582475.1. Classification (GTDB taxonomy): domain Bacteria; phylum Pseudomonadota; class Alphaproteobacteria; order Rhodospirillales; family UBA2165. The sequence goes on from JAYGEH010000537.1 coordinate 563, forward strand.
GCGAAGCGGCGCGCCGGCCGGCCCGACGCCAGGGCCATTTGTTTAAGAAAATAGTCGGCAAGATCGGGAATGTCTTCGCGGTAGTCCGCCAGGGGCTGAATTTCAAGCGGCACCACGCTGAGCCGGTAAAACAGATCTTCGCGCAACCGCCCCTCCGCCATTTCCTCAGTCAAATTGCGGCTGGAAGCGGCAATAACCCGAACATCAACTTCGACACGGGTGGCGCCGCCGACCCGCTGGAAACTTTGGCCTTGCAGCGCGCGCACGATTTTGCCCTGGGTTTCCATGGGCATATCGGCGACCTCGTCGAGGAACAGGGTGCCGTTATGGGCCTGCTCGAAGGTTCCGATCTCGCGCGGCGCGCCGGCGCCACTGGTTTGTGCTTCGACGCCGAACAGGCTGATCTCCAGCCCTTCCGGCTGCATGGTGGCGCAGTTGAGCGATATGAACGGCCCGCCGGCGCGGTTCGACTGCTCGTGCAGCAGGCTGGCGACCAGCCCCTTGCCTGATCCGGCGGGACCGGTGATCAAGACCCGGCTGTTGGTGGGCGCCACCTTGGCAATCGATTGGCGCAACTGGTTGATGACCGGCGAATTGCCCACCAATTCGATATCGCCGCCGGCGCGCAACCGCAATTCCTTGTTTTCCCGGCGCAGCCGCGCCGCCTCGATGGCGCGGCCCACGACCAGGATCATCCGGTTGGCGGTAAAGGGTTTTTCGATGAAGTCGTAGGCGCCGAGATTGATCGCCTTGACCGCGAATTCAATGGTTCCATGGCCGCTCATCATGACCACCGGGATCTCGGGGTCCACGGTGCTCAATTGCTCGAGAATTTCCATGCCGTCCAGTTGACTGTCCTCAAGCCAGATATCAAGCAAAACCAGATTGGGGCGGCGGCTTTCGATGGCCAGGAGCGCCGCGTCCGAGTCGCCGGTGCTGCGGGTTTGAAAACCTTCATCCTCCAGAATGCCGGCGGTCAGCATACGGATATCGGCTTCGTCATCGACGATCAGAATGTCATACGCCATGGGGCGCCGCCTCGACGTCATTTTCGGCCTGGGGTTTTTCGGGCGCGGGCTGTGGTTTATCCGGCGCCGCAATCTCGCTCAAAACTATAGTCACGCTGGCACCCCCGTCCGTATTATTTTTAAGCAGCAATTCACCCGAATGATCTTCCGCAATTTTTTTGGCTATGGCCAAGCCGAGCCCTGTGCCCCGTTCCCGGGTGGTGACATAGGGCTCCGTAATGCGGTCAAACAAATCGTTTGGAAATCCCTTGCCGTTGTCACTAATTTCAATGCAGGGCCGGCGTACGTCAATTAGCAATTTCAGATGAATCCGGCCGGGCTCCAGCGCGCCCGCCTTGGGCGCCGGCCGCCCGTTGATCGATTCGGCCGCATTTTTCAATATATTGGTCAGCGCGCGGCCGATCTGCAAACGGTCGCAATACACCAGCAATTCCCCTTCGGGCGCATCCAACACATATTCAATTTCGGGAAACCGGTTCTTTTCCAGGAATATGCTTTGCCGGCAAAGATCGCCCAGATCGATTTGCTTGAGGTCCGGTTGCGGCATGCGCGCGAAGGACGAAAATTCGTCAACCATGCGGCCGATATCCTCGACTTGGCGCACAATGGTATCGGTGCAAATGGCAAAAACCTCCGGATCGGTGGTGATTTCGCTCTGGTATTTACGTTTCAGCCGCTCCGCCGAAAGCTGAATGGGAGTAAGCGGGTTTTTAATCTCATGGGCGATGCGCCTGGCCACGTCGGCCCAGGCAGCTTTGCGCTGCGCCGAAAGCAATTCTGTCACATCGTCAAAGGTGACAACATAGCCAATAACTTCCCGGTTGATTTGCTCCGCCGCCACCGATGCCAGGAATGTTTTCTTTACGCCATTTCTGATCAGGCCGATCTCGCCTTGCGCATTGCGGTCCGGCTGGTTGACCACCTGCACCAGAAGATCTTCCATCTCCGGGACGACGGCACCGAGGTGCTCGTCAAAATGCTGGGTCAAATCGGTTTCCAGCAATTCCGACGCGGAACGATTGGGAAGATGCACGCGGCCCTGGCTGTCCAGTCCAATGACGCCGGCGGAAACACCGGCGAGCACGGTTTCGGTAAAACGGCGGCGTTCATCCAATTGCCGGTTGGCTTCGATCAGGCCGCGCTGCTGGCTGTCGAGGCGTTCGGTCATGCGATTGAAGGCGTTGCTGAGGGTGCCGACTTCGTCGCGCTGAATGTTGGTTTCGTCCACCCGCGCTGTCAGATCGCCACCGCGCACCCGCTCCGACGCGTCGATCAGGCGCGCAATCGGCGTCGATATCTGGTTAGCCAGAGACCAGCCTATCCACACCGCCGTCAACAGCAAAAGGATCGCCACCAACCCGAAAACCAGCAGGAATTTAACCTGCAATTCATCACGGTTTTGCTGGAGCTGGCGGTACTGGGCCGAAGCGCCGCTGGTTTGCGAAATGTGATCCAGGACCTGCTGGTCCACAAATCGTCCGACCAAAAGATAGGCATCGACGAACGATTCCAACTTGACGCCGGCGCGCACCCGGTCATCGGCGGTGCTCGAAATGAGGAACACCTCGCCCGGCCGGCTGCTGAGGAGGCCCTTCAAAAGATCGTGGGTCGAAAAATCGAAGCCTAGCGAATAACTGCCTCTGGAACGCGCCATGGTGCGCCCGCCGCTATCGAGAACCACCGCTTCAGGCAAACCGCGGATGGCGGCGATGCGGGTGACAAACTGGTTCAATCGCCGCGGATTCTGACGCAATTTTGGGGCATTCCGGTTGAGATCGTTGGCCATGGCAAGGGCTTCGGCGCGGATGTTCTGGCGATGCTCCTGCAAATAGAGCTGGGCCACATTGCGCGACTGGTTGACCGCCGTGGCGACCCGCTCCGAAAACCAGCTTTCGATGCCGAAATTCAGAAACAATCCGGAAAACACCGCCACCAAAATGGCCGGAATGATGGCCATAAGGCTGAACGAAAGGACCATGCGCATATGCAGCCGCGAACCGGCAACGCCAAACCGGCGCCCGATCCAGACGCGAACAATGCGCCGCGCCAAAAGCGCGCCAATCGCCAGCGCCAAGGCCAGATCCACATTCAAGAGCGCAATGACCGTGGTGAGGTCTGATTCCAGCGGCGAATAATCGGCCATCACCAGGACCGTGGACAAGCCTGACGCGCCCAGCGCCACCCCCAGAATAATCACCCAGATACGGCTCATCTTGCCTTGCGTATCAGGCTCCGTATTCAACCGGGCGCCGGTGACACTATCGGAGGGGACCGATAAATCCTTTTCTATGTTTGCTTTCTGATCCATGTGCGAATTCGAATTATACCCCTATCGGTCATTCAATGGTGCTAATTTCGGTGTCCGGCTGACGGTGATACCCAATTCCCGGATTTTTTTGCGTAGCGTATTCCGGTTGAGACCCAGCAATTCGGCGGCGCGCAACTGATTGCCGCGGGTCGCGCCGAGGCAGTGCGAAATCAACGGCCGTTCGACTTCTTTCAGCAATCGCTCATAGAGGCCGGCCGGCGGCAACGAATCGCCATGCTGGGCAAAATAGTTCTTGAGGTGGCGGTCGACCGCTTCGGAGATGGAATTGCTGGGCTGTTCTGACGGCCTCTCCTCGGGGGCGCCGGCCAATTCGGCCTCGACCACTTCAACACCGATATTGTCTTGGGAATAAAGCGCCGCCAGCCGGCGAACCAGATTTTCCAGCTCGCGCACATTACCGGGCCAGGAATAGGCCTTCATGCGTTCAATCGCCAAGCCGTCGATGGTCTTCCAGGGCAATCCTTCATCGACGCTTTGCCTGAGGAAATGCTGGATCAATTCCGGGATATCTTCGCGCCGCTCGCGCAAGGGCGGCATCCGCATGGGTACCACGTTCAGGCGGTAATACAGGTCTTCGCGGAACAATCCCTGGCGGATCAATTGGGTCAGGTCGCGGTGGGTGGCGGCGACGATACGCACATTGGCGCGGACCGGCTGGCGGCCGCCGACCATGGTATATTCGCCGTCCTGCAACACGCGCAACAGGCGGGTTTGCGCCTCGGTCGGCATGTCGCCGATCTCGTCGAGAAACAGGGTGCCGCCCTCTGCCTGCTCGAAACGGCCGGAAACGCGGTTGGCGGCGCCGGTAAAGGCCCCCTTTTCATGGCCGAACAACTCGCTTTCGATCAATTCCCTTGGGATCGCAGCCATGTTGATGGCGATAAATGGAAAGTTTTTGCGCTTGCCGTAATCATGAAGGGCGCGCGCCGCAAGCTCCTTGCCGGTGCCGGAATCGCCGTTGATCAGCACCGTCAGATCGGTATTCATCAAGCGCGCCAGCGACCGGTATACGTCCTGCATGGCGGGCGAGCGGCCAATCAACGGCAGCGCCTCCTCGTCCGGCATGGCGTCCGAGGAACGCGCCTGGACGGTGGATTCCAAAGCCCGCCTGACGATGCCGGTCAACTCATTGATATCGAAGGGCTTTGGCAAATAATCGAAGGCGCCGCGCTGCGCCGCGTTGACCGCCGTCATCAGCGTATTCTGGGCGCTCATGACGATGACCTGCAATTCCGGCCTGATTTTCTTGATCCTGGGAATGAGATCAAGGCCACTTTCATCGGGCATGACAACATCGGTGACCACCACATTGCCTTCCCCCTCGCTCACCCATTTCCACAAAGTGGCGGCGTTGCCGGTGGTGCGCACATCGTAGCCGGCGCGGCCCAGCGCCTGATCGAGAACGGTGCGGATGGCGGCATCGTCGTCGGCGACCAGAACCACTTCATTACTCATGTATTATCCTCCGCAACCGGCAGCATGACGCGAAATTCCGTCCGGCCCGGTTGACTGTCGAATTCAATGACGCCGCCATGATCGTCAACCATTTTGGCAACCAGCGCCAGGCCGAGGCCGCTGCCCTTGGTTTTGGTGGTGACGAAGGCGTCGAACAATTCGTTCTGTAAATTTGCCGGGATGCCTGGGCCGTTGTCCTGGATGGTGACCACCAGCGGCAGGTGCACCTGCGCCCGGCTTCCCTGCACTGCGAAGCGCACGCCGTGCCGGTACTGGGTGGTCAGCACAATCTCACCATGGACGCCGAGCGCGGCTTCGGCGGCATTTTTTACCAGATTCAAAAAGATTTGCACCAACTGGTCATGGTTCCCTTCCACCGGCGGCAGCGAGGGATCGTAAAGCTCAAAGACAGTGATATCCCTGGCGAAACCGGCTTTCGCCAGGGTCTTGACCCGTTCCAACACCAAATGAATGTTCACCGGCCCGGTGTCCAGAACGCGCTGATCGGAAAACGCCTCCATGCGGTCAACCAGGGCGCAAATGCGATCGGTTTCATCACAAATCAGACGCGTCAGTTTCTGATCCTCGCTGCCGGCGGATTGTTCGAGAAGCTGCGCCGCGCCGCGGATACCGGACAAGGGGTTTTTGACTTCATGGGCCAGCATGGCGGCCATCGCGGTGACCGAGCGGGCGGCATTGCGATGGGTCATCTGGCGGTCCACCTGATCGGCGATGGAGCGGCCGAATATATTGATCACGGCGCAGCCCTGGTGATCGTCAAGGAGCGAAACTTGCACGTTGATAACCTGGCGCTGGACGCGCGGCGTGGCGAGAGTGAGGCCGGTCTCGAAAACACTGTTGCCATCCTTCATGGCCTGGGACAGCAACGACAACAGCGGAGAATCGGGCGGAATAAGCTGGGCGATATCCTGGCCGCGAATTTGATTTGCGCTGGCGGCAAAAAATTCCTCGCCGGCGTCGTTGATAAAGCGGATGGCGCGATCCGGCCCGACCACGATCACCACGCTTTCGAGGGCATTGAGAATGGCATCGGCACCGATAGTGTCTGGGCCGCCCGGAGTAATTTTCAAGGCCGCCTCGTTGCTCATGCCGCTGCCTTCTCTAATAGGGGCGCGTAAAACCGGTGGAGGCTTTTGATCACCTTGGCGGCATCGGTCAGTTCCATGAGGCGCGCCCGAAACTCGGCCGACCGGGGCAGCCCTTTTGTGTACCAGGCCAAATGCTTGCGCGCGATGCGAAGGCCGTGTTCATAATCATAATGGCTGAGCATATCCTGATAATGGCCGAGCATTGTGTTGAGCCGGATATGCAGCGGCGGGTCCTCCAATATTTGCCCTGTTTCCAGGTAGTGCCGCACCTGGCCCAGGAACCAGGGCCGGCCATAGGTGCCGCGCCCGATCATCACGCCGTCGGCGCCGGACCGGTCCAGCAAATCGCGTGCGTCCTGGAGGCTGGTCACGTCGCCATTGCCGATCACCGGGATTTGCACCGCCGCCTTGACTTTGGCGATATAAGGCCAATCGGCATCACCGTTGTAAAACTGACACCGAGTGCGGCCATGCACGGTGATCATTTGCACGCCGGCGTCTTCGGCGATGCGCGCCAATTCCGGCGCGTTGCGCGTGTCATCATCCCAGCCGGTGCGCATCTTAAGGGTCACCGGCAGATCGACGGCGCCGACCACCGCTTCGATGATCTTGTGCGCCTTCACTTCATCACGCATGAGCGCCGACCCCGCCAGGCTGTTGGTCACCTTTTTCGCGGGGCAACCCATATTGATATCGATGATCGCGGCGCCCCGGTCGGCGTTGAGCTTGGCCGCTTCGGCCATCAATCCGGGCTCGCAGCCGGCCAGTTGTACCGCCATGGGAAACTCTTCGGCGCAATTGGACGCCATTTTCATGGTCCGCCGGTTGGCGTAAATCATCGCCCGGCTGGCGATCATTTCGGAGATCACCAAACCGGCGCCGTAACGCTTGGCCAGGCGCCGGTACGGCATGTCGCTGACCCCGGACATGGGCGCCAGAATGACCGGGTTATCCAGTGTGATGGGACCGATTTGGATTGTCATGGTACGGCAGCCGAATGAATACTGCTTATTTATTGGGCAAAATAATCGAAATTGCAAACCAATATCAAACTTTGTGCATTTTAGGTCATCAATATATCGGTAACGAACTTCACGCCCGGATATCCGAGGGTCAACAGGAGATAGGCCAGGAGCACCGCCCGGGTCGTTGCCCGGCCCCGCAATCCGGTGCGGTAATGCAAGTACAACAGGACCAAAAGTACCGCGAACACGGCGAAGGCGAAGGTGGTTTTGTGGTCGATCAGCAGCAATTTTCCGGTTTCTAGAAACTGGGTCGCCATGCCGGTGGCGAGGCCCACCGCCAGCACGATAACGCTGGCCAGCAATAGGTTGACCACCAATTTTTCGCTGCCGGCGACGGATGGCAGCATGCGTGAAAACGGGGTCCGCGCCTTGGACTTTATGGCCCGCTGCTGCATGGCCGCCGCCAGGGAGCCGACCGCGGCCAGGGTGACCAGAGCATAGGTGGCGACGGAGACCGCGATGTGGGTGCCGATCCAGGCCAGCGGCACGCCGCCGGTCAGCGGCACTTCCGGAGCCTGGCCCCAGGCCGTGGCCAAGATAGCGAGGACCAGGAGATAGGGCAGCAACAAAGGCGTCCAGCGCCAGGCGTCCTCGGAAATGGCAGAGACAAAGGCGAATAAAATCAGACAGGCGGCGGTGGTCAGCCATAACGCAGTGGCAATTCCCGTGCTCCAGCCCGCCGATTGGCGCACATAGACCCAGGACAGGGTGCCCACCAAGGCCACGCCGAGCACCGACCAGAACACCAAATCGCGCTTTGGCGATGTCCGAAATACGAACAACGCCGCCGGGATGAGGGCGACCAGCGCACTGAGTCTCAGCATATAGGTTTCCATAAAATCTTTTCCGAATTGCGTTTCGACCGGTGGCTTCGGCTTTTCCGCCGATACGAGACGATCCCCCGCCGGATACGCTACCCGATTTAAACCATATCGCGTACTTGGCAAGTCTTGATCCGTATTCTAGCCTGAAATCGCCGTTCCCGGAAATTATCAAGAGTTGGGACCCATGAGCGTTACAGGCGGATGCACGGCGCTGTTGGTATCGGCGGGACGGGGCCAACGGTTTGGCGGCGAAACGCCGAAGCAATATCTGGATATCGGCGGCGTGCCGCTGCTGCGCCTCGCAGCCGAGCGATTCCTCGGGCACCCGGATATCGATGCGGTTTCGGTGGTCATTCATACCGATGACCGTGCCCTCTATGAGGTTGCGGTGGCTGGGTTGGGCCTGGCGGAACCCGTCGATGGCGGTCCCGAGCGGCAGGATTCGGTGCGTCTCGGCCTGGAGGCCATGACCACCAACGCACCGCAAAAAGTGCTGGTCCACGATGCCGTGCGCCCCTTTGTATCCCATGCGGTTATTTCCGGCGTCGTCGCCGCGATCGACACCGAAACCGGCGCCATTCCGGCCCTGGCAATCACCGACACCCTAAAGCGCGGCAGCCCCCATGAGGCTGGCGGGGCCAAAATTGCTATTGCCGAAACGGTGCCAAGAGATGGCCTGTGGCGGGCGCAAACCCCGCAAGGCTTTCCCTACGGAGCCTTTTTGGCCGCCCACCGGGCCGCCGAGGGATTGGTGCTGACCGACGATGCCGCCGTCGCCGAAGCGCACGGCATGGCCGTCGCCATGGTCGCCGGCGATGAAAACAATATCAAGATCACCGGGCCCGAGGACATGGACCGCGCCGAGCGCCTGATGCAAAGCAGCGCCAGCCATGGCATCAACCGCACCGGGCTCGGGTTCGACGTGCACCGTTTTGCGCCCGGCCGGCCGCTGATCCTGGGCGGCATCGAGATTGCCCACGAATTTGGCCTGGACGGGCACTCCGATGCGGACGTTGCCCTGCACGCGGTGGTCGACGCCCTGCTCGGTGCCATCGGCGCCGGCGATATCGGCGTCCACTTCCCGCCGGACGATCCCAAATGGAAAGATGCGCCGTCGCATATCTTTTTGAAGGCCGCCGGCGATGCGGTCACCGCCGCCGGCGGCACCATCCGTGGCATCGATCTGACGGTGATCTGCGAAGCCCCCAAGATCGGACCTTACCGGGAACCCATGCGCCGGCGGATTGCCGAGATTTTGGATATTGCGCCGGCCACGGTGAACGTCAAAGCCACGACCACGGAACGCCTTGGCTTTACTGGCCGCGGCGAAGGCATTGCCGCTCAAGCGGTAGCTAATGTGGAATTATTATAAATTAAATTATTATATTACAGCTCTTTATACAGTTTCCTTATCAATCCAATTTAAAAACTTCGGATGTCCCGCGACGATCGGAAGGGCGACAACGCAGGGGCAATCGTAGCTGTGCAGCGCCTTGACGCGGGCGATGAGCCGTTCCAGTAATTCCGATTTGGTTTTGAGGATGAAGGAGACTTCCGGCTCCGATTGGACGGCGCCGTCCCACCAATAGACCGATTCCATGGCGCCCAGAATATTGGCGCACGCCGCCAGCCGTTCCGATACGATAGTTTTGGCGATGGCCCGCGCTTCCTCGGCGGTCGGGGCGGTCACATAGACAAGATGCTGGGACATTTCAGAACCTCCGATATTTGGACAACCGCACCAATCTAATCTACTATGACCATCAAGGTCACCGTTATCGTCTTAAGACCGGGGAGGTTGGCATGGACGGCCAAGCGGAAGGCGTGTCGAAAAATTCGGCGGCGCGCACGGCAAAACCTTCTGGCGCGCAGCGCAAATGGCTGGCGCGGGGCCTCGACCAGCCCGGCGGCAAACTGCCGTTATTTGATGAAGTTGGCCAAAAGGTGAGCGGCCGCACGGTGAAAAGCTGCGTCAGTCAAGGCTGGGCCGAGCCTTGGTTCGAAAACCCCATCAAACCCGACTGGCTGGTTTGCAAACTGACCGATGCGGGCCGCAAATTGGTATCGGGCGATCGCGGCGCCTGAATCATAAGTGGTCACTGTTCGATCGGCCGCCGATGTCTTGCGCCCTTTTGCGCTTATTACAATTCCTCGACGTCGATATAGCCCTTTTCGACCGCATCGCGGAGGGCGTCGAAGCCAACGCGCGCCTCTTCATAGGCTTCGCGCTTTTGGCGCAGATCGTCAATATAGCCTTTGTCCGGTGATTCGCCGGCTTCGTTGACACTCATATTCACCGCCGCTGCCAGGTAGCGCGCCCTGAGGCGCCCGACCACCACCGCGAAATCCAGAATTTTGTCTTTATTGAGTTCCGGAATGCGGGTGTGAATCAGCTCCCGGTTTGCATCTCTTATGCCAAGCTCAATCTCGCTCAGAAAGCGTTTTTGATTGAGAAGGTCGCGATAATCGTCACCGCTGTCGTTCATGGATAGGCTCTACCTTGTTGAAATCCTTAGGCTCATCATATTCGCCTAATTAAAATAGTATTTCTGTGATGATGATCACAGCGAAAAATATTAAAACCCGCCACATTCACGGAGGATCACTCGTGATCTGCATTTTATTATGTTCCCTCAAGAGCATAACTCGGCCGGCCTTCGGGCCGGCTTTTTTTTGTGGCGACAGTAAAGCGGTTAAATTTCATGGACTTAAGGGGCGCCAACCGATAGATTTCGCCTCATTCCCGGGCAATACAGGCTTGGCGAGGAAACCGGATGACCGATTCTTGCGACAATTTGCAAGCGCTTGGGGCGGCGGCGGGCATTCCCGCCTCGCCGGAAGAGGCGAAACTGGAAAAAGTCGATAATCCGCACGCCGGAACCGCCTATTGCGTGCGCTTCACCTGCCCCGAATTCACTTCGGTCTGTCCGATCACCGGGCAACCGGATTTTGCCCATCTGGTGATCGATTACGTGCCTGGCGACCATATCCTGGAAAGCAAGTCCCTGAAACTGTATTTGGCTTCGTTCCGTAATCATCCGGCTTTCCACGAAGATTGCACAATCGCCATCGCCAAGCGCATCGAGGCCGAGATTGCGCCCCAATGGCTGCGCATCGGCGGCTATTGGTATCCGAGGGGCGGCATCCCCATCGACGTTTACTACCAATCGGGTGCGGCGCCCAAGGATGCCTGGATCCCGGACCAAGCGGTGCAGGCCTACCGCGGCCGGGGCTGAACGAACACACTTAGATTCTAAAATCCAACCGGTGGCCCATGGTATCTTTTAGGGTGCCACAAGTAACTTCGATCTGGCGCATAAAATTTTGCGCGGCGGCGGAAACCGGCCGGTCATTGCGGTATTTAAACCCGAACGGGATGGTAAATTCCATGGTCGGAAGTTGGATCGGCGCCAGGTACCCGGCGCGTTCCTCCGCGCTGATAAAATTGGTCGGCAAAATGCCGATAAAATCGCTTTGCATGACCAGCGATTTCAAATAGGGCGTCGATTGGCATTCGACCGCGATATTGGGCAGGCCGAGACCGACATCGGTATAGTATTTTCTGACATATTGCCGCTGGTCGGCTTCCGGGCGCGGCAACACCCACAAATATTTGAGCAATTCTTTCGAGATTTCGTTGTTCGTCATGAGCACCGGGTGGTCTTTGCGCACGATCAGCGCCGGGCGATCATAAAACAATAAGCGGTCGGCCAAGTCCGGCCCGCCGATGGAATCGCTCAAGATGGAAAAGATGAAATCGAACTCGCCGGCCAGCAGCGCCGGCAGAATTTCATCGCGGGCTTTTTGGATAACCTTTACCCGGGCGCCCTCATTGGCGTCCAGAAACCGCACGGTCGCTTCGGGCAGGATAAAATTGGCCTGGCTCGGCAGCGCGCCAATGGTCACGGCGCTGTCGCTATCTCCGAGCATCTCCGAGATTTCCACCTCGGCCCGTTCGGTTTCCGACAGAATGGATTTGGCGTGGCTGTAGAAATTAAGGCCGTAGCTGGTCGGCGTGACGCCCCGGCTGCCGCGCTCGAACAATGAAACTTTCAGGTGTTCCTCGAGCAGTCGAATGCTGCGCGTCAATCCGGGCTGGGTGATGTTCAGGCTGCGCGCCGCCTTGCCTATGCCGCCTTGTTCAACCGCCGCCGTAAAATGGCGCAAATATCGCAATTCGATAGTCATAACAAAAGATTATAGGTTATCAGCTATCTTTACTATCTTATTCCGGGGCGGGAACGTACACTCACCGGAATATGGTTGAAGATTTACCGATTTTTACCAAGCCAGCAAACGGGGAGATGGATTTATGTCAATTATAAACAAATCGTTATGGATCACGACAGCGGCCGCCGCTATCGGCATGGCGGGTTTGGCGCCGGCCAATGCCGGATTTTACGACGGCAAGGATGTGACCGTCATTATCAATGCCGGTGCCGGCGGCGGGCTGACCCGTTCGGGTCGTCTGTTTACCAACACCATGAAAAAGTATCTCGGCAAGGGTACCAACATGGTGATCAAAAATATCGGCGGCGCCGGTGGCGTCAAAGGCATGAATTTCCTGGCCGAAAAATCGAAACCGAATGGCCTGACGGTGTTGTGGGGAACGTCGCAGCAAATGGCGCAATTGCTCAAACTGCGCGGCGTCCGTTTCGATTTGGCAAAACTGGCCGTTATCGGCGCCGGAAGCTCGTCCTATGTGACCCTGGCGCGCTCCGATTTTCCGCCCGGTTTGAAAAAAGCCGAGGATTTGATGAAAGTCAAAAAGATGATTGTCGGCGGACGCGGGACCACCGATGGGCTGGGCCTTTGGGCGCGCCTGCCGTTGCGCATAATGGGTATCGATTACCGCTATGTGCCCGGCTATCGCGGCCAGCCGAAGATGAACGCGGCCATTCGGGCCAAGGAAATTGGTCTGCTGTCCACCGGCTCCACCGGCTATTTCGCCTTTTACGAAAACACCATTTTGAAATCCGGTGAGGGCACGGCGCTCTATTATCATTCCACCCTGGGCCCGGACGGAAAATTCGCCAATCCAGGTGTTTTCCCCAAGAGCCTGAAACATTTCAGCGATTTTTACAAAGATACCCACGCCGGCAAGGAGCCTTCGGGTCCCCTGTGGGAAGCCTATAAATGGCTTTCTAAGTTCAATTCACGCCCGTTCGGCATGTATACGCTGAAAGCCGCCCCTCCCGACCGTATCGCCGCGCTGCGCGCCGCCTTCCGCAAAAACCTCAGCGATCCCGATTTCATCGCCGGGTGGCGGAAAGCGCAAAAAACGGATCCGAATTTCGGCGTCGGCAAAGAAGTCAACTGGCTGCTGAATGAATGGCAAAATATAAGCCCGGCTGCCTTGGCGGGCTTGAAACAGCTGACCGCTTCCAAAAAGAAAAAGAAATAATAGGGCATACAAATGATGCGGCGGGCGTGATACCCCGCCGCATCTTCGCCTTCTGATCAAGCCTCTATCCGTTCTCCGGATTTCCGCCCTTTTGGCATTCTTGATTTCACCCGAGCGGGCGGTCCATTCGCCGATAATTGCGGGCAACCTTAATGTATGATGCACTACTCCAGGGCCTGTTCGCCGTCTTTCAATGGCCGGCAATCGGCTTTTTGCTTTTGGGCGTTTTGCTCGGCATATGGCTGGGCGCGGTGCCGGGCCTGGGCGGCATTATCGGACTGGTTCTTTTGCTGCCGTTTACGTTCGGCATGGACACGATCCCGGCCTTTGCCTTGTTGCTGGGCATGTTCGCCGTCACCTCGACCAGCGACACCATCGCCTCGGTGATGCTCGGCATACCGGGGACGGCGGCGTCGCAAGCGACCATCCTGGACGGCTATCCCTTGGCGCAACAGGGCAAGGCGGCACGTGCCTTTGGCGCCGCCTTCACCGTATCGGCGTTCGGCGGCGTCTTCGGGGCGATCATCCTGGCGATCTCGCTGCCGATAATTTTGCCGGTCATCAAGTCGTTTGCGTCACCGGAACTGTTTGTCCTTGGCATGCTGGGTTTGGCCATGGTTGGCTCATTAAGCGGCGGATCGATCCTCAAAGGGCTATCCGTGGCCGCCCTCGGCATCCTTCTGTCCACGGTTGGATATGGCGAGGCGGAATCGATTCCCCGTTTTCATTTTGAAACCGACTATCTCCTGGATAGTCTGCCGCTTATTCCCGTGGTGCTGGGGTTGTTCGCGATTCCGGAATTGATGGAACTGGCGATCCGCAACGTCTCGATCTCCCGGGTGCCCAAGGATCAGACCGAGGGCGGCGGCATGATCGAGGGCGTCAAGGATGTCTTCCGCCATTGGTGGCTGGCGCTGCGCTGCGCGGCCATTGGAACCTATGTGGGGATGCTGCCGGGGCTCGGAGCCGCTATTGTCGATTGGGTCGCCTATGGCCATGCGGTGCAAAGCGCCAAGGACAAATCCCAGTTTGGCTTCGGCGATATTCGCGGCGTCATCGCGCCCGAGGCCGCCAACAATGCGACCCGCGGCGGCTCGCTCATCCCGACTGTGGCTTTCGGCATTCCGGGCAGCCTCGGTACGGCGATTTTATTGGGCGCCTTGCTCATTCAGGGGCTGAAACCCGGACCCGATATGCTGACCACCGAATTGCACATCACGTTCTCCATGGTGTGGACAATCGTGATCGCCAATATTGTCGCCGCCGCGCTGCTTATGGTTTGGAGCAAGCAAGTCGCCAAAATCGCCTTTTTACCCGGCCATTTGATCGTTCCCGGCGTTATCATGTTCGTTTTTTTGGGCGCCTGGCTTGGCGGCGCCGCCTTGGGAGATTGGATTTCCTGCCTTTGCTTCGGCATCATCGGTTATATCATGAAGCGCGGAGGCTGGCCACGTCCGCCGCTGATTTTGGCTCTCATCCTCGGCAATATCATGGAAAACGCATTCCAGATCAGCATGGCGGCGCATGACGGTTTCGGCTGGCTGACACGCCCGATTGTCCTCATAGTCCTTGCCATGATCGCCTTGACCATAATCCTATCGGTCAGAGGCATCACCAAAAATAAGGCGGCGGCAGCCAGCGGCGATGATGCCGGCGATCCGGCCAGGGCCGCCCGCCGGGAGGCATCGGAAGGCGGCGCCAAAAACCCGCTGATTTCCCTGCCGTTCACCATCGTCCTGTTTTTGCTTTTTGCCTGGGCGGGACTGCAGGCATTTTCCTGGCCGGAATCGGTTCGCGAATTTCCGCTGATGTCGACGGTTCCGGGTGCCGTCATGGTGTTTTTCATCCTCCTGGCGGATGGCAAACAGGCCATGCGCGAGATCGCCATCCACGGCGGACTTTCGCCGGCCCTGACGGAGGCCTCGGAAAAAGCACTGATTAACAGGGCAAGTATTTTCTTTGGGTATTTGTTGGCGATGATCCTGGTCATGCTGATTGTCGGGCAGAAATTCGCCTTGCCGTTGTTCATCCTCGTCTACCTGATCCGCTGGGGAAAATACAATTGGCGCGTCGCGGGCGGTTACGCCTTTGGCGGCTGGCTGATGATCGTCGGTTTCTACGACCGCATCCTGGATATGCTTTGGTACCCGTCCTGGCTCGACAGCTGGCTGCCGGAAGTGCTGCCGTCCTGGGTGCCGCCATGGTTTTTTGTCTAAAGTAATTGATCAGAGGAACATCGGCCATGTCAGCCTTACCGCCTTACCGCATCGAAACCTGCATCCCGGAACGGCGCGAGCCGGGCATGATGGTTTTCAATATCCGCCCCGGCGGCATCGCCGAGCAACAGGGCGGCGCCATCGGCTGGTTCATCGGCGTTGGCCAGAACGGCGCCATCGAAATGAATTTGCAATTCGACGCTCCCTCCCAGGACGTGCGCGCCTTGGCCAACGGCAACCTGCTGATTTCCCTGACCACTACCGGCGTCATCATGGAAGTGACGACGGCCGGCGAAACCGTGCGCCAATGGCACGTGGCCGGCAAATGGCTGGATAAGACGCCGCCGGAGGGCAGTATCGAAATCGATATCCCCCTCACCCACCACACCATCAACGTCTTTCCGAACGGCAATCTGATGCTGCTGAGCGCCGAGATGCGGCAATTCGACGACTGGCCCGCCAGCGATAGCGACCCGGATGCGGCGCGCGGGCCCGCCAATGTGATCGGCGATCTGATATTGGAGGTTGCGCCCGACGGCGCCATCGTCCGGCAATGGGCGACGTTCGATATGCTGGACCCATACCGGCTTTGTTATGGCAGCTGTTCCGGCTATTGGCGGCTGCGCGGTTTCGATGACTCGAACGATTGGTGCCACACAAACGCGGTCGCCTATAATGCCTCGGACGACTGCCTGATCGCTTCCCTCAGAACCCAGGATTGCATTATCAAATTTTCCGCCACCACCGGCGCGTTGAAGTGGATCCTCGGCGATCCCGGCAACTGGAAAGCGCCCTGGGCGGATAAACTTCTCAAACCGGTGGGCGATCTGGATTGGCAATACCATCAGCACGATGTTTCGATCACCCCGGACGGCACCATCCTTTGTTTCGACAACGGCAATTTCCGGGCGCTGCCGTTCGCCGAAAAAATGCCCGATAAAATGTGCTACAGCCGCGCCGTCGAGTTCGCCGTCGATGAGGAGGCCATGACCGTGGCCCAGGTCTGGTCCCATGGAGATGGCAATGGCGAAGGCGAAAAGATATTTGCCTGTTATCAGGGCGGCGCTTTCCGCCTGCCCGAAACCGGCAATACATTCCTCACCTATGGCGGCGTCTGCACCAAGGACGGCGTGCCGACAAGCAACAACCAGGACGCCTTCGCCCGCGCCCGGCTGGTGGAAGTCACGCCCGGCGGCGACATCGTCTTCGACATGTGGATCGATTCGGGCGAAGCCTCGGGCGGCGCGCCATTATCGTCATTCCGCGCCGAGCATGTTTCGGGTTAGAAAGCGCTATTCTTCCGGTATGCCGGCCTGGCGCAGGCCATCGAGATTTAAGCCGACGGCGCCCGG
>JAYGEH010000590.1:0-1875 GCA_046582475.1 Rhodospirillales bacterium
ACATGCTGAAACAGGCCGCCGGCGGCTCCTCTGAAGGCTGGGGCATGGATCAAGGCGAGATCGACGCGTTATTGGAGGGATCGTTCGAGCCCGAGGACGAATTCGAAGCCGCTTGCCTTGCCTTCGTCAAGGCCGCCTCCGAAGATGCCAGCGCCATGACCGATGAAATCCTGGATGAGCTGAAGAACCATTTGAGCCCGGCTCAGATCGTCGAGCTGGCCTGCCTGGTCGGCTTCTGGAAAATGTACAACACCATCCACGAAGCCCTGAAAATTCCCATCGAAGAGCATTTGCTCCGCGAGGACTGATCCACGCACCTGGCCGCAATACGAAAAGCGCCAGGGGCCATGGGATCAAAGTCGGGCTATTTCATTTTGCATTGGGCGGTCACGTGCGATCGGGAATCGCTGACCACCTTGCCGCGCAACGCAACCCCCCATTTACCGTCGGCGCCCACGACGACTTCACGGGCGTAGAAATCCTGGATCGGATAATGGTTGGTGTCGTACCGGAAATTACCGCGCACCGCGGCGAAATCCGCTTTTTCCAAGGCGGCGCGCATTTTGTCCATCTTGGTGACATCGCCGCCGACCGCATCGACGCCCGACTTGATGAGCATCACGGTCTCGTACGCCTGGGCTGCGAAGTGGGACGGCATGGCGTTGTATTTTTTCTTATAACCGGCCACGAATTTCTTGTTGGCGGCATTCGGCAAATCCGGCGACCATTGGTTGGTCTGCAAGGTGCCGACCACGTTCAAGCCGGCCTTTTGGAAAATCGGCAGGTTGGCGAGATCGATGGAAAACACGTGATAGAGCGGCGTCGTTTTGTTGAGACCGGCCTGGTTATACTGGGTGAAGAACTTCGGTCCCCAAGCGCCCGGATAGAATACGATAACGGCGCCGGGCTTGGCGGCCTTGATTTTTGTCAGCTCGGCGGACCAGTCGGTGGTGTTCAGCGGCACCAGATCCCGGCCCACGACCTTGCCCTTGTAGGTGCGCTCGATACCGCCGACCACTTGTTTTCCGGCGGCGTAGTTGAGCGATAGAATGTAGAGGCTCTTGACACCGCGCTTGTTGAGCAATTCGCCCGTGGCGGCGGCGTTCTGGCTGTTTTCCCAGGAAACGTTGAAGAAATTCTTGTTGCACTTCTTGCCGGCGAAAATCGAATGGCCGGCATTGGCGCTGAAGAAAAACTTGCCGGCCTTGAGCACCATCGGCGCCGAGGCGTTCAACACGTGGCTCCAGATATAGCCGGCCATAAGATCGACTTTGTCTTTTTTCAGGAGCTTTTCGGTTTTCTGCTTGCCGGTTTTCGGATTGAACCCGTCATCCTCATAAAGAATCTTGACGTTGCGCCCGCCCATCTTGTGGCCGATATGATCGAGTGCCAGATCGGCGCCCTTGACCAATTGCCTACCGATCAGCGCGGCCGGCGTGGTCAGTGTGGTTATCCAGCCGATTTTGAGGTTCTGGGCCTGGACCGGTACAGCCACAAAAGCGGCCAGCGGCGCCAGCAACAGTAATTTGGATTTGAACATGGTGTGACTCCCTGTTTGGGCTGCTCGATTAATTTTGAACTGAAATCCATTCTCAACTTAGCAAGTTTATGCAGACTATTAAACCCCCATTTCCCAGATGAACTCAATTTTCCATACCGTCAGACCTGGCTTCTATTACAAGAATCAATGCAGTATACACTTCAAAACAGACGCGCCCCGGCATTGTCACGTTAAGCACTCTGACTTCGATCGACTTTTCAGTGTAGCATGTCGGGATGCAAACCATCTCCGTCACACGCCATCCAATTTCCGGTAGACGCGCACTGGTTTTCATACCGCCGCTGCCAATTTACGCCCCTGTTTGATCAACGCGC